>NZ_CP127385.1:6181273-6487602 GCF_030378205.1 Bradyrhizobium sp. NP1
CGACTTCAGCCTTGATGTGCGGGTGCGGGTCGTAGCCGACGAGCGAAAAGTCCTCGTAACGGAAGCCGAAGATGTCCTTCACGTCGGGGTTGATCTGCATGACCGGCAATGCGCGCGGCGCGCGCGCCAGTTGCAGCCGCGCCTGCTCGATATGGTTGGAGTAAAGATGGGCGTCGCCGAACGAGTGCACGAATTCGCCCACCTTCAGATCCGTGACCTGCGCCACCATCATGGTCAGCAGCGCATAGGAGGCGATGTTGAAGGGCACGCCGAGGAACACGTCGCCCGAACGCTGGTAGAGCTGGCAGGATAATTTGCCATTCGCGACATAGAACTGGAACAGGCAGTGGCAGGGTGGCAGCGCCATCTTGTCGACCTCGGCCGGATTCCAGGCGCTGACGATCAGCCGGCGCGAGTCCGGGTTCTTCCTGATCATCTCGACGACATTCCTGATCTGGTCGATGCGGCGGCCGTCCGGCGCCGGCCAGGAGCGCCATTGCGAGCCGTAGACCGGACCGAGATCGCCGTTCTCGTCCGCCCATTCGTCCCAGATGGTGACGCCGTGGTCGCGCAGATATTTGACGTTGGTGTCGCCCTTCAGGAACCAGAGCAGCTCGTGGACGATCGCCTTCAGCGGCAGCCGCTTGGTGGTCACCATCGGAAAGCCGGCCGACAGATTGAAGCGCATCTGGTGGCCGAAGATCGACAGCGTGCCGGTGCCGGTGCGGTCATGCTTCTCGACGCCGTCAGAGAGAATCCGTTCGAGCAGGTCGTGATATTGATGCATGGCGGTCGGCTTTTAAGGGTTCGGCTTCTCGCTGGGTCCGGAGCAAGCGGGCGCCGACTGTAGCGGCGGCTGACGCCAACCGACAGCGGCGACTCAGGCCCACGCGCGGATTATACCCCGAAAAAGTGTGAATTCTGCCCCGAAACGGCAAGGGCGGAACCCGCGTTCCGCCCTTGCCACGGTGGCCAATCCGGCCGGTTTCAGATCAGTTTTGCGCCGTCTTCAGGACCCCGCTCCAGCGGGCGATCTCGCTTTGCACCAGCCTGCCCAGCGCGGCGCGGCTGCGCTCGTCGAGCTTGGGGATATCGCTGCCGAGATCGAGCAGGCGCTTGCGAACATTTTCGTCGTCCAAGGCCTTGGCCGCCGCTGCATTGAGCCTGGCGAGGATCGGCTCCGGCGTCCCCTTCGGGGCGAACATCGCGTTCCATGCCGAAACCTGGAAGGCGGCCAGGCCGGCCTCGGCCGTGGTGGATAGTTCAGGGAGCGACGGGTTGCGTTCCGGCGTCGCCACGGCGTAGGCGCGGATGGTGCCGCCGCGGATCTGCGGCACGGCGTTGATGACCTGGTCGCACATGTAGTCGACCTGTTGCCCCACCAGCGCGTTCATCGCGGGGCCGGTGCCGTTGAACGGCACGCCGGTCGGCTTGATGCCGAGGATGGAATTGAACAGCTCGCACGAGACATGGGACACCGAGCCGACGCCGGCATGGGCCATGTTGAGCTTGTCGGTATTGGCCTTGAGATAGGCCACGAAAGCCTTCAGGTCGGAGGCCGGAAAATCCTTGCGCGCCAGCACCAGGATCGGCGTGCCCGCGAGCTGCGCGATCGGCTCGAAATCCTTTTCGGGATGATAGGCGAGCTTGGGATAGAGCGGCACCGCCGCGGCATGGGTGCCCATGTGTCCCGTGATCAGGGTGTAGCCGTCGGGCGCCGCGCGCGCGGCCCGCGCCGCGCCGGTGGTGCCGCCGGCGCCGACGGCGTTTTCGATCACGATCGGCTGCCCGAGCGTCTGGGCCATGTGGGCCGATACGACGCGCGCCACCACATCGGTCGGACCGCCGGCCGCGAACGGCACGATCATGGTGATCTGCCGCGCCGGATAGTCCTGCGCCCATGATGCGCAGACGGACGCAGCCAGAAGCGCGAGCGCGGCAAGCGGCCACGCCAGCACGGCACGGAATGACATCGCGATGTCCCCCAAACGAGTATCGTTCCGCTGGCCTAGCAGACTCGTTCAGGAGGCGTAACGCATCAAACCGCCGCAGCCTTGCGGCGGTTTGATGCAGCATGTGGCGATCAGCTCTCGGATTCGGCGAACACCTCGTCGCGCTTCTTGCGCAGGGTCGGCAGCACCGCGAGCACGAGCAGGCCTGCGGCGGCCGCGATCAGCACCGCGGACAGCGGCCGGGTGATGAACACCGACCAGTCGCCGCGCGAGATCAGCAGCGCCCGGCGCAGGTTCTCCTCCATCAGCGGGCCGAGCACCATGCCGAGCAGAAGCGGCGCCGGCTCGAAATCATGCTTGATCAGCCAGTAGCCGACCAGGCCGAACAAGCCGGCCAGCACCACGTCGACAGGCGCGTTGTTGATCGAGTAGATGCCGATCGCGCAGAACACCACGATCGAGGGGAACATCAGCCGGTACGGCACCCGCAGCAGGCGCACCCAGATGCCGACCAGCGGCAGGTTGATGATGATCAGCATCAGGTTGCCGATCCACATCGAGGCGATCATGCCCCAGACCAGATCGGGCTGCTTCTGCATCACCTGCGGCCCCGGCACGATGCCGTGAATGGTCATGGCGCCGACCATCAGCGCCATCACCGCGTTCGGCGGGATGCCGAGCGTGAGCAGCGGGATGAACGAGGTCTGCGCGGCGGCGTTGTTGGCGCTTTCCGGCGCCGCGACGCCTTCGATCGCGCCGCGGCCGAAGCGCGAGGGGTCCTTCGCGATCTTCTTCTCGAAGGTGTAGGCGGCAAAGGAGGCGATCACCGCGCCGCCCCCCGGCAAGATGCCGAGGATCGAGCCCAGCACCGTGCCGCGGAAGATCGCCGGCAGCGAGTCCCGCATGTCCTTTTTGGTCGGCATCAGACCGGTGATCTTCTGCTGCACCAGCTCGCGATCCATCTCGGCGCCGGAGTCGAGGTTGCGGATGATCTCGGCAAAGCCGAACACCCCCATCGCCACCGTGGCGAAGCCGAGGCCGTCGGCGAGCTCGGGGACGTTGAACGCCATGCGCGAGGCACCGGTCTCGATGTCGGAGCCGACCATCGACAGCAACAGGCCGAACACGATCATCGCGATCGCCTTCAGTACGCTGCCCTTGGCGAGCACCACCGCGAAGATCAGGCCGAGCACCATCAGCGAGAAATATTCGGCCGGGCCGAACGCGAGCGCCAGTTTGGTCAGCGGCGCGCCGAGCACGGCGATCAGCACGGTCGCCGCACAGCCGGCGATGAAGGAGCCGATCGCGGCAATTGCGAGCGCTGGTCCAGCACGGCCCTGCTTGGCCATCTGGAAGCCGTCGAGCGTCGTCACCACCGAGGTCGCCTCACCGGGGATGTTGACCAGGATCGAGGTGGTCGAGCCGCCATATTGCGCGCCGTAATAGATGCCGGCGAGCATGATCAGCGCACCGACCGGCGGCAGGCCGAAGGTGATCGGCAGCAGCATCGCGACGGTAGCGATGGTGCCGATGCCGGGCAGCACGCCGACCAGCGTGCCGACGAGGGCGCCGACCAGGCAGAGCAGCAGGTTGGTGGGGGAGACCGCGACGCTGAAGCCGAGCGCGAGGTTGTGAAACAGTTCCAACATCGCGACCTCACTGCACCAGGAAACGCGGGAACAAGGGCATCGGCAGCCCGAGCACATAGGGGAAGAGCAGCGCGCATCCGATCGTCAGGAGGACGCCGACGATGATGGTTTCGACCCAGCGGGTTTCCGGGGTGCCGAGCGCGGAGATCAAAAAGCTTGCAAGCCCCGAGACCACGAGGCCGAGCGGGCGGATCGACACCGCAAAGCAGAGAATGCCGAGCGAGACGAACAGCGGGCCGCGCCAGGAATAGTGGGCCATCGCCGGCCCGTCCTGCAAAACGCCCATCACGGCAACCGCGACGCCGAGCCCCAAAAGCAGCACCGCGAACATCCGCGGCGCCGTTCCCGCACCGAAGGAAAAGCCGTGCATGCCCTGCAGGTCGCTCGAGGCCCACAGCGCGAAGATCGCTACCGCCACCAGCACGATCCCGCCGACGAAATCCTGCGGCGCGCGAACCCATCCCGGCATGATGGATTTGGCCGCGCCCTGGCTCGGCGTCTCACTCATCGATATTCTCCCCCCGACTTAGGGCTTATTGCCCACTTTGTTCGGATAGCGTCCCGCTCCGACCATAGTGCCTAGCGATTTTCGTCAGATAACGCCAGCAAAACCCAAGAGCCCCCCGGCCAGCAGCATCCAGAACGGATTGAGCCGCGTGGCGAAGGCCAGCACGGCGGCGCCTGTCGTGACGAGAGCCGCCATCAGGCTGCGATCGGTGGTCCGCGCCAGGATAAGAGCGCTGGCGCCCATCAGCCCGATCGATAGCGGAACCAGGGCCGCCTGGATGATGGCGGGCCAGCGCGAGCCCCTCGCGCGCGCCAGCAGGCGGCTGACATAGAGGGCGAGAACGGCGGTCGGAAGGCACATGGCAAGCGTTGCGGCGATCGCGCCGGAAAGCCCGGCCACCGCAAAGCCGATCAGCGTGACGATCAGGACGTTCGGCCCCGGCGACAACTGGGCGATGGCATAGACGTCGGCGAATTGCTGCTCGGTCAGCCAGTGCCGTACCTCGACCGCAATGCGGTGCATCTCGGGAACGGCGGCATTGGCGCCGCCGATGGCGAACAGCGACATCATGCCGAAGGTCGCAATCAGCGACCAGACGGGATTTTCGTTCATGCCGCAGCCTTTCGTCGCAGGAAGGCGGTCACGGTGAGGCTTGCGGGGACCGCAACCAGCAGCACCAGTTGCAGCGGCAGGCGCGCAACCCCGATGGCGATGAAGACCGCGAGCAGGAAAATGAGCGCCGCAAGGTCGCGCCGCTTGACCAGCGGCATCGCCATGCGAAGCATCACCGCGATCAGCAGCCCGACCGCGGCACAGGAAACGCCGGCCAGGATCCGCCTCAGCGCATCGATCTCGCCATAGCGGGCATAGAGCGCGGCCAAGACCGTCATGATCAGCATCGGCGGCGCGAGCAATCCGGCGAAGGCCGCGATCCCGCCGGCGATCCCGCGCAGCCGCGCGCCGAACACCATCGACAGGTTGACGACGTTGGGACCGGGGAGGAAATGGCAGAGCGCGAAGGTCTCGTTGAACTCGTCCGCGGTCATCCAGCGGTGCTGCTCGACGAGGCCGCGCCGCGCCCACACCAGCACGCCGCCGAAGCCGGCCAGCGACATCTTGGCGAAGGCCAAGAACAGCTCAACCAGGCCGGGTATCGGAACGGCTGAAGCGGGAACGTCCGGCGGGGGTGCCGCAACGGGCGGCGGGTCCGAGAGCATGGTTCAGATTAGGATGGCGATACCGCCACAGCCAAGCCAATTTGCGCCGTTCCCTGACGAAACGGCCGCGCAAGCCACTGTTTTTCTCCATCTTTGCCCCCTATATTGGGGGTGCCGGCTTGCCGGCTATGGAAATAAATCGCCGTCGCAATAAACCATTCGGACCCGGGGGCAGTACCCGGCGCCTCCACCCAAGCCCACGAGCCACGCGGGCTTGGGCGGGGGCGAAACAGGATCGACGAGGGCGTAAAGGGCGTGCTTTTTCCCGGTATTGTTCCGCCGTTATCGGGCTACTGCAATAGTTGCCAACGACAACTATGCTCCGGTTGCTCAGGCTGCGTAACGCAGTTTGAAAGACCACTCTAAAGCCCTAGCGGGTTAAGCTCCGCTAGGCGGGGTTCGGAGGCACCTGGCAACAGAAGCCTCCACTTTAACTACTCCCGCCGGGGCCTCATCGCGGCTTTTCCGCAACCGAATTCCACCGATGATGGCTGCTGACCTGCCGTCGGCGCCGGGGTACGATAGCGGCGCAGGCGAGTCGGCTTTCCGGGCGCGGCAACCAAGGACCAATTGACGCAAGGCGATCATGGCGACCGATCACATCCGATATGACGTGCTGGCGCGCGACGCGCTGCGCGGGGTATTGCGGCGCGTGCTGAGCGATGCCGCCGTGCACGGGCTGCCCGGCGAGCATCATTTCTTCATCACCTTTCTCTCCAACGCCGAAGGGGTGAAACTGTCGCCCCGGCTGCTCGCGCAATATCCGGAGGAGATGACGATCATCCTGCAGCACCAGTTCTGGGATCTGCTGGTTTCGGAGGATCGTTTCGAGGTCGGCCTGTCGTTCGGCGGAATCCCCGAGCGGCTGGTGGTGCCGTTCAGCGCGATCAAGAGCTTCTTCGATCCTTCCGTGCAGTTCGGCCTGCAGTTCGATCCTGCCGACGGCACACGCGAGGCGGCGCCAGGCAACCTTCCCGCCGCGCCTCTTCCCACCGCCGTCGGCGCGCCCGCAGCCGAGCCGGCTGCCGAGAGCGCGGATGAACCCGCAAAGCCCACCGAGGGCGCCGAGGTGGTGCGGCTCGACCGCTTCCGCAAGAAATAATCCGCGCGCAGAAATCCGGCGCGGCGCTATTAGATGAGCATGTCGAAGACCGCGCATCGCGGCTTCAGGCTGGTGGTCCGATTCCAACATTCGCATCCCATTGTGGCGGGCGCTTCTGCGAATGTTAGAATCAAATGACCACTAGCAAACTTGAAAATTCTGGTGGAGTTTTGGATTTGACGTTCGCTGCGCGAACCCGCGGCTAGTGGGAAGCGAATGTCAAATCCACTCCGCTAGCACAGGACATGCTCATGCCCCGCCCGCCCCGATCGCCGCAACGCCAATCGACGCGCGTTGAGACCGACAGCTTCGGCCCGATCGACGTCGCCGCCGATCGCTACTGGGGCGCGCAGACCGAACGCTCCCGGCGCAATTTCCGCATCGGAGCGGACCGCATGCCGCTTCCGATCGTGCACGCGCTCGGCATCGTCAAGCTCGCCGCCGCCGAGACCAACCGCGCGCTCGGCCTGCTCGACAAGCGCCGCGCCACCGCGATCGCGCGCGCCGCGCGCGAGGTCATCGACGGCAAGCTCGACGATCATTTTCCCCTCGTGGTGTGGCAGACCGGCTCCGGCACCCAGACCAACATGAACCTGAACGAGGTGATCGCCAACCGCGCCAACGAGCTGCTCGGCGGCGAGCGCGGCGCCAAGAAGCCGGTGCACCCGAACGACCACGTCAACATGAGCCAGTCGTCGAACGATTCGTTTCCGACCGCCATGCACATCGCAGCCGCAAGCCGCATCACCGCCGACCTGATCCCGGCGCTCTCCGAGCTGTTGCGCGCGCTGCGCGCCAAGGAAAAGGCGTTCGCGAAGATCGTGAAGATCGGGCGCACCCATACCCAGGACGCAACCCCGCTGACGCTGGGCCAGGAATTTTCCGGCTATGCGGCGCAGGTCGAGAGCGGCATCGCACGGCTGCGCGTCGCGGTGAAGGACCTGTTCCCGCTGGCGCAGGGCGGCACCGCGGTCGGCACCGGGCTCAACGCGAAGCCGCGATTCGCCAAAATGTTCGCGCGCCAGGTCGCGAAGATCACGCGATTGCCGTTCACCAGCGCGCGCAACAAGTTCGAGGCGCTGGCGTCGAACGACGCCTATGTGTTCGCGCATGGTGCGATCAACTCGGTCGCGACCGGCCTGTTCAAGATCGCCAACGACATCCGCCTGCTCGGCTCGGGCCCGCGCTCAGGTCTTGGCGAACTGATTCTCCCCGAGAACGAGCCGGGCTCGTCGATTATGCCGGGCAAGGTCAATCCGACTCAGTGCGAGGCGATGACGATGGTTTGCTGCCAGGTGTTCGGCAACCAGACAGCGATTACGGTGGGCGGCAGCCAGGGTCATTTCGAGCTCAACGTGTATAAGCCGCTTCTGGCATATTGTATGATGCATTCCATTCAGCTGCTCGCCGACGCGGCACGCTCGTTTACCGAGCACTGCGTTGACGGAATACGCGCTGACGAAAAACGCATCCGCGACCTTATGCAGCGCTCCCTGATGCTGGTGACGGCGCTGGCGCCAAAAATCGGCTACGATAATGCGGCGAAGGTGGCCAAAGCAGCGCATGCGCGCGGCACGACTCTGAAGGAAGAGGCCGTGCGGCTTGGCTTCGTCTCCGCGGCCGAATTCGACCGGCTTGTGCAGCCGGACAAAATGACACACCCGGGTTGATCGCCGCGAAGCTTCGGTAGAAGTACGGTGGTATGGTTATCAATCGTATCACCTGAAAGGCTGAGGCGGGTCGCCTACCAGGGCGACAGCCGTGCGTGTTAGTGCGCGGCTATTTCGTTTTTGCCGGGTGATATCTATTTTGGTGATATCGAAGGGCCAGATGGGGATTTCTGAAATGACGATCGGGTCGTCCGGCGCGTGGCGCAACCACACATGCGTTGGGCACGAATGGCTTCCAGTGCTCGGATGATGGAGACGAGCATGGGAGAGTTGATCAATATGAAGCGTTTCAAGAAACGCAGCGAGCGCGAGCAGGCGGCGCGACAGGCCGACGCCAACCGCGCGCGTTTCGGCCAGAGCAAGGCCGAGCGCGCCGGCGAGGCATCGCGCAGCAAGCGCGCGAGCAAACTGCTCGATCAGCACCGCATCGAAGGTGAGGACGCGTCATGAAGTCGCCCGTGGTGAAACGCTCGATCGTCGTCGCCGGGCACAAGACCAGCGTCAGCCTCGAAGAGGCGTTCTGGAACGGCATGAAGGAGATCTCGGGCCTGCGCAACATGACGCTGTCGGAGCTCGTGGGCGAGATCGACAACAACCGGCAGCAGGGCAACCTGTCGTCGGCGATTCGCCTGTTCGTGCTCGACTACTTCAAGACCCGCGCCAACGGCTCCGCGCACGAGATCAAGGCGCAGCTCTGAGACACTCCGCCGGAAGCGGAGGGCGCGGGCGCACATCAGCGCGCCCGCACGCCCCGCCTTGCGCGAACGTCAGTAGACGAGCCCGGAGCCGGGCGGCTGCGCAAGCGCGGCGGCCAGCGAGCGGTACTCGTCACAATCGGTGCCGCAGATCGAAGCGATCCTGCGCAAATGATACTCCGCCTGGTCGCGGTTGCCCTGCTCGATCTGCCACAGGCCGTAATATTGCCAGGTCAGCACGTGGTTCGGATCGGACTTCAGCGCGCGCTCGTACCAGACCTGCGACAGCCTGTAGTCGCCGAGCTTGCGGTAGGAATAGCCGATCAGGTTGGCGACATTGGCGTAGTCGTCATGGCCGAGCGCATGGAGTTGCCGGATCGCGCCTTCGTAGTCGTTGCGATCGTAGATCGTCGGATAGGCCGCCCGATAGCCCGCAACGAAGGCGGGATCGGACAGGAAGGACTGCTTGCTGGATTTCTTGGTGCGGTGGCTCGATCGCTCGGCCGGGGCAGGTTTCGTGTTCGAGGACGATGACGGCCTCATGATGTCCTCGCCGGGGGGACCGCCCCCTCCTCCTCCGCCGCCTCCGGCGGCGAATGCCCGATTGGCCGGGGTTCCTGTCAGCGACGCCAGAAAAAAGAACGTCAGCGTCACCACTTGGGTCGCCGATTTGATCATGTGCGTCTCCCAATTGCGGTGTGAACTGATGCCCCCCTGCCGTTGCCGTAAACCCCGCCTTGCACCCGGCATTCCCGCCCGTTCCGCGCAAGACCGCGCGATCCGTGTTTAAAATCGCTCTAAGGTCGCGCGTCATTGCAGGCACCGCGCTTGACCTTGCGGTTGCCGATTGAAAATACAGGCCATGACCGAAATGACCGATACGCGGGCCCGGATGCCGCTCGGACTGGCCAGGCGCGGCTATTCCGGCGTGATTCAGCACATCAATGCCCACGACGCGGGCTCGGCGCTGTCAGACGCCGAGCTGGAAAGCCGCCTGATCGAGCTCGGCTTCGTCGAAGGCGCCAGGGTCGAGGTGCTCCACGAAGGCATTGTCGGCCGCGACCCGATTGCGGTCAGGGTCGACAACGTCACCATTGCAGTGCGCCGGCGCGAAGCCATGGCCGTCATCGTGGCCTGAGGCAAGGCAGATTCCCGAGCCATGGAAGCACCGTTGATGCATCTCGCCCTCGTGGGCACGCCGAACAGCGGCAAGACGTCGCTGTTCAACGCGCTGACCGGCAGCCGCCAGAAGGTGGCGAACTATCCGGGCGTCACGGTCGAGCGCAAGGAGGGTTCGTTCGTCACGCCGAAGGGCCGCCAGGTTTCGCTGGTCGATCTGCCCGGCACCTATTCGCTGCGCGGCCGCAGCCCGGACGAGGAGATCACCCGCGACGTGGTGCTCGGACGCGCCACCGGCGAGGCGCTGCCCGACCTCGTGCTCTGCGTGGCCGATTCCACCAATCTGCGCCTGACCATCCGCCTGGTGCTCGAACTGAAGAGCACCGGCCGCCCGCTGGCGCTCGTGCTCAACATGTTCGACATCGCGACCCGGCGCGGCGTCACGGTCGACGTGCCGCGTCTTTCGGAGGCGCTCGGCATCCCCGTCGTCACCTCGATCGCGGTGCGCAAGGGCGGCACCGCCGACCTGTTGCAGCTGACCGACGAATTGCTCACCGAGGCGCCGGCGCCGGACCGGCGGAACCTGTGGGAGCCGCTGACGGTGTCGCAGCTGCGCGCCTTCCAGCGCGAGGCCGACCGCATCATCGCGACCACGGTCAGCCTGCCGGCCCGGCCCGACACCTGGACCGCGCGGATCGACGCGGTCGTGCTGCACCCGGTCGGCGGGCTTGCGATCCTGCTTGCGATCCTGTTCGTGATGTTCCAGGCGGTGTTCGCCTGGGCGCAACCCCTGATGCAGCTGCTGTCGGCCGGCTTCGACGCCGCCGGGCAGTTCGTTCACGACACCCTCCCTGCGGGCCTGGTACAGAGCTTCCTGCAGAACGGCGTGATCTCCGGCGTCGGCAGCGTCATCGTGTTCCTGCCGCAGATCATCATCATCTTCCTGTTCATCCTTCTCCTGGAAGACTTCGGCTACATGGCGCGCGCCGCGTTCCTGATGGACCGCATCATGGGCGGCGCTGGCCTGCACGGCCGCGCCTTCATTCCGCTGCTATCGAGCTTCGCCTGCGCCATCCCCGGCATCATGGCGACGCGGGTGATCGACAACCGGCGCGATCGCCTGACCACGATCCTGATCGCGCCGCTGATGACCTGCTCGGCGCGCATTCCGGTCTACACCCTGATCATCTCGGCCTTCATCCCGCCAAAACTGATCGGCGGCTGGATCAATCTGCAGGGGCTCGTGATGTTCGGCCTCTACGCCACCGGCATCGCCTCGGCGCTCGGCGTCTCCTTCGTGATCAAGCACCTGATGCTGCGCGACTACCAGCCCGCGCCCTTCATGCTGGAACTGCCGGACTACAAGATGCCGCGGCTGCGCAGCATCGCGATCGGCATCTACACGCGCGCCAAAATGTTCCTGCAGCGCGCCGGCACCACGATCTTCTCGATGATGGTGCTGATCTGGTTCCTGGCGTCGTTTCCGCAAGCGCCGGAAGGCGCCACCGAGCCCGCGATCAACTACAGCCTCGCCGCCATGATCGGCAAGGCGATCGAGCCGCTGCTCGCCCCGCTCGGCTTCAACTGGCAGATCGCCGTCGCCCTGATCCCCGGCATGGCCGCGCGCGAGGTCGCCGTCGCGGCGCTCGGCACCGTCTATGCGATCGAGGGCGGCAAGGAAGCGGCCGAGCAGATCGGCGCGGTGCTCGCCACCAAATGGAGCCTCGCCACCGCGCTCTCGCTGCTCGCCTGGTACATCTTCGCGCCGCAATGCGCCTCCACGCTCGCGGTGATCCGCCGCGAGACCGGAAGCTGGAAATGGATGGCGGCGACCTTCGCCTACATGCTGGCGCTCGCCTATGCCGCGAGCCTTGCGACCTACAATATCGCGGTCGCGCTGGGGGCCGGTTAGTTCCCGCTTGCGCTGTCGGCGCCTGACTTCTATCTATGGCGCTCCGATCCGATAACCCCATGGAGCCCGAAATGGATTTCGCCCCGCACACCGCGCCGCGATCCCAATCCATTCCGGAAGCTCTGCATGACCGCCCTCGTTATCCTGGATTCGATTTCCCTTTCCACGCCTGACGGACGCCCCCTCTTCGACCATCTGACGCTTGCGCTAGCGCGCGAGCGGACCGGCTTGGTCGGACGCAATGGCTGCGGCAAATCCACGCTGCTCCGCCTGATCTCGGGCGTGGCCGAACCTGCCAAAGGCACCGTCCATCGGTCGGGCTCGATCGGCACGCTGGCCCAACACGTCGACGAGCGGCTCACCGTCGCGCAGGCGCTCGGCATCGACCGGGCGCTGGCGCGCCTGCGCCGGCTTGCGCGCGGCGACGGCTCGCTCGACGATGTCGGCGATGCCGACTGGACGCTGGAAAGCCGCGTCCATGCCGCGCTCGCCGAGACCGGATTGCCCGGCCTGCCGCTGCAGCGCCCGATGGCTTCCTTGAGCGGCGGCGAACGCACGCGCGTGGCGCTGGCGCGTCTCCTGGTCGAGGCGCCGGATTTGCTGCTGTTGGACGAACCGACCAACAATCTCGATGCGGACGGCCGCAAGGCCGTCGCCGCACTGCTGGCGCGCTGGCAAGGCGGTGTGGTCGTCGCCAGCCATGACCGCGAACTGCTGGAGCAGGTCGAGCGCATCGTCGAGCTGACGCCGGTGGGCGTCACGGTGTTCGGCGGGGCATGGAGTGCGTTCGCCGAGGCGCGTGACGCCGCACGGGCGCGGGCCGAAGCCGATCTCGAGCGCGCCGCCGATGCGCTGCGCCATGCCGAGCGCAGCACGCAGAAGGCCAGGGAGAAGAAAGCGCGGCGCGACAAGGCCGGCCGCGCCTGGCGCGACAAGGGCATCGAGGACAAGATGTTCATGGACCGCGAGAAGCAGCGCGCCGAGAACAGCGCCGCCCGCGAAGGCCGCATCGCCGAGCGGCAGATCGAGGATCGCAGCGAAGCGCTGGCCGAAGCCCGCACGCGCGTCGAAGTGCTCACCCCGCTCACGATCGAGCTGCCGAAGACCGGATTGCCGCACAGCCGCGAACTGATCGCGTTCCGTGACGTCGTGATGGCGCAGGGCGACCGCCCGCTGTTCGGCCCGCTGTCGTTCGAGATACGCGGCCCCGCACGCATCGCCGTCAGCGGCGCCAACGGCTCCGGCAAGACCACGCTGCTGCGTCTTATCTCCTGCGATCTCGAACCCCGCTCGGGCGAAATCCGCCGCCAGACCGGGCGCATCGCCGTGCTCGATCAACATGTCGGCTTGCTCGATCCGGCCTCCAGCATCCTCGACAATATGCGCCGCGAGAACCCCGACCTCACGGACAACGCGGCATACGCGACGCTGGCGCGCTTTGCCTTCCGCAACCGCGCGGCGCTACAGATCGCAGGCACATTGAGCGGCGGAGAATGGCTGCGCGCCGGCATGGCGTGCGTGTTCGCTCGACCCGAGCCGCCGTTGCTCCTGCTGCTCGACGAGCCGACCAATCACCTCGACATCGCTTCGATCGAGGAACTGGAGCAGGCGCTGCGGACGTTCGACGGCGCACTGGCCGTGGTAAGCCACGACCGGGCCTTTCTGCGCAACATCGGAATCGACCGCGAGATATCCCTCTAATTCTGCGCGGGCGGCCGCTCGGCCGCCCGCCGGAACGGCCGCGCCGCCTCGACCGCCCAGGCGCGGAAGGCCTCAAGCAGATGCAGGTTGCGCGCATCCGCCCGGTGCACGAAGTAGTAGCCGGTGGCGAGCTTCAGCGGCTGGTCGGCCAGCAGCGCGAGCCGCCCGGCCGACACATGCGCACCGACATAGGCCATGTCGATCAGCGCGATGCCGGCACCGGCAAGCGCGGCGTCGAGTGCCTGCGCACGCGTTTCCACCGTCAGGCATTTCAGTGATCTTTTCGGAAAACTGCGGTCGGCCTTCTGCCATTTCGACCAGTCGGCGAAGCGCGAGCGCGCGCGAATCAACGGCACGCCCTGCCAGGTTGAACGTGTGCCGGCCGCGATGCGCGACGCCAGCGACGGCGCTACGACCGGCATCAGGGTTTCCCTGAACAGCAGCGTCGAGACCAGTCCGTTCCACGCGCCGAGGCCGTGACGGATCGCGCCATCGATATCCTCGCGGGCGAGATCGACGGCGCGCGTGGTGGTCGATATCGCGACCTCGATGTGAGGATGGCCGGCCTGGAATTCGGCGACGCGCGGAAGCAGCCAGTGCGAGGCGAAGGTCGAGACAGTGGAGAGCCGGATCTGGCCGCGCTCGCGCCGGAACGGCTGCACCGCGGCCTCGATGCGATCGAGCGCATCACCCATGCTGGCCAGAAGCCGCTCGCCATCCTCGGTCAGCCGCAGGCCGCGGCCGGCCTTGCGCACCAGCCTGGCGCCGAGGCGATGCTCCAGCTCGGCGATCCGGTGCGACAGCGCCGAGCGCGTCACCCCCAGTTCGGCCGCTGCCTCCGTCAGGCTGCCGCGCGCGGCGAGCCCTGCCAGCGCGGCCAGCGCACGCGCCGAAGGCTGGAGCGACCTTATTGTCGCGGGCTCCGTCATTGGTGAGATAATCTCACCAATGACGGCGTCCGATCAAGCTAGGATGCGCCGGCGTTTCGCGGAGACAAAAACCATGCGCATCGACGATTTCCGGCAACTCGCCGCCTACAACCACTGGGCCAACCGCCGCCTCTATGGCGCCGCGCTGGAGCTGCCGGACGAAGCCTATCGCCGGCCGACCGGCGTGTTCTTCGCAAGCCTGCACGGCACGCTGAACCATCTGCTCCTGACCGATCGCGTCTGGCTGAAGCGGCTGACCGGCGAAGGCGAGCACCCGGCGCGGCTCGACGCGATCATCCATGACGACCGCAACGAGCTGTTGCGCGCGCGGATGGCGGAGGATGCGCGGCTGATCCGTGTGATCGGCGGCTATCGCGAGGCAGATCTCGACGGCGTGGTGTCCTACCAGAACATGGCCGGCAAACCATTTGAGCAGCGGCTGGTCGACATCCTGCTGCACCTGTTCAACCACCAGACCCATCACCGCGGCCAGGCCCATGCCTGCTGCTCGATCCTGACCGGGCAGGAACCGCCATCGCTGGACCTTCTGGCCTTCCAGCGCGGCGCGCCGGCGCCGGAGTTTTGACGCTGATCAGTTCGGCGGCGGCAGCGGCGTGATCACCATCGGCGGCCGCGGCTTGGGCCTGGGCGGCGGCGGCGCCGGGGCCGGTCGCACCTCGATCAGCGGCGGCAGCGGCGCGGCCTGCTGACCGACGACAGGCGTACCGGGGGCCAGTGGCGGAACCGGCGGATGCGGCACGAGCCGCACCTTCGGCTGCAGGCGGCGCGGATCGCGGCCCGGCAGCGGCACCTCCGACAGCGGCTGGTCCGATCCGGCGCCGGCCGGCGCGGACAGCTCCGGCAGTGCGGCAGTCGCGGGCGGCGGCACCGAGGCCGGCGTCGGCGACGGCGCCTCGCCGCGCTCGATCGCGTCGAGCCGCCGGGTCTCGCGATCGATCGCCCGCACCGCAAGCCAGGACGACAGCGCAGTGACGTCGACGGTACGGCTGAGCGCGTCGGGCGTGCCGGTCGTGAAGATCTGGATCTCGGGGCGGCTGTTCGAAGGTCCGGTCACCGGCGACGTCAGGCTGGCGCGGATGTCGACCTGGTCGGCGGGGACGTCGTAGCCGCCCGACACGATGGCGTGCGCGGTCTGTGCATCAAGTGCGGTGGCGCCGACGCGCAGACGGCCGTCGCGGACCGTGAACGGGAATTGCGCGGACGCGACCAATAGCGCGCCCGACGACAGCACCGGCTCGACGAGCTGCCGCAGCTTCGCATCGTCGGCCGCCTGGCCCGCGTCGCTGGCGCGGATCGCGACCTCGAAGGCGCGCGGGTCGAGCCCGGTGACCGCAGCCTGCTCCAGCGTCACCGTGCCGCTGCCGGAGAGGCCGCCCGTCAGCGCCGAGGCGCTGCGGCCCTGGCTCGCGAGCGTCATCTGCAGCGAGGCGCGCCCCGCCGGCATCTTCAGCCCGCGATAGCCGAGCGCCGCGCCGTCGACGCCCGAAAGCTCCACGCGGGCATTGAGCGCGATGCCGTTGCCGGAGGGCCTGGCATCGATGGTCGCGCTCGCCGTGCCGCCGCCGATATTGCCCTTGAGGCTGTCGAGCGTCAGCGACTGGCCGTCACTCTTCACGGTGCCGCCGAGCGGTCGCAACTCCGCGCCGTCAGGCAGCGTGCCGCGCAGCGCCTGGAAGCCGACCCGGCCGCGCCAGCCCTTCAACAGTCCCGCACCCAGCGGCTCGGCCGCGTCGCGGTTGGCAGCACCGATCGCGAGCGCCAACGCCGGCGCAAGCTCGAGCGCGTCGAGCCCGATCTCGCCGTCGACGCTCTTTTCCGTATCCAGCGTCAGGGCGAGATGCCCGCGCAGCCGCGAATGCGAGGCCGTGCTGTCGAGATCGTCGAAGCTGAGCTGGTTGCCGGCCAGCGTCACCCGCGAGGACAGGCTGATATTCTGCGCCAGGGTGTCCGACGGCTTCAGGCCGAACAGCGGCGCCAGATTGACGCTGCGCACTTTCGCATTGAGGTTGGCCTTGAGTTCCGTTCCCCAGGGATCGGCGGTGCCCTGCACCTCGGCGTCGAGCCCGCTGCCGGTGATCTTGCCCTCCAGCCGCAATGGCGCATGCCAGGCGCCATGCAGCGCGGCATCGAACTGGCTTGCGCCCTCGCCCACGGCGACCGCGCGATCGAGCCCGAGCAGCGCGGTCAGCGCCTGGCCGCGCGCGGACGAGAGCCTTGCGGTGATGTCGAGGTCGCTGCGGCGCAGCCCGTCGAGATCGATACCGCGGATCGCTGCGACGTCGGGCTTGGCCGCGATCGTGGCGCGGCCCTTCAGGTCAGGTGAATCGAGCTCGAGCGCCGCACGGGCGTCGGCATGTTCGGCGGTGCCCTTGTCGAGGTCGAGGGTGAGCTTCGCCCGCGCCTCCCCGGCGCCGGTGGCGACGGCATCGATCCGCGACGCGAGCGAAGGCGCAAGCGGCGCGATCAGCGCGGTGATCTGCGTCAGCGAGGCGGCACGCGCGCTCAGCGCCAGCTTGCCTGTCGCATTGGTGCGGTCGAAGCGGCCGCTTCCTTCGGTTGCAACCCCATTGCTGCCGCCAAAGCGGAGCTGATCGAGCGACATCGTCTTCGGGTCGTAGCTGAGCTTGGCGGCGAAGCCGCGCAGCTCCTGCCCCGCCGACATCGCGCGATCGACATCGAGCGAAATCTGCGCCTGCTCCGGCCAGGCGCCTTGCGGACCGCCAAGCGCGCGCACAAAGCCGCCGGCGCTGTCGAGATCGAGCCGCTCGGCCCTGAGCGCGGCATCAAGGCGCGAGCCGCCTTTCGCCGGCACCGTCAAGGCAAGCCGCCCTTCCAGCGTGCCGCCGTCGATCTCGGCCTTGAGGCCTTCGATCCCGAAGCGATCGGAAGAGAGCGCGACATTGCCGTGCAGCCGCAGCGGCTTCTGGCCGCGCAGCGCGATATCGCTGCGGCCCTGCAGCCAGCCCATCAGCGTGTCGGAATCGGCGGAATCGATGTCGAGCGTGCCCCTCAATCCGGCAGCGGAACCGGCCGGCGCGCTGCCGCCCCCGAGCACGACATGGGTGGCGCCGGGCGCACGGAAGTCCAGCCGGTCGACTGTCCACGCCGTCGCATCGCCATGCAGGCCAGCTTCGAGGTTCTGCAACGGGCGGCCGCCCAGCATGATCTGCTCGGCGCTGAAGTCGAGGCGCGCGGCGAACGGCGGATGCGGTACGGATTCGAGAACGTCGCGCAAGCCCGGCACGAGCCGCAGCGGACCTGCATTGTCGGTGAGGCGGTCGGCGTCGAGCTGGCGGGCGGACAGCGACGCGCGCAAGGCCGGCGCGGCGCCGAACCTGATATCGGCGACGCCGGTCGCGCGCAGCGCGTTCTCCTCGGCGCCATAGCTCGCCTCGACCTGCTCGAAGCGCGCCTGCGCCGCATCGGCCTTGACCTTGGCGGAGAGCTTCCACGGCACCGGCGAGGCCTCGCCGGCCTTCGCCTTCGGCACGGGGCGCGCCAGCACGAGGCTGCCGTCGAAGCGCGGCGCGCGCTGCTCGGAGGCGAGAATGCCGTCGAGATCGGCCGAGAACGGGCGGTCCCCCGGCTCGATGGCAAGATGCACCCGCGTGCCGTTGCCGTCGGTGGACTGGCCCGATGAGACACGGAACGGATAACGTATGCCAGAGACGGAAAAGTTGCCGTCGCCGCGCACCGCACCGGCCAGCGAGCGGACGTCGCCGGAGAAGATGATGTCGCTCAGTTCCAGCGTGCCGCGGCTTGCGGCATCATGCAGCGCGATGCGGCCGGTGAGGTTCAAGCGGTCGATCGCGAGCGCGGCGAGGTTCGACGCGCCGCTGGCGGCCGGCAGGTCGATCCGGCCCTGCGGGTCGAGGCCGAGATCGACGGCCAGGCCGTCGATCGTCAGCTCGGTGGCGCGCCACTGGCCGCGCATCAGGTCGCCAAGGCTGAATTCGACGTCCAGCCGGGCGGCGCGGACCTTGCCGAGATCGTTGGCGCCGCCGACCGTGACCGAGCGCAGCCGCAGGCTCGGCGCCGGCAGCAGCCGTGCATCGAGCTCTCCACCGACGCGCACCGGCGTGCCGAGGACGCGGCTCGCCTCCGTCTCGAACTGCGGCCGGAACTGGTTCCAGTCGATGAAAAGCGGCCCGAGCAGCGCGGCAACGAGCGCAATGATCAGGGTAATCGCCAGTCCGAGCAGCGTCGTCTGCACCGGGTCTCCTTTTGGACTAGTGGTCCGATCCTAGCATTCGCATCCCATCGTGGCCGGCACTCTTGCGAATGTTGGGATCAAGGACCACTAGCAAGCTATTGTTTCCAGTGGAGCTTCGGATTTGACGTTCGCTCATAAGGAATCGCGGCTGGCGGATAGCGAACGTCAAATCAGCTCCACTAGAGCATTGGTTCTGATTAAAATCAGAACCAATGCTCTAGATTCTTGTTTTGCCGCGTTTTCTTCACGCGAACCGGTGTCCACTTCGCTCGAAAACGCTATCGCTCCCGCCCTGCCGCCGCGCGTGACGGATCCGCCGCGCCAAAAACTGTCGGAACCTCGTCCTATATAGAAGAAATCGTGGCGAAGTCACAGCAACCCGCCGTGACGGCCGGCGTCGGCCTTACCAGCTCGCGGGCAGCCGCAGCAGGCCGCGCAGCACGAAGGTCGGCCGCCACTGCGGATTGTCCGCGTCATCGAGCCGCAGGTCCGGCAGCCGGCGCAGCAGCGTCGAGATCGCGATCTCGGCCTCGATGCGGGCGAGCTGGGCGCCGAGACAGAAATGGATGCCGCCGCCGAACGACAGCGGCTTGACATTCGGCCGCGTGATGTCGAGCCGATCGGGGTGATCAGGATAGACGGCCGGGTCGCGGTTGGCCGAGCCGAGCAGGCACAGCACGCTCTCGCCCTTCGGGATCTGCTTGCCGCCGAGATCGTCGATGTCCTCCAGCGCCACCCGGCCGGTCAGCTGCACCGAGGAATCATAACGGAGGAACTCCTCGATCGCGCCCGTGATCAGCGGCGGGTTGGCCTTGAGCAGCGCGAGCTGGTCGGGGTTGCGGTGAAGCGCGAGCAGGCCGTTGCCGATCAGGTTGACGGTGGTCTCGTGGCCCGCGCCGAACAGCAGGATGATGTTGGCGGTCAGTTCCTCGTTGGAGAGCTTGCTGCCGTTCTCTTCGGCCTGCACCAGCTGGGTAGTGAGGTCGTCACCCGGATTGCGGCGGCGCAGCTCGAAGAGCTGGTGGAAGTACATCTGCGCCATGGCGTGGCCGGCATTGGCCTGCGCGATCTCCTCCTTCGTCATCGGCACCGGATCGAGGATGCGGCCGCCGTCACGCGAGCTCTTGTAAAATACCTCGCGATGTTCCTCGGGAATGCCAAGCATGTCGCAGATGATGGTGACCGGCAGGCGAAAGGCGAAATCCTCGATCAGGTCCATATGACCGCGATCGATGATGGCGTCGATGGTCTGGTCGACGATCTCCTGGATGCGCGGCCGCATGTCCTCGACCCGGCGCGCCGTGAAGGCCTTCACCACGAGTCCGCGCAGGCGGGTGTGGTCGGGCGGGTCCTGCTGCAGCATCCAGTGACCCATCGCGCGGAAGATCGGCTCCTCCATGATCTTCGGGCCGTAGCGGCGGACTGTGCGCTCGACGTAATCCTTGCCGAAGCGCTTGTCGCGCAGCACGAGGCTCGCTTCCGCGTGCCGGCTCGCCACGAAGGCGCCGAACTGGGTGCGGTGCATCGGGTCGGCCGTGCGCAGCCGCTCGTAATGCGGATAGGGATCCCTGATGAAGTCCGGCGCCAGGGGATTGAACAGCGGCGCGGTGCCTTCTGCCTGGACATGCTCGTTCATGGCCGTCCTCCTCTGCCCGCGCCAAGGGCGCCGGCCTCGCGCCACGGGTGCCGGTCCGGCGCGGCGGCGCGGATCGCTGTTCCCGATTGCGCAACTCGATACAGCCTTGTATCGAGTTGCATTCTCGCCTAAATTGCGCCGATGTCAAGAGTTCGTACCAGACCGACCCGGGACGACACCCGCGAAAAGCTGTTCGAGGCGGCGGCGCAGGTGTTCGAGGAACAGGGCATCGGCGGCGCCAGCATCGAGGCGATCGCGGCCGCCGCCGGCTTCACCCGCGGCGCGTTCTATTCGAATTTCAAGAGCAAGGACGAGCTCATCATCGCCATGCTCGAGGATCACGTCGAGCAGACCATCCGGCGCAACCTCGAGCTCCTCGCCACGCACAGGAACGTCGCCGACTTCATCGAGGCGCTCAGGAGCATGGATCGCAGCCGCCAGGATCCGCTCGGCCGCTCGCCCTTGCTGCACATGGAGATGATCCTGTTCGTGGCGCGCGCCGAGCAGCGCCGGCCGGAACTGGCAAAGCGGCTGCGGGCGCGCCGCAAGCTGGTCGCCGAGATCGTTGCGACCACAGTCAAGAGCGGCGGCAACCGCCCGCTGGACACGGCTTGGACCAGTGCGGTGCTGCTGGCGCTCGAGGACGGCTTCCGCCTGCACCGGCTGATCGATCCGGAGACCACGCCGGCGGACAGTTTTCTGCGCGCCGTCACCGACCTGCAACGGGCGATCGGGGTTTCGTAAGCGCGCGCTGCCCCTCCTCCGCTCAGCCCTTCGCCGCCTTCAGCCGGTGCAACTGGCCGGCGACGAGACGAATCTGGCGCGGACCGGCGAACCAGATCGCCACCGCCGACAACACGCTCATCATGATGCCGATGACAAAGGCGATGGTGTAGTCGCCGGTGATGTCGTGCAGGAGGCCGGTCGCCCACGGGCCGGCCGCGCCGCCCGCAAGCGCGGCGAGCATGATGGTGCCGAAGATGCTGCCATAGTGCCTGCCCTGGAAGATCTCGAGCACGACGGCGCCCATCACCGAGGTGAGGCCGTAGCCGAGCGCTCCTTGCGTCAGCACCATGAAATAGACCAGCCACAGCGAGGGCGTGAATTTGAGCGCGATCAGCGTCGCATAGCAGATCGCAAAGCCCAGGCTGCTCGCGGTCCAGACCCATTCGCGTCCGATCCGGTCCGAGACATGGCCGAGCAGGATCTGGCCGGGAATGCCGAGCAGGCTGACGACGCCCAGTGACCAGACGCCGACCGAGGGCGAGAAGCCGATGTCGAGCAGGAATTTGGTCTGGTGCACCTGCACGGCGTACCAGACGTAGAGGCCGCAGAAAAAGCCGAGCGATATCCACCAGAAGCGCGCGGTGGAAAGCGCCCGCCGCAGCGTCCAGTCGGTGCCGGCCCAGACCGGATCGACGATGTTGGAGACAGGCTTCGCCGCGGCCGCCGACGGCGCCGCTTCGCCATCGGGCCGCAAGCCGATATCCTCCGGCTTCTTGTGCAAGAGCAGGTTGATCGGCGCGAGCACGATCAGGATCATCAGCCCCATCGCGGTGCAGGCGGTGCGCCAGCCGGCCTGCTCGATGACGTGCTGCACCCAGGGCAGCAGCGTCACCGAGCCGATCCCGACGCCGGCAAACGCAATGCCAATCGCAAGCCCGCGGCGACGGAGGAACCAGTTCGGCAGGAAGAAGGACTGCCCGGAATAGCCGAGGCAGACGCTGCCGGCGCCGACCATCACGCCGATGGTGAGATAAAGGTGCCATGGCTCTTTGGTCAGCGGCGCGAGCAGCAGGCCGCCCGCCATCAGCGCCACGCCAAGCTCCATCACCGCGCGCGGACCGGAGCGGTCCATCAGGCGGCCGATCAGCGGGCTCATTATTCCCGACACCACGAAACCGAAGGAGAAGGCGCCTGCGGTGATGCCGCGCTCCCAGCCGAACTCGGACAGGATCGGCGGGTAGAACAGCGAGAACGCGGTGCGCGCGTTGACGCCGATCGCCATGGTGACGAAGGTCACCGCGACGACGACCCAGCCGTAGTAGAAAGGCAGCCGCCGCATCAGCCCGCGCCGTTTCCGGCTTGAAGCTCGCCAGCAGATCCAGCTCGACCCGATTTCATCATGTCCTAGTGTCCCGATTCCGAAGTTCGTATCACTCTGCGGCCCCTCGTTGCAAACTTCGGAATCGAAGGGACACTTGTTGATCTAGTGTGGCTTTGGTTCAGAAGTCCGCATGACGAACTTGCGGCGACAATGATGCGGACTTCTGAGCCGCCACACTAGACTTCCATCCACTCCCTGCGGATGGCGTCGTTGGCCTTGAGTTCGGCCGGCGTGCCCTCAAACACCATCTGGCCATGCCCCATCACATAGACGCGGTGGGAAATCCGCATCGCGATCGACAATTTCTGTTCCACCAGCAGGATGGCGACGCCGCGCTTTGCGATCTCGGCGATCAGATCGCCGACCTGCTGCACGATCAGCGGCGCCAGTCCCTCGGTCGGCTCGTCGATCATCACGAGCCCGGGATCGCCCATCATGGTCCGGCAAATCGTCAGCATCTGCTTTTCGCCACCGGACAGCACGCCCGCGGCGGTGTCGGCGCGGTTGGCAAGATTGGGAAACATCGCAAGGAAGTCTTCGAGCTTCCATTTGGTCGGGCGCGACGGGTCCTTGATCCCCATCAGGAGGTTCTGCCGCACCGTCAATGTCGGGAAGATATCGCGGTGCTCGGGCACGTAGCCGAGCCCGAGCCGGGCGATGCGGTAGCTCGGCAGGCCGGCGATGTCCTGGTCCTTGAAACGAATGACACCCTGCGGCGGCACCTCGCCCATGATCGCCTTCACGGTGGTCGACCGTCCGACGCCGTTGCGGCCGAGCAGACTGACCACCTCGCCCGCCTCGATGCGCAGGTTGACGCCCTGCAGGATGTGGCTCTTGCCGTAATAGGCGTGCAGGTTTTCGACCTCGAGCATCAGGCCGCCTCCTGGCCCAGATAGGCTTCCCTCACCTTGGGATCGGCGCGGATCTCGTCGGGCGTGCCCGAGGCGATGATCTGGCCGTAGACCAGCACCGAGATGCGGTCGGCAAGGCCGAACACGACGCTCATGTCGTGCTCGACGATGACAAGCGTGCGGCCTTCGGTAAGGCGGCGGATCAGCGCGACCGCGCGCTCGGTCTCGGCGTGGCTCATGCCGGCGGTCGGCTCGTCCAGCAGGATGACATCGGCGCCGCCGGCGGTGGTGATGCCGATCTCCAGCGCCCGCTGCTCGGCATAGGTCAGAAGTCCCGCCGGCACGTCGCGCCGAGCGGCCAGGCCAATGCTTTCCAGCACCTGCGCCGTGCGCTCGCGCACCTCGGGCAGGCGGTCGACATTCTTCCAGAACGAATAACCGTGTCCGGTGGCCCACAGCACCGCGCAGCGCACGTTTTCCCAGACACTCATGTTGGCGAACACATTGGTGACCTGGAAGCTGCGCGACAACCCGCGGCGGTTGATCTGGTAGGGCGGCAGCCCGGAGATCACCTGGTCGCGCAGCAGAACCTCGCCCGAGGTCGGCGTGATGTAGCCGCTGATGAGATTGAACGTCGTCGACTTGCCGGCACCGTTCGGCCCGATCACGGCGTGACGCTCGCCCTGCGCGATGGAAAGATTGAGGTCGCGGATGATCGAGACGTTGCCGAAGCTCTTGTTGACGTTGCGAATGGCGATGGCGGGAGGCGGCGGCATGGTCATGCGAGAAACCCCTGCTCGCGCGCCGCGGTCGTGGCCTTGTCCCAGACATTCGCGACGTGAGCCCAGGTCCTGCGCGCCACGAGATAGCCCAGGACGATCAGCGCCGCCGCTAAGGCCCAGATGATCGGGCTCGACGCGTCGAAGCTCATCCCGAACGCCCTGATGTGCGGATCGTCAGCCGCATTGACGGTATAGTGCACGGTGATCTCGATCGCGAGCACCAAGCCTGCGAGCATCGCAACCGTCGGCGGCAGCGCGACCAGATAGGAGCGCAGCACCGGCACCAGCGCGCCGGCGCGCATCACCGGCCGATGCTTCATCAAAAGGCCGGCGAGGCCGCCAGGCGCGAACACCACGACCGCGATGAAGATCAGGCCGAAATAGAGCTGCCAGACCGAGGTGAGATCGCTGAGCGTGAGCGACAGATAGGTGACGAAGATCGCCCCGAGGATCGGGCCGATGAAATAGCCGATGCCGCCGATATAGGCCGCGAACAGCACGGTGCCGGACTGCACCGCGCCGAGATAGGCGGAATTGGCGATCTCGAAATTGATCGCGGTCAGTGCGCCGGCGATGCCGCCGAAGAATCCGGCGAAGCAGAACGCGATATAGCGGATCACGTGCGGATCATAGCCGACGAACTGCACGCGTTCGGGATTGTCGCGGACCGCGTTGCACATGCGCCCCCACGGCGTGCGGGTCAGCGCATACATCGCGATCGTCGCGATCAGCGTCCAGGCCGCGATCAGGTAGTAGATCTGGATCTGCGGACCGAAACTCCAGTCGAACAGCCGGAACAGCCGCGTCCGGTTGGCGGTGATGCCGGCTTCGCCGCCGAAGAAGCTGCGCAGGATCAGCACGGAGGCGCCGACCAGCTCGGCGACGCCGAGCGAGATCATGGCGAACGCCGTGCCGCTGCGTTTGGTCGAGACCCAGCCGAGCGCCAGCGCGAAGGCCAGCCCGGCGACGCCGCCGATCAGCGGCACCAGCGGCAGCGGGATCGGCCATCTGGAGGCGGCGATCAGGTTCATGCCGTGGACCGCGAGAAAGCCGCCGAACCCGTAATACACCGCGTGGCCGAACGACAGCATCCCGGTCTGGCCGAGCAGGATGTTGTAGGAGAGCGCAAAGATGATCGCGATGCCGATCAGGCTGAGCGTCGTCAGCGCGCCGCCCGAGGGGAAAATACGCGGCAGCACGAGCAGCGCCACGGCGGCAGCCAGCCACATGCCGTAGAACCGTACGCCATCGGATACGGCGGATCGCGGCTTCGGCATCGATTCCACGGACTCGCTCATGTCTCGCGCGTTCCCAATAGGCCCATCGGGCGGAAGATCAGGATCAGGACCAGCAGCACATAGGGCAGGATGGGCGCGATCTGCGCGATCGTGACGTTCCAGATGTCCGACAGCAACGGGTATCCCGCGCCGAGCGGTCCGAATAGGCTGGCAAGCGAGCCGTTGATCGAGACGGCGAAGGTCTGCAACAACCCGATCAGAAGCGAGGCGATGAAGGCGCCGGGCAGCGAGCCGAGTCCGCCTACCACGACCACCACGAACAGGATCGGTCCGAGCAGTCCCGCCATGTTGGACTGCGTGACCAGCGCGGGACCCGCGATCACGCCGGCGACGGCGGCGAGCGCCGTGCCGAAGCCGAACACCAGCATGAAGATGCGGCCGACATTGTGCCCGAGATGACCCACCATCTGCGGGTGGGTGAGCGCCGCCTGCACGATCATGCCGACCCGGGTCTTCTTGATCCCGATCAGGAGCGCCGCGAAGATCGCAACCGCCACCAGCAGCATGAAGATCTTGTAGGCCGGATAGTTGGTGGAGAAGATGGTGAAGGCCGGGAAATCCAGCAGCGCGGGCACGCGGTAGTCCACCGGGCTTTTGCCCCAGATCATCTGCACCACCTCCTCGATCGCGAAGGCGAGACCGAAGGTGAACAGCAGCTCGGCGACATGGCCGTTCTTATGGACGTTGCGCAGGCCGTAGCGCTCGACCGCGGCGCCGATGACGCCCGCGAGCACCGGCGCGATCAACAATGCCGGCCAGAAGCCGATCCAGCGCGTCAGCTGGTAGCCGAAAAATGCGCCCAGCATGTAGAACGAGGCATGCGCGAAGTTGAGAACGCCGAGCATACTGAAGATGACGGTCAACCCGCTCGACATCAGGAACAGCAGCATGCCGAACAGGATGCCATTCAGTGTCGATATGATGACCAGTTCCAGCACCAGGAGTCCCCAGCTCGGCTACCGCATGACGCCTTCCCTGAGGTACGCCGCATGCGCGCCCATGCGCCGCCTGCGCCATCCGCAGGGCGTGCCCGACATCAAGCCGGGCACGCCGATCGTGCAACGCACCGGCCCGCGTTACGGCCGGGCCATCTGGCAGGTCGTCGGCAACACCGTCTTGTCGGTGTCGATCTTGGCCACCAGCCTCCAGCCCCAGCCCGTCTTCTCCTCGTCAAACGCCTCCTTCTCGGACCGATCGCCGAATGAGGAGATGTACATCGGCTGGAAGAACTGATGGTCGTCCTTGCGCATGGTGCCCTTGCCCCCGTTATAGACCTCGAACTCCATGCCTTCGAGCGCGGTTGCGACCTTCACGGGATCGACGGACTTGGCCTTGTCGGCGGCGGCGGCCAGCATCCGCATTTCATTGGCCGCGCGCGGGTACCACATCGACACGTCGTATTTGGCGCGCAGCGCCTTTTCGAAAGTGTCCGACGACGGCGTGCTGATATTGGCCTGCCCCTCGCCGATCACGAACACCTGATGATTGAGGCCGGCCTGCTTGATCGCGGTCGGGCCGCCGGCGCCGCCTGCATAATAGGTGTACCAGTTGACCTTGAGGCCGGCATCAGCGGCGGCTTTCAGCAGCAGTGCGAAATCCTGGCCCCAATTGCCGGTGATGACGGAATCGGCGCCCGACGCCTTGATCTTGGCGATGTAGGGCGCGAAGTCGGTGACCTTCAGCAACGGATGCAGTTCGTCGCCGACGATCTGGATGTCGGGCCGCTTCTTCGCCAGCATCGCCTTGGCCTGGCTGCGCACGGATTCGCCGAAGGAATAATCCTGATTGATCAGGTAGATCTTTTTCGTCGCCGGCGTATCCTTGATGTAGTTGGTCAAGGCTTCCATCTTGATGTCGGAATTCGCGTCCCAGGCGAAATGCCAGTAGCTGCATTTGGCGTTGGTCAGGACCGGATCGACCGCGGCATAGTTGAAATACAGCACCTCCTTGCCGGGGTTGCGCTCGTTGTGCTTGGTCACGAAGTCCGACAGCGCCGCGGCATTGGCCGATCCATTGCCCTGCGTCAGATAGCGGATGCCGGCGTCGATCGCCTTTTGTGCCTGAACCAGCGACTCCTGCGGATTGGCCTTGTTATCGAACGGCACGATCTCGACCTTCTTGCCGCCGATCCCGCCCTTGGCGTTGAGCTCTTCGGCAAGGAACTGGTAGATCTTGAGGCCGACCTCGCCGACGCTCGCGCCGCCTCCCGACAGCGGGTCGATGTAGGCCACCTTCACCGTCTCCTGCGCCATTGCAGCGCCAGTCAAAAACGGCAGTGCCAGCACGGCAGCGGTCAAAATCCTGCGCATGGTCGTTCCTCCGATGGTTATTCTTGTTGCATGCCGGGACATGCAGGGCTTGTTTCACCAAACTATTGAGAGAAGACGGCCGCCCTTGTCAATGTCCGTCGGCCGCCGCCCGTCCGGCGGAATGTCGCAAAAAGGTCGCGCGACCTCACGGCCGGCGTGTCCAGCGGTCCGCATTGACCGCGCCGACCGGCGCCTCGCCCTTGATGATTGCTGCGACCTGGCGCACGGTCTCTGACGCTTGGTGCTCGATCGCCTGCGGCGTCAGCCCGCCGATATGCGGGGTCGCGATCACGTTCGGCAATTTCGCAAGCTCCGGCGTCGGCATCTGGTCCGGCGCGCGGCCGACATCCATCGCCGCACCGGCGATGCGGTGGTCGCGGAGCGCTGCGGCCAGCGCCGCCTCGTCGACCAGATTGCCGCGCGACAGATTGATGAAGAAGGCATGCTTCTGCATGCACGACAGCGCCGCCTGCCCGATCAGGTTCTCGGTCGCTTCATTGGCGACCGCGAGACAGACGACATAATCGGCGCGCGACAGCAGGTCGTCGAGCGGCACATGCCGGATGGCGGGGTCGTCGATGCTGACAAAGGGATCGGCGACCAGCACCTCCATGCCCAGCACCTTCGCAATTCCGGCGAGGGCGCGGCCGATGCTGCCATAGCCGATGATGCCGATGCGGCCGCCCGCGAGCTGCCGGCCCATCGCCACCTCCGGCCTGCGACCGGCGTGAAAATCCGCGGCCGCGCGCGAGACCCCGCGCGACAGGTCCACCATGAAGCCGAGCGCAAGCTCGGCGACCGCCGGCACGAAGCCCGGCGAAGCGCGCGTCACCAGCACGCCCGCTCTGGAAGCCGCGTCGACGTCGATGTTGCGGATATCGACCGCGCAGCGAACGAAGGCGCGCAGGTTCGGCAGTTGCGGAAAGATCGCGCCCTGCCCTTCGGTCATGCGGTCGGCAACGATGATGTCGGCATCTTTCGCTTTCGCGACGAGGCCGGCGGCATCGAGCGGCTCGTCGCCCTCGTGCAGGCGGACCTCGGCGAGCGCCTGCAGGCCCTTCAGGCTGCGCTCGCCGTAATATTGTCGCCGGAACTCCGGCGGATGGGTCAGCAGCACTTTCACGGTTTCATTCCGTCAGTAGCCGAAGGCGCGCGGCAGCGCCGTGCTGATAGAAGGCACGAATGCAACCACCAACAGGCAAAGCAGCAACAATCCGAGATAGCCCATGATCGGCTTCACGGTCTGCTCGATCGGTACGTTGCCGATCAGGCAGGCGCCGTAAAGGCCGAGCCCGAGCGGCGGCGCGAACAGGCCGATGCCCATCGCGATGACAAGCACGACGCCGAAATGCAGGGGATCGATGCCGAGCTTGACCGCGACCGGCAGCAGCAGCGGGCCGAAGATGATCAGCGCGGCCGCGCCCTCCAGCACCGAGCCCATCACGATCAGCACCGCGATCGACAGCAGCATGAACAGCCAGACGCC
Organism: Bradyrhizobium sp. NP1; assembly: GCF_030378205.1. Classification (NCBI taxonomy): domain Bacteria; kingdom Pseudomonadati; phylum Pseudomonadota; class Alphaproteobacteria; order Hyphomicrobiales; family Nitrobacteraceae; genus Bradyrhizobium; species Bradyrhizobium sp. NP1. The sequence goes on from NZ_CP127385.1 coordinate 6,210,431, forward strand.
ATTGGTCTTGGACAGCGCCAGCATCATGTCGCCGACCGCATGCGGCACCTGCTGCAGCGTCAGGATGAAGGCGAGCGACTGCGCGGCGGCGACGATGAACAGCACCAGCCCCGAACGTGTCGCGGCCTGGACGAAGCTCTGGGCTGTCGCGCGCAAGCCAAGCTCGCGGAACACGATGCGGCCGACCACCAGCGCATAGAGCGCGGCAAACGCCGAGATTTCGGTCGCGGTGGCAAAACCGCTCTTGAAGCCGGCGAAGATCATGAAGATCAGCCCGAAGGAGGCGACGGCGCCGCTCCACAGCCCGGAGACGGCCGCGCGCGGCTCGGCGTCGTCGGCGGCTGCGGGACGCCTGCCGAAGATGATGCACACCGCGATCAGCGCCAGCGCCATCAGTCCGGCCGGCAGCAGCCCGGCGACGAACAGGCCGCCGATCGAGAGGTTGGCGACGAAGCCGAGGATGATCAGGTTGATGCAGGGCGGGATGGTCTCGGCCATCACCGCGGAGGCCGCGAGCAACGCGACCGCGCTGCCGGGATTCTGCCTTGTGCGGCGCGCCGCCGGAATCAGCACCGAGCCGACGGCGGCGACGTCTGCCATCTTGGAGCCGGAGATGCCGGAGAACAGCACCATCGAGGTCACCATGACGACGTTGAGCCCGCCGCGCATGCGCCCGACCCCGCGCTGCAACAGCTCGATCAGGCGGACCGACATGCCGTTGGCTTCCATGAGGTAGCCGACCAGGATGAAGAACGGGATCGCAAGCAGCACGAAATTGTCGATGCCACGCGCCATCTGCTGGGCGAAGATGACGCCGGGCAGCGAGCCCTCCACCCAGATGAAGATCAGCGCCGCCAGCGCCAGCGCAAAGCCGATCGGCAATCCAGCGAACAGCATGACGAAGAAGCCGACCAGCATCAGCGTGCCGGACTGCGGCACTGATGCAGGCGCGAGATAATCCCACGCCAGATAGAGACCGACGATCAGCGCCGCGGCAACGATGCCTTCGGTCATGGCGCGGAACCCGCGGCCGCGAAAGATGTCGAACGCGAAGATGGTCATGAACAGCGCGCCGACGCCCATCGGATAGAAGGTCAGCTCCAGCGGCAGGCCGGAACCGGTGGTCTGACCTGCCGTCAGGCTGCCGAGCATCAGCGCGTGCCAGGCGACGTAGGCAGCGATCAATGTCGTCAAGAGCGCGACCACCGCATCGACCACGATGCGCACGCGCGCCGGCAGCATGTCGGCGAGGAAAGCGACGCCGAGATTCTCGCTGCGCGCCAGCGCGCTCGCCGCGCCGAAGAAGCTGGAACCGACCATCAGGCCGCGCGCGACGTCGTCGGACCATTCGACCGGCGCGTTGAACAGGAAGCGCAGCAGCACCGAGCCGCAGACCACGAGCAGGTCGGCCGCCAGCATGATCGCGGCGACCGCATCGCTCAGCGCCAGCAGCCACGCCACGAGGACATGACGATCAGCATGGGAAGCGGAAGCGACGTTTGCCCCCGCCTCGCCGCTATTGCCGGATGCGAAAGCCGGCTGCGCCGCGCCCGACATCGCCCTGCCGCCTCAGGCCTGGGTCGCGCGGATCATCTCGACGACGGGCTTGGCCTCGGGATGCGCCTTGATGAAATTGTCGGTCTGCGGAGCTACGCGCTTGCGGAAGGCTTCCCTGTCGCATTCGACCACGGCAACGCCCTTCTCCACGATCGCGGCCTGCGCCTCCTTCTCGACCGCAAGGCCGTGGGCGCGGGTGTCGATGGCCGCCTTCTGCGCGGCATCGAGGAAACCGTTGCGCAGCTTCGGATCCATGCGCTTGTAGGTCGCGTCGCTGAAATAGACCGCAAGCGGGGAAAAGATGTGCTGGGTCAGCGCGTAGTTCTTCGCGGTCTCGTAGAACTTGCTGGCGAGGATGGTCGGCGGGTCGTGCTCGAGCCCGTCGAGCACGCCGGCCTGCAGCGCGGTGTAGATCTCGCCAAAGGCGAGCGGCGTTGCGGCGGCGCCCATCAGGCGCAGGCATTCGGTGATGATCGGGTTCGGCAGCGTCCTGATCTTGAGGCCGGCGAGATCCTCCGGCGTCTCCACCTTCTTCTTCGCCAGCACGCTGCGCGCGCCGAAATTATAGGCCCAGGCAATGATGCGGATGTTGCCGCCCTTGAGCAGCGCCTCCTCGATCGGCTTTGCGGCGCCGCCGTCGAACGCCTTGGTCTGCTGCTGGTAGCTGGTGAAGAGATAGCCGAGGTCGAAGGTGCCGACCAGCGGCACCAGATTGGCCGAGATCGACGAGCCAGAGATCATCAGGTCGATGACGCCGAGCTTGACCGAATTGATGACGTCGATCTCCTGGCCGAGCTGGTTGTCGGGAAAGAAGGTGACGTCGATCTGCTCGGAAAGGCCGCCTGCCTTGATCTGCTTCACGAGATTGTCGTAGTAGACGCGGCCGTTGGCATATTTCGGATCGTTTGGCAGCGACGAGGAGCATCTCAGCTTCAAGGTCGCGGCCTGCGCGCGGCCGATGATGGCGGGAGAAAGCGCGATCCAGGCGGCCGCGGCCTTTGACGAACGCAGCAACGTGCGGCGGCTGACGGGCCCGATTGTCATGGCGCTTCCTTCCCAGATGTTCTTATGCCGGCGCGATCGTCGTCGCTGCCGTTGCGTTCAACTGTAGGGCCAAAGCGAACGGGCAGGCAAGGGTGACGCCGGCCGGCCCATCGATCCTGTTCCGGTCGTGATCGATGCTCGCGCCGCATCGATCATGGCGGGCCGGAATGATGCTCGAGCACGCGACTCTCGTGCCCGAAATAAGCGCGCTCCAGCCGCTTCGGCAAATCGGCTTCGCCGGTCGACGCCTCCAGCGCGATGCGGCCCTGCACCAGCGCATAGACGCGGTCGGCGCAGGCCAGCGCCTTCTCCAGCAACTGCTCGACCAGCAGCACCGCCGTGCCCTGCCCGCGCAGCCGGGCGATGACGTTGAGCACGCGATCGACCAGCACCGGCGACAGGCCGGCGGAGGGCTCGTCCAGCATCAACAGCCGCGGCCGGTGCACCAGCCCCTGCGCGACCGTCAGCATCTGCTGCTGGCCGCCGGACAGCGCGCCGCCGCGCTCGTGACGCTTCTCGGCGATCTCGGGGAAATAGCACAGCGCCTCCTCGACGCGCGCCAGACGCTCGCCGCGCGGCAGGTCGTAGCCGGCGAGCAGGAGGTTATCGAGCACCGAGATCTGGGTGAAGACGCGGTGGCCCTCGATGACATGGATGAGGCCGGCGCGCACCGCCTCGCGCGGCGTGATGTTGGCCACCTCTCGCCCGTCGAAGCCTACATGGCCGGCGGTGACCGGCAGCAGGCCGGACAGCGCGCGCAGCATCGTGGTCTTGCCGGCGCCGTTCGGCCCGAGCAGCGCCACCACCTCGCCGGCGGCGACCGCGAGGTCCACGCCGTGCAATACGCGGATCTTGCCGTAGCCGGATTCGAGGCCGCTCACGGAAAGCAGCGGCTCAGCCGCCGAGATAGGCACTGACGACCTCCTTGTGGACGCGAATTTCGTCGGGCGTGCCGGCGGCGAGGACGCGGCCGAGATTGAGCACGGTGACCTGATGGCAGATGTCGAAGATCAGGTCGGCATGATGCTCGACCAGCAGCACGCCGACGCCGCGCCGGGCGATCGCCTTGATCAGTTCGGCGAGCCGGTCGATCTCGTCATTGGCAAGGCCGGCGGCAGGCTCATCCAGCAGCAGGAAATCCGGATCCAGCATCAAGGCGCGGGCGATCTCGATGAAGCGCAGCTCGCTGTGCTGCAGGCGGTCGGTGCGGACATCGGCGAGCGTCTCGAGGCCGACGACGCCGAGCAGAGCCCTCGCCTTCTCCGCAAGGGTGCGCTCGTCGCGGCGATTGCGCGGCAGCGCCAGCAGCGCCTCGGCGAAGCTCGCTTTGCCCGCCACCGTGCCGCCGATCATGACGTTCTGCAGCACCGAGGCTTCGCCGATCACGCGCGGGGTCTGGAAGGTGCGCGCGATGCCGCAGGATGCGCGCAGCGCCGGCCGGCCCGGCGGCAGCGCTTCGCCGCCCAACGTCATCGTGCCCGCTTTCGCAGCGTAGTAACCCGAGATCACGTTCAGCGTCGTGGTCTTGCCGCTGCCGTTGGGCCCGATCAGACCATGGATCTGGCCGGGCACGATATCGAGATCGAGGCCGTCGATGGCGCGCACATTGCCGAAGCTCAAGGCGATTGCGCGGAGCTGCAACGGCTTGTCGCCGGTGCGCTCGCGCATGATTGCGCCGAGCGCCGCCGGGCGCGGCAAGATGGCACGGTTGCTGGCGAGCGGGCGGCGGCTGCGGAAGTCGAGCAGCGCCGCGATGCCGCCCGGCATCACCAGCACGATCAAAAGCAGCAGCACCGCATAGAGGAAGGTCGACCAGGCCGCGAGCGGTGCCGCGATCTCCGGCAGGATGGTCAGGATGATGGTGCCGAGCAGCGGGCCAAGGATCGAGCCGCGGCCGCCGATCAGGATCGCGATGAAGAACAATATGGAAAGATCGAAGGTGAAGGCATCCGGCGTGATGTAGGTCTGCAGCGACGCGAACAGGCCGCCGGCCACGGCCGCGAGCGCGCCGGCGAGCAGGAAGATCGCAACCAGCATGCGCGGCTTGGAAATGCCGGTCGCTTCTGCGGCGACCTCGGCGTCGCGCACCGCGATCAGCGCGCGGCCGAAGCGGCTCCTCGCCACGTTGGCGCTGATCCAGGTGCTGACGACGGCAAAGGCGATGCAGAGGAAATAGAAGCCCCAGGCGGTGTTGAAGGGTGCGGGGAATTCCGGCCCGGGAATGCCGATGCCGCCGCCGGTGACGCTCTGCCAGGCCAGCGCGATCTGCGTGACGATGGTGGCGAAGCCTAGCGTCGACATCGCGAAATAGAAGGTGCGCAGCCGCAGCGCCGGCAGGCCGACGATCACGCCGAACAGCGCGCCGACGATGGCGGCACACGGCAGCGCGACGAACACCGGGATCGCCGGCATCACGTTGCCGGCGACCAGCACGCTCGTGGTGTAGGCGCCGAGCGTCAGCAGCGCGACATAGCCGATCGCGAGGTGTCCGGCGAAACCGACAATCAGGTTGAGGCCGGACACCAGGACCCAGTAGATCGCCATGCGCGCGCCGATCAGCGCCCAATAGTCGTTGCCGACCACCGGCAGAAGCAGTGCGATGGCGAGAATGCCGAGGAACGGCGCGAGATGCGGCAGCGCCGCGCGCCAGGCGCCGCTCTCGGCGCGCGAAGGCACGGTGCTGAGCGCGACCATCACACCCTCCGCGCCGCGGCTGCGCCGAACAGGCCTTGCGGCGCCGTCAGCAGCACGACGATGAAGAGTGCGAACACCGCGACGGAGGAGAAGATGCCGCCGACCAGGAAATTGGCCGCCTGCTGGAACAGCCCCAGCACGAGGCCGCCGACGATGGCGCCGCGGTTGTTGCCCAGCCCCCCGAGCGCGACCGGCACGAAGCCGTAGAAATTGAGCAGCGCGCCGTTGGCGAAGAAGGCGAGCAGCAACTCGCCGCCGGAAAACCCGGCGATGCCGCCGACGATGCCGGCGAGCGCGTAGCTTGCGACCCGCAGATTGCGCTCCGGAAGGCCGAGCGCGCGGGCGGCGAAATTGTCTTCCGCGATGGCGACGAAGGCGCGCCCGACCAGGGTGCGGCGGTAGAGATATTCGAGGCCGAGGATGGTGATCGCGCAGGCGGCCACCGGCAGCCAGAATTTCTCGTCGAGCGCGCCGCTGCCCCACCCGATCAGGCGCGGGAAGGGCTGCGGCTCGGTGCCCCATTTGATCGCGGCGACCTGCTGGATCATCAGCGCCACCGCGAGCGTCGAGAGCACGTAGAGATGCTGGTCGAGGCTCTTGAGCACCGGCCGCACCGCGATGAATTCGGTGATGATCCCGATGATGGCGCAGCAGAGCAGCGTCAGCACGAAACCCGCCAGCACCGGCAAGCCGAGCTTCAGCGTGAACATCGAGCCGAACACGCCGCCGAGCATGGCGAGCTGGCCCGCGGTGAAGCTCATCACCCGCGAAGTCGAGAACATCGTGTTGTAGGTGACGCCGACGAGCGCGTAGACCGCGCCGGCCGCCAGTCCGGATGCGAGGATCGAGGCCAGCATGGGCCCGGCTCCGCGCGCTTTACGAATATCCCGGGGCCAGCGCGAAGGTGCCGTTCTTCGCGGTGCTCGCCTGCGACATCACGATCTCGTCGGTCGGGTAGCCGTTGTGCTGGGTCGGCGTCCAGGTGTAGTCGCCGAAATAGCCGGGATAGCGGGTCAGCGAGTTCAGGTAGGCGACGATGCCGGTCGGGTCCGTCGAGCCGCTCGCCTCCACCGCCTTGGCGAACAGCTCGATCGCATCGATGCCGCCGGCGATCCACCACAGCAGCGTGTCGCTGAGCATGACATTGGCCTTGGCCAGCCGCGCGACGAGGTCCTCGCTCTTCGGCGGCAGCTTGCCGCCCGCATCATAGCTGCAGCTCTTGTAGCCGACCGCATAGACCTTCTCCCAGTTCGCCGGCTTCTCGACGAGCCCTGCGATCTCGCCCGAGGAGAGCGAGGGGTGACCGACGAAGGCGACGTCCCAGTTCATGGCGGCGCGGGTGTTGAACATGCGCGCCTCCATGCCGGTGGTGACGCTCCACACCACGATGACCTCGGCGCCGGCATTGCGGGCGCGCAACAGGTCCGGCGTCATGTCGGGCTGGGTCGCGTCGATATTGGCCTGGTAGACGATCTCGGCGCCGTCCTTCTTGAACGCCGCAACGGACGCGCCGACCGCGGTGACGCCATAGCCCGTGGTGTCGCCGATCACCGCGACCTTCTTCACCTTGAGGATATTGAGGCAGTAGTTGCGCACCGCGTCGTCCCACTGGCTGTTGGACGGCGCCATGCGGAAGGCATTGGGATATTTGGCGGGATCGATCAGCGTTTCCACCACGCAAGGGTGGATGTTCGGCATCTTGGCGCGCGCCATGATCGGCGTGGTCGCGAGCGACTCGCCCGAATTGAGCGGCCCCCAGATGCCGTGAACCCTGAGCTGGCTGATCATTTCCTGGGTGGCGTTGACCGCCTTGGTCGGGTCGCCCTGGGTGTCGCGGGTGATCAGCTCGATCTTGCGGCCCTTGACGCCGCCGGCCGAATTGATCGCCTCGACGGCAAACATCACGCCGCGGTTGAAGCCGACCGTCGGCGCCGAGCTCGGGCCGGTCATCGCCGCCAGGAAGCCGATCTTGATCGGCTCGGCTTGCGCGACCGCGGGCGACGGAAATGAAAATGAGGCAGCACTGAGCGCGCCGGCGCTGCCCAGCAGGACGTCACGACGTGAAATGGCCATGAAATGCTCCCGATCGTTCCCTCCCGGCGCCCGTCTGTCGCGGGCGTCCGGTGCCTGTTTTTTCGGCATCAAGGCCGAATTGTTGTTTGGCGGGCGCGAGTTTGGGCCAGACTGCGACAACTTGTCCAGAGGCTCTGAAGTAAGGCGCCTGCGATCGGCAGCTCACACCGCATCGGCTTCCTTGATCCGGCAGGAGGTGGTCGGCGTGCCGCGCGACGAAGTCGCCATGTGCGCTTGCGCCTGATGCGACGATTTGGCTCGTGCGGGGGCAGCACGACTGACGCATCGACGCGCGTCCCGAATTGAAATTTCCTGTAGTGAACTTGGCTGCTCCGATCGAGCACTAACTTCGCAGAGGGCGCCGGCAGGCCATGGCGGTATCATGACCATTGCCAGCACGGTCGCGCCCGATCGTCGAGGTGTCGCCATGCGCCGTCCATTCATTCGCAACGCCTTGTTTGCATCCGGCCTGTTGCTGTCTCTGCCAATCCTGAACCTGCCGGCGGAGGCCACGGAAAGCCGCGTCGCGCTTGTCATCGGCCAGTCCGCCTATCGCGCGGTGCCTGCGCTGCCCAACGCCGCCAACGACGCCAGGCAGATGACCGACCTGCTCGGCGCCGCCGGCTTTTCGGTGACATCAGCGCCCGACCTCGGCCAGAACGAGATGCGGCAGGCGGTCAGCGACTTCGCCGGCAAGATCGCGGCAAGCGGGCCCGACACGGTCGCGCTGGTGTTCTATGCCGGTCACGGCCTGCAGATCGACGGCGAGAACTATCTGGTGCCGGTCGATGTCGATCCGAAACGGGAGAGCGACATTCCGGTGCAGGCGGTGCGGCTGAACGATCTCATGAACACGCTCGGCGCACTGCCGACCAGGATGCGCATCGTCATGCTCGATGCCTGCCGCAACAACCCGTTCCCGGCCCTGAGCGGCGCCACCGGCCACGGGCTTGCCATCGTCGACACCAAGGCGGGCGCGTCCGGCTCCTTCATCTCCTACTCGACCTCGCCCGGCGCGGAGGCCGAGGATGGCAGCGGCGAGGACAGCCCCTACACCACGGCTGTGCTCTCGATCGCCCGCCAGCCGAACCTGTCGATCGAGGAAGCCTTCAAGCGCATACGGGTCGCGGTAAACCAGGCGACCGAGGGACGGCAGACGCCCTGGGAGAGCTCGTCGCTGACCAGCGACTTCAGGTTCTTTTCGGGTGACGGCGCCCCGCCAGCCGCGGCGACGACACCGGCGGCCGCCTCTCAGCCTGCTTCCGCAACGCGCACGGTCGAGGACTGGCGCAAGGCGCTCGCGGGCAAGGAGCCGAAGGTGGCCTATGAACTCGTCGTCGCCGACGACACGGTCGCCGCCTATGAGGCCTATGTCGCGCAGTTCGCGCAAGGCGCTTACGCGCCGCGGGTGCGCTCGCTGCTCGAGCGCAGGCGCGAGATGATCGCCTGGGCCAAGGCGGTTGCGATCAACACCACCGCCTCTTACGCGGAGTTCCTCGCTCTCTATGGCGGCAGCGATCTCGCCGCCACCGCGCGCAAGATAGAAGAACGGGTGCGCAACCGCGCGCTTGTGGCCGCGATTGCGCCGACGACCGTTGCCCTGGGGCCGACCTGCCCGTGCTCCACGCCACCCGCATCACCGGCGATCTCGCCGGCACGCAAGAAGGCGGATATTTCGCCGCCGGTCAAGGACACCAGGAAGCGGGCCGACACGTCGACGCCGAAGCGGCGGCCGCCACCGGATGAGATCGTGGTCGACCGCGGTCCGCCGCCCGGTGCCATCATGGAAGGCATCGGCCTTGGCGTCGGCATCGGGCTTGGCATGGGTGGTGGTGGAATGGGACGCGGCGGCGGCGGAATGCCGAATGGTGGCTACCGGCGGTATTAGCGTCGCCCACTGCCACGCGGCCTCACACGCCGGCCCGCAGATGCCGGCGTGTCCCGCCCTTTTGACTTTGGCGGTCGAGCCGGTAGGCTTTGACGGTTCGACGCGAGCAGGGATCGATGGCGCAGGGCGTTGCAGAGAAAGCCAACCACTCGTGGCTGCCATTCCGTTCGCTGCGTGCCTATCGCCCAGGCTTCCTGCCGGGCGACCTCGCAGCCGGCCTGACGCTGGCCGCGATCGCGATCCCCGAGCAGATGGCGACCGCGCGGCTCGGCGGCTTCCCGCCGGAGATCGGCTTCTTCGCCTTCATCACGGGGTCGGTCGGATTTGCGATGTTCGGCGCCAACCGGTTCCTGTCCTGCGGCGCCGATTCGACCATCACGCCGATCTTCGCCGGCGGGCTCGCGATGCTCGCCGCGGTCGGCTCGCCGGATTATCAGGCACTCGCGATCGCTCTCGCCCTGCTGGTCGGCGTTATGCTGACGCTGAGCGGCCTGTTTCGCCTCGGCGGGATCGCCAATTTGCTGTCGGTGCCGGTGACGGTCGGGTTCCTCGCCGGCATCGCCGTGCACATCCTGGTGTCGCAACTGCCCGGGGTGCTCGGGCTGCCCTCGCCTTCCGGATCGACGATTGAGCGCATCGGCGTGCTCGCGGGCGAGCTCGGCCATGTCAATATCTTCACCCTTGTCATCGGCCTCGGCGTGCTCGCCGTGGTGTTCGCCTGCGAGTTCGTCAGTGCGAAGATTCCCGGCGCGCTGATCGGGCTGGTCGCCGCGACGCTCGCGGTGATCGGGGCCGGCCTCGAAGCCAAGGGCGTGCGCGTGGTCGGCGCGGTGCCGGGCACGCTGCCGATACCGTCGCTGCCCGACATCGCGCCGGAACGCTGGGCGCGCCTCGTGTCGCTCGCGCTGACGATCGCCATCGTCGTGATGGTGCAGACGGCGGCGACCACGCGCGCGTTCCCGTCCGACCCCGACAAGCCCGCCGACGTCGACCGCGATTTTCTCGGCGCCGGCGCCGGCAGCATCCTCGCCGGCCTGTTCGGCGCCTTCCCGGTCAACGCCAGCCCGCCGCGGACCGGCATCGTCGCCGAGACCGGCGGCCATTCGCAGGCTTCTGGCCTCTTCGCCGCGACCATCGTGCTGGCGCTGCTCGCCTTCGGCACCGGACTGCTCGCGCATGTGCCGGACGCGGCACTCGGCGGCATTCTGCTGTTCGTGGCGCTGCGCATCATCCGGCTGCGCCAGATCCTCACCATCTACCGCCAGTCCAAGGCCGAATTCCTCCTCGTCCTTGCCACCGTGGCCGCCATCGTCGCGCTGCCGATCCAGCAGGGCGCCGGGCTCGGCATCACGCTGTCGCTGCTGCATGGCATCTGGAGCACGACGCGCGCCCGGCTTGTCACCTTCGATCGCGTGCCCGGCACCACGATCTGGTGGCCGGCCCATCCGCATGTCGCGGGCGAACGCGTCCCCGGCGTCGCCGTCGTCGGCATGCAGGCGCCGCTGTCGTTCCTCAACGCGCCGAGCTTCCGGGCCGACGTGCTCGGCGTCGTCAAGGCCGCGGTGCCGAAGCCGAAGCTGCTGGTGCTGGAAGCCAGCGGCATGGTCGAGATCGACTTCACCGCCGCGCAGGTGCTGCACGAGTTGCTTGGCGAGTGCCGCGACGAAGGGGTGACGGTGGCGATGGCGCGGCTCGAATCGACCCGCGCGCAGGCAGCCTTCGAGCGTTTCGCGCTTTATGATGTCCTGCCGCGGGACCACATCTTCCACAGCGTCGAGGAAGCCGTGCGCGCGCTGGCGAAGTAGCCGCGAGCCTTCATAGCCGCAGCGCCGGATGGGCGTTGGTGACATCCGTCCGGATCGTTTCGGCCTGGATGGCGCGGAACAGGATCCGCGCCGTCTTCATGTCGTTGGCCTTCGCGCAGAGGTCCACGATCTGGGCGACCGCGGAATCGCGCATCAGGTCGTCGGAAATCTTCATGGCGATCTCCATCGCGGCGCGCGCCGCGCGCTCATAGCGTTCGGATTCGCGCTGCCGCTTGGCCTGGTCCGACTTTTGCCTCGCATCCGGCCCGCCCGCGGAGCCGGCGACCTGCTCGGCGCTGTCGGCCGCGGAGCGGCAGATGTTGCGGATACGCTCCGCCGCCGCGATATCGCCGATCGGCCCCGCGATCGGCTCGTCCCAGACCTCCTTTGGCGTCGTTTTGCCAAACCGCCACATCGCGCCGACCCTGGCTGCACGGGGAAGCTAGTGGTCCGATCCTGACATTCGCATGCCGCCTGAGGAGGCACGTTTGCGAATTTCTGAACCAAACCACACTAGTGTTCCGATTCCGAAGTTCGCATCATTCTGCGGCCCCTCGTTTGCGAACTTCGGAATCGAAGGGACACTAGCAACTTATTGATCTAGTGTGGCTTTGGTTCAGAAGTCCGCATGACGAACTCGCGGCGACAATGGTGCGGACTTCTGAACCGCCACACTAGTGGAGCTTTGGATTTGACGTTCGCTTAGGGGAGTCGCGGCAGCGAACGTCAAATCCGCTCCACTAGGTTGCCATGGTCATTTGCGACGCCGGCCAATGCAAGCCTAATCCTTGTGCCCCGAACGGGGGCTCCGCTTCGCTCAGCTCGTGCGCTTCGCTCCGATCGTCTCGAATTGCGCCTTCTGTTCGTCATTCAGCGTCGCATAGAAATCGTCCACCGCCGGCCGCACCAGCTTGAGCGCATCCAGCATGGCGTCGAGCCGCGTGTCCGCTGTCGCGAGCCGGTCCGGCGGCGCGAGCCCTTCGTCCGGCTGGCAGTCGAAGTTCAGCGTGTTGTTGGCGTAAGCATCCGCGCGCTGGAGCGCCGCGAGCTCGCCGCGCTGCGCGTCGTTGAGATGCAGCCTCGCCTCGAGCTCGCCGCCGGGCCATTGGAACGTTCCGGGCTGTGTGCAGCTCTGGGCGGCCGGGACCTTGGGAGCGAACGCCGTGCGCTGATCCGCGAACGCCGTCAGCTTCCGCTTCTGCTCGTCGTCCAAGAGCTCGTAGAGTTTCTCCAGCGGCGGCCGTATCGTGGCGATCGCGGATTTCATCGCCTCCACGCGCCGCTGCATCGCAGCCAGCCTGCCCGCAGGCGTCAACGCCGCCTCGGTCGGGCATGCCGAACGGATGGTCCGCGCCGCCTCCGCCGATGCGCCGGCGAGATCATCGAGCGCGGCGCGCTGCTCGTCGCTCGGCTGGATCGCCTGCCTGAGCTGATCGACCGGAAGGCCCGCCGTCTCGCTTCCGTCATCGCCGCACATTTGCGCCAGCGACGGCAAGCGGCCATGCCTGCCGCGTTGCGGCACCATGTAGCGCTGGAGGTCGTCATCGCCGTAGGGCACGAAAATCGCGGCATAGATGTCGCGGTAGCCGTAGCCCCAGAAGCCCATGCCATCGCCCCAGAGCGTGTAGTCGTAGATGTCGTTGTAGGCGAACGGCCAGAACAGCGGCCCCACCCAGCCATAGCCGCCGTCGCCGTGCTGCCACCATCCATTCGTGCCGCGACGGGCATGCCAGCCCGCCAAGGCGGCCGCCGCGGCGACCTGCACCCGCGCCACCGGCTTGCCGACCCAGTCGCCGTTGCGGGTTATTTCGACGCGCGGCAACGCCTCGACGGTGTCGCGCGCGCTCGCCACCCTGATGCGGCGCCCGGAATAGTGCCGGCCGCGCAAGCCGCCGATCGCCAGCACGCGCGAGGCGGCCATCCTCACGATGCCGATGGGGCCGCCGCCAATGCGCAAGCCCCTGGCCAGGGCTGCGTCCGGCGGCAGGGCAGCCAGAAGCACGGACGAAACGCCCAAAGCGGCAATTCCGATGCGGATCTTCGACATGGCACTCTCCTGCGCCGGCACTCTCCGCTGGACCGATCAGTCAGCTTGTACGCCTTGGTCCGATCGCCTCGAATTGCGCCTTCTGTTCATCACTGAGCGTTGCATAGAAATTCTCAAGCGCCGTGCGCACCGACTTGACCGCCTGCAGCATGGCGTCGAGTCGCTTGCCGACGATATCGAGTCGCGCCGTCGGCGTCACGGCATCGGCGGGCTGGCAGGCCGCTTTCAGCGTTTCGGCGGCGCGGCTGCTTGTGTCCTGAAGCCCCTTGAGCGCGGCGCGCTGGGCATCGTCCGGATGCAGTCTCGCCTCGATCTCGTCGGCCGGCCAGGCCATCGCCGCCGGCGGCGCGGCGCCGCAGCCCGTCGCGATGGAGCCGCTCGTGTTGCTGGCCTCGGCCTTCCTGCGCTGATCCGCGGCGAGCGCGTTGAACCGCGCCTTCTGCTCGTCGTCCAGCAGGCCGTACAGCTTTTCGAGCGGGGGCCGCACCAGCGCCACCGCCGAAATCATCGCCTCGATGCGCTGCTGCATGTTGGCAAGCCTGCCTGGCGCCGTCGCGGCTACCCGCATCGGGCAGCTTGCTCGAATGGTCTGCGCGGCCCTGAGCGAGGCGTCGGCGAGGTCGTCAAGGGCGGCACGCTGTGCCTCGGTCGGGCCGATCGCCTGCGCGATCTCCTCGACCGGAAGGCCCGCAATGTCGCGGCTGTCGTCACTGCAGATCTGTGCGAGCGCGGCTGCGCCGCGCAACCTCCGGCCGCCCGAGGGCGTCACGTAGCCGGAGAGCTCGTTATAACCGTAAGGCGCGAAGATGCCGGCATAGATGTCGGGATAGCCGTACTCCCAGAAGCCGATGCCATCGCCCCAGATCGTATAGTCGTAGATGTCGTAGTAGGCGAATGGCCAGAACAGCGGGCCCACCCAGCCATATCCGCCGTGGCTGTGGCGCCACCATCCGTTGGCGCCGCCATGCCAGCCAGCAACGGCGACGCCGGCCGCAAGCTGGGCGCGGGCCATGGGATTGCCGAGGATGCGCGCACTGCGCAACCCCCGGCCGTGGGAGAATGAGTTCAGCGCGGCGTTTCTGGTCTGGCCGAAGCCATGCCGGGCAACCCCTCCACCGAAATGGCGGCCGCCGCCAAAATGACCATGGTGGAAATGGGCATGGCCGCCGCCGTGGAAATGGCCTCCGCCGTGAAAGTGGCCGCCGCCGTGACCTCCGCCATGACCTCCGCCATGGCCTCCGCCGTGGCCGCCGCCATGACCGCCCCCGCCCCGCGCCACTGCCGCGACCGACAGCATGGCCGTCAGCAGGACGACGACGATTGCCATGACTGGTTTTGACTTGGCCCTGGACATCGGCCTTCTCGCCGCGCCGCAGATCGCGGCGCTACGGAGACTACGCGTAATGGAACCAAAAGTTCCATGCGCGGGCCGCCATTACGAGCGTCCCTCCGCGGGCGGACGGCGCGCCTGCAGGGCCGTCGCCATCGCCCGCAGGGCCGCCCGCGAGCGTGGATCGGTAAGCGTGGAGTGCAGCACGATCGCGGAGGGCGGCAGCGGCGGCAATCCGAGCCGCTCGCTCACCTCGATCGCGTCGGCAGGCGCGACGCGGTGTGCCAAGGACGCGACTGCAAGGCCCGCGGAGACCGCCGCTGCCACCGCGGCCGTCCCGCCCCCGACAAAGACCTCGGTCCAGGCAATACCGGCGGCATCGAGCGCGCGGGTCGCGAATATCCGTTCGCCACAGGTCGCCGCACAGCTCGCCAGCCGCAATGGCTCGCCCTCGCGGTGGACGAAGCCCGGGGCGGCAAACCAGCCGTGGGGCATCTGCATCAGCAGCTCGCCGTCGCGCCGGTCATCCTCGCGGCGCACGATCACCGCATCAAGCGTGCCGCGACCGAACGCATCGAGAAGATTGCGCGAACTGTCGATCCGGATCTCGAAAACAAGCGATGGATCATGCGTGTGCAGCCGGGCCAGAAGCTCGGGAAGCTCCGCACCGATCGTGTAGTCCAGAAAGCCGATCGCAAGGCGGCGCGGCTCGGCGACCAGACCTGCAACGGCACGCTCGTGAGCCGCAATGAAATCGCGCGCCGCGCAAAGGAACAGGCTGCCGCGCACGGACAGGCGCACGTGACGCGGCGTTCGCTCGATGAGCCTTTCGCCGAGGCGATCCTCGAGCCGCTTCAGCTTTGTGCTGATCGCCGCCTGGCTTGAGCCCAGCACTTCGGCGGCTCGCGTGAAGCTCTGCAATTCGGCGACCGTCACGAAGGCCCGCACGGAATCGACGTCCAGGGTAAGCGGCACAAGCATAACGAAATGACATCTCTGATATCAGAATTCATACCATTTATATATGAAAAAGCGCGGCGTATCTAGCCCCTCACATCGCAACAAGGGGTTTGGAATGCTGGTCTCTCACAACGGCAACGTCGCAGCCCTGGCTGCGAGCTGCCTGGCGGCGCTGATGTTCGGTCTGGAAATTTCGACGGTTCCGGTGATCCTGCCGGTCCTTCAGGGGGTGCTGCATGCCGACTTCAAGGGCATGCAGTGGATCATGAACGCCTACACCATCGCCTGCACGACGGTGCTGATGGCGGCGGGAACGCTGGCCGACCGGTTCGGCCGCAGGCGGGTGTTCGTCGTTACCATCGTCGCATTCGCCGCCACGACGCTGCTCTGCGGACTGGCGCCGAGCACGCAGATCCTGATCGTCAGTCGTTTCCTGCAGGGCATGGCCGGCGGCGCCATGTTCATTTGCTCGATCGCGATCCTCTCCCACGCGTTTCAGGATGGCGCAGGTCGCGGCCACGCATTCGCGATCTGGGGCGTGGTCGCCGGCATCGGCCTCGGATTCGGCCCGCTGATTGGCGGCGCAGCGCTCGGACTATCGAGCTGGCGGGCCGTCTTCCTGATCCATGTGCCGATCGCGATCGTCTGCGGCGTCCTTGCACGCGCCGGCATCACGGAGTCGCGCGATCCGCACGCCGGGAGCCTCGACGTCGTCGGCATCGTCACGCTCACGCTCGCCGTATTCGGCCTGACCTATGACATCACCCAGGGCGCCGATCTCGGCGTCACCAGGGCCATCGTCATTGCCGCCATCGCAGCGCTGAGCTTTGCGGCCTTCATCGTCGTCGAGAACCTCACGGCCCACCCGATGTTCGACTTCTCGGTATTCAGGATCAGGAATTTTTCCGGCGCCATCATCGCCTGTATCGGCATGAATTTCAGCTACTGGCCCTTTATCATCTTTCTGCCGATCTATCTTTCGGCCGCGCTCGGCTACGACAGCACCATGACGGGGCTGGCGCTGCTCGTCTACACGATCCCCTTCCTGGTGATGCCGCCCGTCGCGCAGTATCTCCTGCTGAGCTATCAGGCGCGGATCGTCATTCCGCTCGGCCTGTTCACCATCGGTCTCGGCTTCGTGACGATGGCGGCCGGCATTTCGGGGGCCAATGCTCCCGTCGTGTTGTCCGGCGCCCTGATTGCCGGCATCGGGCTTGGCCTCACGACCACGCCGGCCACCAACATGACGACCGGCTCGGTGCCTGCGAACCGCGCCGGCATGGCCTCCGGCCTCGACGTCAGCGCAAGGCTGATCACGCTCGCCATCAACATCGCGGTGATGGGACTTATCCTGGTCGAGGGCATTTTGTCGTCGCTGCGGTCGACGCTGGCGCCGGCGCACGGTGTGGACGAGCTGCGCACCCTTGCGGAGACCATCGCCGCGGGCAGCATCTCCTTGCTGCGACAGGGCGGCCCGGCGTCGCCGCTCGTGCCGGAGGGTGTCGCACAGGCGGCGCTCGCGCAGGGCTTTGGCTGGGTCACACTATATGGCGGGATCGGCGTGTGGATTCTGGCCGCGCTCAGCTTTGTGGTGTTCGGCCCGCAGCGCCGGCAGATGGTTCCGGCCGCGCTCGACCCGCAGCCCGACGGGCTTGCACCGCTGCAACCGCTTGTCGACGCATCGCCGGACCGGGCGCGCGGGCAGCTGGCGGATATGTAGCTTCCTAGTCCGGCGGCGGCGCGTCACGCCGCCGGCACGATCTTGCCGGGATTGAAGATGTTGAGCGGATCCATCGCCTGCTTGATGGCGCGCATCGCCTCCAGCGCCTCGGACCCGAGCTCGGCCTTCAGATATTTCTGCTTGCCCTGCCCGACGCCATGCTCGCCGGTGCAGGTGCCATCCATCGACTGCGCCCGCTCGATCAGGCGATGCATGAACTCCTCGCCGCGCGCCATCTCGTCGGGATCGTTGACGTCGCACAGCAGCGAGCAGTGGAAGTTGCCGTCGCCGACATGGCCGACGATCGGCGACAACAGATTGAGCCGCTTCAGGTCGGCTTCGGTCTCGGTGACGCAGTCGGCAAGCCGCGAGATCGGCACGCAGACGTCGGTCGCGACCACGCCCGCGCCCGGCCGCAGCGCCTTGACCGACCAGTAGGCGTCGTGCCGCGCCTGCCACAGTTTGGTGCGGTCCTCGGGCCGCGTGGTCCAGGTGAAATCGCCGCCGCCGCATTCTTTGGCGATCTCGCCGAAATTCTTCGACTGCTCGGCGACCTCGATCTCGCTGCCGTGGAATTCGAGCAGCAGCAGCGGCGTCTCCGGCAGCGACAATTTCGAATAGGCGTTGCAGGCCTTCACCTGCTCGGCATTGAGCAGCTCGATGCGGGCAACCGGAATGCCGGTCTGGATCGCCAGGATGGTCGCCTGGCAGGCGCTGCGCACGCTATCGAACGAGCAGGCCGCGGCCGCAATGGTCTCAGGGATGCCGCGCAGCCGCATCGTGAGCTCGGCGATGATGCCGAGCGTGCCTTCGGCGCCGACGAACAGATGGGTGAGGTCGTAGCCGGCGGAGGATTTCTTCGCCCGCGTACCGGTCGTGATGATCTCGCCGTCGCCGCGCACCACCTTCAGCGCAAGCACGTTGTCGCGCATGGTGCCGTAGCGCACCGCGTTGGTGCCGGAGGCGCGCGTCGAGGCCATGCCGCCGAGCGAGGCGTCGGCGCCGGGATCGATCGGGAAGAACAGGCCCTGGTCGCGCAGATGCTCGTTCAGCGTCTTGCGGGTGATGCCGGGCTCGATCACGCAGTCGAGGTCCTCGGCATGCACCGCCAGCACCCGGTTCATGTCGCGCAGGTCGATGGTGACGCCGCCGGCCGGCGCGTTGACATGGCCCTCCAGCGAGGTCCCGGTGCCGAACGCGATCACCGGCACGCGGTGCTTGGCGCAGATCCGCACCGTGTCCTGGATGTCGGCGACTTCCTGCGCCATGACGACGGCATCGGGCGGCTGCGTCGGAATCCAGGTGGTGGTATGGGCGTGCTGCTCGCGCACCGCAAGCGAAGTGATCAGCCGGTTGCCGAACCGCGCCGTGAGCGCCTCAAGCGCACTCGCCAGCGCCTTCGGCTCCGGCCGCGTCAAATTATTGGTCGTCGTCGTTGCCACATCATGTCTCCCGGCTTCAGCCGACCGTGGCAAAGGATATATAGGGGGTCAAGAGAACAATCAGGACCCTTCATGAGCGCCTTCAAGGACATGCCGCTGCCGCCCGCCCCGTTCAAGTCTTCGGTGATGCAGCTCGAGCCGCAATGGATCGACTACAACGGGCATCTCAACATGGCCTATTACAACGTGATGCTCGACCGCGCCATCGACGAGATGTGGCTGCAACTCGGGATCGGGCCGGCCTACATGAAGGAGCGCCACGGCTCGACCTTCACCGCGGAAGCCCATGTGCGCTATCTGCGCGAGATCCATCTCGGCGACCCTGTGCAGGTCTCGGTCTATCTGCTCGACGCCGACGAGAAGCGCATCCACACCTTCGAGGAGCTGCGCCACGCCCGCGAAGGCTGGCTGTCGGCGACGTCGGAGAACATGTCGCTGCACATGGACATGAACGCACGCAGGACCGCGCCGTTTCCGCCCGATATCCGCGCCCGCATCCGGGCGGTCGTCGAGGCCCACGCCGCGGTCGCCCGGCCCGAGGGCATCGGCCGCAAGGTGGCGATGCCCCCGCGATGAAGCGGGTGACAGCGGCCTAGACCCGACTGCGGCCGCGCGCGACGCCGACCACGGCCGAGACCAGGAACAGCACGACCGCGATGAAGAAGATGACCTTGGCGATTTCGATGGAAGCGCCGGCAACGCCGCCGAAGCCGAGAATACCGGCAATCAGCGCGATGATGAGAAAGGTGACGACCCAGCCTAACATGCTCAGAACCTCTTGAACGGACGGCGGGCATTCTTCGCCTCGCCCTTTGCGTAACAATCCGCCGCGGAAACAGGGGTTCCGACGTGCGAAACCGTCAAAACTGCGCGAATTGCGGGAACAAAATCGAGCGCTGCGGCGCGCCGGGCCGCCCGCATAAGCCTGTGAAACGAGGCGCGAAAACCCCATATGAGCCGCAATCCCTGCTAAGAAGCTCCCTCCCCTTTACGGCCCCACGGTGCCAACGTGGGCAACACCTGATTCGCATGACCGAACCGAGCAAGCTGAGCCCCATCCGCGCACCCGACCACCAGCCGGTGGCCGGCGGCATTGCCGCGCGTGCGCGGGCGGCCGCCGGCGGCTTGCGATACCTCGACGGCCTCAATCCCGAGCAGCGTGAGGCGGTGGAGACACTGGACGGCCCGGTGCTGGTGCTGGCCGGCGCCGGCACCGGCAAGACGCGGGTGCTGACCACGCGCATCGCCCACATCCTGAGCCAGGGCCGCGCCCGGCCGAACGAGATCCTGTCGGTGACTTTCACCAACAAGGCGGCGCGCGAGATGAAGCTGCGGCTCGGGCAGATGCTCGGCCAGGCGGTCGAGGGCATGCCCTGGCTCGGCACCTTCCATTCGATCGGCGGCCGCATCCTGCGCATGCATGCGGAGATGGCGCAGCTCAAGTCGAACTTCACGGTGCTCGACGTCGACGACCAGGTGCGGCTCTTGAAGCAGCTCCTGCAGGCCGAGGACATCGACGACAAGCGCTGGCCGGCGCGCATGCTCGCCGGCCTGATCGACGGCTGGAAGAACCGCGGCTTAGGTCCGTCACAGGTGCCGGCGGGCGAGGCCGCCGTGTTCGCCAACGGCAAGGGCGGCAAGCTCTATGCGAGCTACCAGGAGCGGCTGAAAATCCTCAACGCCGCCGATTTCGGCGACCTGCTGCTGGAAAACATCCGGATCTTCCGCGAGCACCCCGACGTGCTCCGGCAGTACCAGCAGCGCTTCAAGTACATCCTGGTCGACGAATACCAGGACACCAACGTCGCGCAATATCTCTGGCTGCGGCTGCTCTCGCAGGCGCCTGGTTCTTCTGCCGCGCGCGCGGTCGTACCCTCTCCCCTTGTGGGAGAGGGTGGCGAAATCGACCGCAGGGAGATTGAGCCGGGTGAGGGGTCGTCTGGCGATGCGAGCAACCCCTCACCCGCCTCACCGCTGCGCGGTTCGGCACCCTCAGAGCGAGCTTCGCTCGTCTCGGCTCCCACAGGGGGAGAGGGTAAGAACACGTCTGCTGCCGCCTCGCCGCCGAAAAACATCTGCTGCGTCGGCGACGACGACCAGTCGATCTATGGCTGGCGCGGCGCCGAGGTCGACAACATCCTGCGCTTCGAGCACGACTTTCCCGGCGCCAAGGTCATCCGGCTCGAGCGCAACTACCGCTCCACAGGCCACATCCTCGCCGCCGCCTCCTACCTGATCGCGCACAATGAGGGCCGGCTCGGCAAGACGCTGCGCACCGAGGACGAGGACGGCGAGAAGGTCACGGTCACCGGCGGCTGGGACTCGGAAGAAGAGGCCCGCGCCATCGGCGAGGAGATCGAGCAGCTGCAGCGCGCAGGTGAAAACCTCAACGAGATCGCGATCCTGGTGCGCGCCTCGTTCCAGATGCGCGAGTTCGAAGACCGCTTCGTCACGCTGGGGCTCTCCTACCGCGTGATCGGCGGTCCCCGGTTCTACGAGCGCGCCGAAATCCGCGACGCGCTGGCTTATCTTCGCACCATCAATTCGTCGGCCGACGACCTCGCCTTCGAGCGCATCGTCAACGTGCCCAAGCGCGGGCTTGGGGACGCCACCGTGCAGCTTCTGCACGATCACGCCCGCAAGCGCCGCATTCCGCTGTTCGAGGCGGCGCGCGCCGTGGTCGAGACCGACGAATTGAAGCCGAAGGCGCGCGGCAGCCTGCGCGATCTCGTGCTGCAGTTCGACCGCTGGCGCGCGATGCGCGAGGTGACGCCGCATACCGAGCTCGC
This sequence comes from Bradyrhizobium sp. NP1, assembly GCF_030378205.1. NCBI lineage: Bacteria > Pseudomonadati > Pseudomonadota > Alphaproteobacteria > Hyphomicrobiales > Nitrobacteraceae > Bradyrhizobium > Bradyrhizobium sp. NP1. The sequence goes on from NZ_CP127385.1 coordinate 6,231,780, forward strand.
CGAGATCGTGCTCGACGAAAGCGGCTACACCGAGATGTGGCAGAAGGACCGCTCGGCCGACGCGGCGGGCCGGCTGGAAAACCTCAAGGAGCTGGTGCGCTCGATGGAGGAGTTCGAGAACCTGCAAGGTTTCCTCGAGCACATCGCGCTGGTGATGGACCGCGAGGACGGCAGCGGCGAGGAAGCGGTCTCGCTGATGACGCTGCATTCGGCCAAGGGGCTGGAGTTCGACAACGTCTTCCTGCCGGGCTGGGAGGAAGGCCTGTTCCCGAGCCAGCGCACCCTCGACGAACAGGGCCGCGCCGGGCTCGAGGAGGAGCGCCGCCTCGCCCATGTCGGGCTGACCCGCGCCCGCCGCCGCGCCAAAATCTATTTCGCCACCAACCGCCGCATCCATGGCACCTGGTCGACCACGATCCCCTCACGCTTCCTCGACGAATTGCCGGCGGCGAGCGTCGAGATCACGGAATCCAAGGGCGGCTCGGGATGGGGCGGCGCCGGCGGCTACGGCGCCTCGCGCTTCGACAATGTGGAATCCTTTGGCTCTAGCTATGCGACCCCGGGTTGGCAGCGGGCGCAGGCCAACCGTGCACGCAACCGCGGCGGCGGCCAGGCCCGCGGCGGATTTGCCGAGGAGCAGTCGCCCTTCTCGGGCTCGCGCAGCGATGCCGCAGGCTCGCGCGGCGATGCCTCAGGCTCGCGCGGCGACGCCTCCGGCCGCGGCGATTTCGGCTTCTCGCGCAGCCGGCGCGCCCCCTTGACCATCGAGGGCGAGCTGGTGGCGAAATCGACCGGCACGACGTCGGAATTTTCGCTCGACGACCGCGTCTTCCACCAGAAGTTCGGCTATGGCCACGTCGTCAGGATCGACGGCAACAAGCTCACGATTGCGTTTGAAAAGGCCGGCGAGAAGAAAGTGGTGGACAGCTTCGTGGAGCGGGCGTGAGCGAGATTGTCGCACAGCCTTCCACCCCATTTGCCCGCCATGGGTCTTGACCACCGGCAACCCCGCATATCAGATGCCGCCATGGTCCGGGGTTGGGTCATTCTCGTCATGGCTTTATTCGCCGCGCCGCAGATTGCGGCGGCGGAAACGATGAGCTTTGGCGATGCGGCAGCGCTGCTCGCCAAAAACTGCGGGGCGGATATCGTCGCCAACTGCCGGGGGGTCAACCTCGATTCCAGCCGCCTCAAGGAATGCCTGTCGCGCAACCGGGACGTCGTCTCACCGCAGTGCAGGGACAGCTACCTCTCCAGCTTTGACGCCATCCAGAAGCGGATCGCGGCGCGTGTCACGGTGGCCAATGCCTGCACGCGCGAGATCGTCAAGCTGTGCGCCGGCTCGACCAAGGAAACCAGCAAATCGGTTCCCTGCCTGGTGACGGCCAAGGGCGTCAGCCGCAACTGCGGCCAGGCCATAACCGACGCGGGGTACCAGTGATTCGGCCGGCACGAGGCCTGCGCGCCGTCGCCTTCGTGGCGGGCGCCGCGCTGCTGATAGTCGCCGCACCGGCGCGCGCGCAAGCCCCCGCCACGCGGGACGACATCGTGGCCCAGCTCAACCGTTTCGAGAGCGCGCCCGACGTCAACGTTGCGACCTTGCGCGAGCAGGTGCTGACGCGGTCACGGTCGCGGTCGAAGAACGAGCCGCCACCGCAGAAGCGGCCACCGATCGCGCCGGAACTGACCGCGCTGCCGGCCTTCAATGCCGACATCCAGTTCGACGTCGATACGCCGATCGTGCTGCCGGATTCCTATCAGACGGTCGGACGCATCGCCGACGCGCTGGTGCAGGCGCAGCTCCTGCCCTACAGCTTCCTGATCGTCGGCCATATCGAGGCCAATGGCAGGCGCGAGAACAACGTGCTGCTCAGCCAGCGGCGCGCGGATGCGATCCGCGACGTCCTCGTCAACACCTTCAAGATTTCGGCGAAGCGGCTGCAGGCGGTCGGGCTCGGCGAGGAGCAGCTGCTCGATGCCGCGCATCCCAACGCGCCGGTCAACAACGCGCTGCAGATCATCACGATCGCAAAAGTCCCCGAGCAGAGCGAACAGCCCGCGCAGCCGAAGGCGGCTGCGCCGGCGTCCGCCAAGAAGTCGGCGCGGAAAAGATAGAAGATTTCTTCCGTCTCCGATTGCGGAGCCGGATTTCCGTTCCTATCTGATCCGGACTCTCACCGCTCCCCATTCTCCGGCGCCCTCGCGCGGGCGTTCCGCCGCCGCAAAACCCGAGATGTCCCCGATCATTTCCGTTGCCAACCTGTCGAAGATCTATGGCTCCGGCTTCAAGGCGTTGAACAACGTCAACCTCGAGATCGGACGCGGCGAGATCTTCGCGCTGCTCGGGCCGAACGGCGCCGGCAAGACCACGCTGATCAGCATCATCTGCGGGATCGCCAACCCGACCACCGGCCGCATCACCATCGACGGCCACGACATCATCACCTCGTATCGCGCGGCGCGCTCGCTGATCGGGCTGGTGCCGCAGGAGCTGCACACCGACGCCTTCGAGACGGTGTGGGCGACCGTGAGCTTCAGCCGCGGCCTGTTCGGCAAGCCGAAGAACCCCGACTATGTCGAGAAGGTCCTGAAAGACCTCTCGCTGTGGGACAAGAAGGATTCCAAGATCGTCACGCTGTCCGGCGGCATGAAGCGCCGCGTGATGATCGCGAAAGCGCTGTCGCACGAGCCGCAGGTGCTGTTTCTGGACGAGCCCACCGCCGGCGTCGACGTCGAGCTGCGCAAGGGCATGTGGGAGGTGGTGCGCGCCCTGCAGGCCTCCGGCGTCACCATCATCCTGACCACGCATTACATCGAGGAAGCCGAGGAGATGGCCGACCGGATCGGCGTCATCAACAAGGGCGAGATCATCCTGGTCGAGGAAAAGGCCAAGCTGATGGACAAGCTCGGCCGCAAGCGGCTGACGCTGCATTTGCAGGGCAGGATCGAGGCGATCCCCGCGGCGCTTGCGCCCTACCAGCTCGAACTGTGCGACGGCGGCCACGCGCTGATCTATGACTACGATACCCAGGGCGAGCGCACCGGCATCACCAGCCTGCTCGGCGACCTGCGCAACGCCGGGATCCGCTTCTCCGACCTCGAGACCACGCAATCCTCGCTCGAAGACATCTTCGTGAGCCTGGTGCGGCGAAACTGAAACCCAAGATCGACCTGACCCAAGCCTGAGCCAGACCCATGAATTACCGGGCGATCCGCGCGATCTATCTGTTCGAAATGGCGCGCACCTGGCGCACGCTGCTGCAGAGCATCGTGTCGCCGGTCGTCTCCACCTCGCTTTATTTCGTGGTGTTCGGCGCCGCGATCGGCTCGCGCATCACCGAGGTCGAGGGCGTCAGCTACGGCACCTTCATCGTGCCCGGGCTCGTGATGCTCTCGGTGCTGACGCAGAGCATCGCGAACGCCTCCTTCGGCATCTACTTCCCGAAATTCGTCGGCACCATCTACGAGATCCTGTCGGCGCCGATTTCCTATTTCGAGATCGTGCTCGGCTATGTCGGGGCGGCCGCGACCAAGTCGATCATCCTCGGGCTGATCATCCTGGCGACCGCCGGCCTGTTCGTTCCGCTGCACATCCAGCATCCGGTCTGGATGCTGGCCTTCCTGGTGATGACCGCCGTCACCTTCAGCCTGTTCGGCTTCATCATCGGCATCTGGGCCGATGGTTTCGAGAAGCTGCAGATGATCCCGATGCTGGTGGTGACGCCGCTGACCTTCCTCGGCGGCAGCTTCTATTCGGTGAACATGCTGCCGTCGGGCTGGCGCACCATCACCCTGCTCAACCCGGTGGTCTACCTGATCTCCGGCTTCCGCTGGAGCTTTTACGAGATCGCCGACGTCAGCGTGGCCTTGAGCATCGGCATGACGGCGGCGTTTCTCGTCATCTGCATGGTCGTGGTGTGGTGGATCTTCAAGACCGGATACCGGCTGAAGAACTGAGCCGAAGGGTCATCCCGGGATGCGCGAAGCGCAGACCCGAGATCTCGAGATTCCCCGATGCGCAATTGCGCATCTGAGGTTCGCATCTGCGATGCGCCCCGGAATGACAGCTCAAAGTCACCGGTAGCAGTGGAAGTGCCCGTAGCCGTCGCGGTAGCCATTGCAGTGATGACGGTAGCGGTAATGCGGAACGCCGAACACCCCTTCGACCGCACCCACCGCGCCGCCAACGCCGGCACCGACCGCGCCACCCACGACCCCGCCGACGGGACCGGCGACCCGGTTGCCCTCATAGGCGCCTTCCTGCGCCCCGCGCACGATGCCCTGCCCATGCCCGGCATGGGGCATGGCAAGCCATGCGAGCGCCAGGCCCGCAGCCGCAAACGCGAGGCGAAGCGGCAGGCCCTTCGTCGCCGCCGCGGTCTTGATCTTGGTCTTGTTCATCTTGCTTCCCTGAAATCCGGCGACAAATCACACCGGGAGAAACAGGAATCTGAAACGCCCGTACGGCGAAATGGTTGCGCCTTTACGGCCGATCCGCGTCGCCGAAGCGGCCTCCCCTCGCGAAAATGTCAGCACCGCATGCCGGCCATAGCCGCCGCGCGCCTTGCCTGGGCCTCAGCGCCTGTTAACGATGCTGATTGCGGGCCGCTGGAACAAAGGCCGGATTCCCGGCATAGTGAATGCCGGGGACGGTGAGCCGCGGCGCTGTGTGTGTGTGTGTGAGGCCCGGAGGCCAGTACGATGCGTTTCCTTCTTGTTGCCATTGCCGGCGCGACGCTGTTTGCGACCGCCGCCCAGGCCAACGTCTCCATCCTCGTCGACAAGAATTCGCAGACCATGACGGTCTCGGTCGACGGCGTCGAGCGCTACCACTGGCCGGTCTCGACCGGCATCCCCTCCTACGAGACGCCGAACGGCGCGTTCCGGACCTTCCGCATGGAGGAGGACCACTACTCCAAGGAATTCGACGACGCGCCGATGCCGCACTCGATCTTCTTCACCAAGATCGGCCATGCGATCCACGGCACCGAATCGGAAGGCCGGCTCGGCACGCCCGCGTCCCACGGCTGCGTGCGCCTGTCGCGCGCCAATGCCACCACGCTCTACGCGCTGGTGAAGGCGCAGGGCGTGCTCAACACCACCGTGACGCTGACCGGCTCGTCGCAGATCGCGCTTGCGCGCAACCCGCGCCGCGCCACCGCCGCAGTCGCGCGCCGCGACATGGCTCCGCAATATGATCAGCAGCAGTACCCGTCCGACCAGCAATATGGCAGCGCCGGCGAGCCGGTGCTGCTGACGCCGCAGCCGCAGCTCTTGCCGGGACGCCGCGTCGTTCCGCAGCAGGCGCAAGACGACGGCTACATCTATCCCGCCGACGGCAGCTCGAACGCGCAGATCTACCCGGCGCCGCGCCGCCGGACCTACAACAACGCGCAGGCCTATCCGCAGCAGCAGTACCAGTACGACAACAACCATGGCTATGCGCAGCAGCCGCAAGGAGGCTACTACCAGCAGCGGCAGTACTACCAGCCGCGCGGCCTGTTCGACTGACGCGTGAGGCGCCGGTCGCACGCCTTAAGCACTTGGCTCACATGAAAAAGCCGCCGAACAACAATTCGGCGGCCTTTTAGTCGTTGTTACGACTTACCAGCGGTCGCCCACACCCACGCCGACGCTCACGCCGGGGGCATAGACGCCGACGCCGGAGCGCGGTCCGTCATCCCAGTCGCGGTAGGTTCGACGCTCGATATAGCGGTCGCGCGGCATATAGCCGTAGGAATCGCGGACGATCACCCGGCTTCCGCCGCGGGTCCGGTAGCAACGGCCGTCTTCATCGCAGACCAGCCGAACCTGCTGAACCAGGCCGGGGCCGGCATATTCGCCGGTGGCATAGATGTCCGATGCCTTGGCGGCACCGCCGACGGCCAGTACGGCAACGCCAGTCATCAGCGCAATTGCAAATGTCCTCATTCGGTCCTCCTCGTTTTGTCGTGATGTCAAGGCATTCAACCGCCGGCAGCGGAAAAGGTTGCCATCTCCGATAAGCCTGACCGGCGTGGGTCCCGCGGGTGATCCTGGGCGGGTGGAACCTTTTCGCGGTACCCGAGCGCCGGTAATCGTGACCACGCCGCCTCGCGGTGTCACCGTCCCGTAAAACAACTGTAAAAAACCCGGCCGATATAGACGCGTAACAAGCCGCCACCGCGCCGCCGGAGCAGCGGTCATGAACACCAGAATTTTCTGACCAAACGCATAAGACCAAATTTCATTGGAGGCTGAGATGAAACGTGGCTTTACCGTGCTGGCGGTTTGCGCGCTGATCACCCTTGGCTATTTCACCGCGAGCAAATGGGCGATCCGTCACCGGACGCTCACCTTCGAAGACGTCCTGCGCGCCGACCGCCCCGTGACGATCGACGTCGCCGTCCGCCGCGACCGCGAGATGGAATCGATCGCCGAGATGATCGAGCTGCCGGTCGCGATCCTGAGTCATGGCAACACCGTCAAGAACACCGAATACTCGTTCCTCACCAATCTGTTCGCCTCGCGCGGCTATCTCGTGGTCAGCATCCAGCACGACCTCGCCAGCGACGATCCGATGGTCACCAGGACGGGCGAGGAATATGTCGGCCGCCGCATGCAGTACAACCGCGGCATCTCCAACATCATGTTCGCAGTCGACGAGCTGAAGAAGGTCTATCCGAACGCGGACTACAAGCATCTCACCCTGATCGGGCATTCCAACGGCGGCGACATCTCGATGTATTTCGCCAAGCTGCATCCCGATCTCGTCAAGAAGGTCGTCACCCTCGACAATCTGCGCGTGCCGTTCCTGACCGACGGCAAGGTCAAGATCCTCTCCTTCCGCTCCAGGGACCCGGTGTTCAAGGCCGATCCCGGCGTCGTGCCCGACGACGAGATCTGCGAGAAGGCCGGCATCAAGGTGGTGCGCACCGAATTCCAGCACAATGAGCTGAGCGACCGCGGCTCGGATCGCGTCAAGACGGCGATCCAGGCCCAGGTCCACAAGTTCCTCGACGACGAGGAAGGCCCCTCGCCGATCCCGCTGCTCTCCGCGGCCGATCCGACCCAGTTTGGCGTGACGACGGCGGCGGAAGCCAAGAACTGACGCCGCCTGCGGCGTCATCGCGACGCCATCCCTGCAACCGCTCTCACTGCTCGCCGTAGCGCAGCCGCCGCCAGACCGCGCCCAGGATGTTGGAATAGTCGTCGGTCCAGACCCGCTGGTCCTCGGTCGGCGGCGTCTCGGTCCATTGCTCCGAGGAGGCGAGCTTGCCGACGTCCTCGTCCTCGCGGGCGGAGACCACGACCGAAGTCGCGAAGATATACTCGTCGTCGCGTCCGGAATCCTCGCTGTACACCCAGCTCTTCAGATCGTTGGCATCGGCAATGCCGACCACGACGCTCTCGAGCTCGAGGTGGCGGTTGGAGACGTGCATCACGACGGCGCCCTGCGGGGCCAGCTTGTCCTTGTAGATCTTCATCGCCTCCGCGGTGGCGAGATGGATCGGGATCGCGTCCGAGGAATAGGCATCGACGATGATCAGATCGTAGATGCCGTCGGGCTCCCTGGCGAAGGTCAGCCGCGCGTCGCCGATCACGGGCTTCATGTCCGGCGCGCAGCGCTGGATGTAGTTGAAATATTTCGGGTCGCGCGCGGCGTCGACCATGGTCTGGTCGATCTCGAAGAACTTCCAGATCTCGCCTGGCTCCGCCGCGCAGGCCAGCGTGCCCGAACCGACGCCGATCACCGCGACCCTGAGCGGCGCGCCCTTGCGCTCCCGCATCGCCGTGATCGCCTGCCCGATGCCGCCGTCGCGGTGATAATAGGTGATCGGCTCGGGCCGGCCGGTGACCGGCGTGCCGTCATTGTTGAGGAATTTTTCCGCGCCGTGGATCGTGGTGCCGTGCATCAGCACGTGATACTGCCCGTTCGGCGTCACCACGATCTTGTGCACGCCGAAGAAGCTGCGCACGGTGACGACGCGACCCTCGTCCGCCGGATAGACGCGGATCAGGACCAGCGCCACCGCGACGGTCGCGAAGATCTTCCAGCGGTTGGCGTTGAATGCGAGCGCAAGCAGCGCCGCAAGCACGCCGACCCCGCCGGCCATCCAGACGCGATGGCCTTCGAGCCAGGACGTGGCACTGCCGCTGGAATAGGACAATCCGATCAGCACAGCGGCCAGCAGCGCCAGCACCGGCCAGTACCAGGCGCTCCAGCGCGGCAGCCGCTCGGCGCCGGTCGACGGCCGGCACAGCGCCGCCAGCGCCACCAGGATCGGATATTCCGCGACCCACGAAAAAGCATTGGGAGCAATGAGCCCGGCGAACAGGCCGCCGACCATGCCGCCGAACGACAGCGCGACATAAAAGCCGGTGAGGTATTTTGCCGCCGGCCGCGTCCGCGCCAGTTCGCCGTGGCAGGCCATCGCGATCAGGAAGAAGCAGAGCTGATGGCCGCCGAGGGTGAGCAGCAGGTTCTGCTCGCCACCGACCGCGAGCAGCACCACCACGCCCGCGATCGCGAGCGGCTGGATCATCAGCATCCAGCGATGCGGCAATAGCGGCCGCGACTGGAACACCAGCACCCAGGTCAGCAGATACAGCGACAGCGGCAGCACCCAGAGCAGCGGCGCCGCCGCGACGTCGGTCGAGATATGCGCGGTCACTGCGATCAGGAGACCTGACGGCACCGCGGCAAGGAAGATCCAGCGCGCGCGCTGGCTCCACGAAGGCGGCGGCGCGTCGGTCGCTTCGGTCTGTGCGTCGGCATGCGCCAGCGCGGGCGAGCGCAGCAGGAGCGCGCCGCAGGCTGCGATCAGCGCGATCAGCAGCGCATAACCGGAGGTCCAGATCAGGTTCTGCGTGCGCAGCGTGAATACCGGCTCCAGCAGCACCGGATAGGACAACAGCGCCAGGAAGCTGCCGATGTTGGAGGACGCGTAGAGAAAGTAAGGATCGGGTCCCGCGGGATGACCTGTTCGAACGAACCAGGCCTGCAACAGCGGGTTGTTGGCGGCAAGCGCAAAGAACGGCAGGCCGATCGAGACCACGAACAGGCCGAGCAGCCAGAACGCATAGGCGTGCGTCGGCGGCTCGCCGAAGGAATTGGCGATCGACAGCGGCAAAGTGAGGAAAGCCAGCACCAGCAGCACCAGATGCACCGCGACCGGGATGGTCCGGTTCCTGATCTGCATCAGCAGATGCGCGTAGGCGTAGCCGGCCAGCAAGAGCGACTGGAAGAACACCATCGCCACCGACCACACCGCGGGCGAGCCGCCGAGCCGCGGCAGCACCATCTTGGTGAACAGCGGCTGCACCGAGAACAAGAGCAGCGCGCTGACGAAGATCGCCGCCGTGTAGACCGTGAGCACCAGCCGGTTGCGCGAAGCGGATGGCTGGTCCTTGGAGACGTCGGAAGGCGGCATGAAAACTCCGGCTCAAGCCTGGTGGGGAGGAAGCGCAATGGACCATATGGCACCAAGGCGGGCAATCCAGTGCCGCCGATTTGAAGTTCCTGCTCCCCTGCGGCAAGTTCAATCCAGGAACTTCAAATCGAAAGCGGCACTGGTATCATCGATTTCGCTAGTGCCCTTTGCTTTCCGAAGTTCGCACAGAGGCTGCTGCGACGGATCGCGAACTTCGGAAAGCGGGCACTAGCCGTTCGATCAAACCGCTGTGCTGAAGCCTGCGAGTTCGCTATGACAGGCCCGGATTAATCAAGGCTTCTTGAAAGCAAGATGAACGAAACCGATGTCGTCATCATCGGCGCCGGCCATAATGGCCTCACCTGCGCCGCCTATCTCGGCATGGCCGGCCTCAGGGTGACCGTGGTCGAGCGCCGCAAGGTCGTCGGTGGCGCCGCGGTGACGGAGGAATTCCATCCCGGTTTCCGCAACTCGGTCGCGGCCTATACCGTCAGCCTGCTCAACCCCAGGGTCATCGCCGACCTGCGCCTGCACGAGCATGGGCTGAAAATCGTCGAGCGCCGCGCGCAGAACTTCCTCCCTGCCTCCGACGGCAGCTATCTCCTTACCGGCGAGGGCCGCACTGCGGCTTCGGTGGCGCTGCTCAGCGAGCACGACGCCGACCACATCGCGGCGTTCTCGCGCGAGCTTGAGGCGATCGCCGACGTGCTGCGGCAATTCGTGCTGCGCGCGCCGCCCAATTTGGTCGAAGGTTTTGGCCCAAACGCGATCCGCGAGACGCTGAATGCGCTTGGCACGGCCAATATCCTGCGCGAGCTGACGCTTGCGCAGCAGCGCAACCTGCTCGATTTGTTCACGCGCTCGGCCGGCGAGATGCTCGACGAGCGCTTTGAGCATGATCTCGTCAAGGCCGTGTTCGGCTTCGACGCGATCGTCGGCAACTATGCGAGCCCCTACGCCGCGGGCTCGGCCTATGTGATGCTGCACCACGCTTTCGGCGAGGTGAACGGCAAGAAAGGCGTCTGGGGCCATGCGGTCGGCGGCATGGGCGCGATCACGCAAGCGATGGCGCGCGCCGCGCGTTCGCATGGTGTGGCGATCGAGACCGGCGCCGGCGTGCGCGAGGTGATCGTCGAGCGCGGCCGCGCCGCCGGCGTCGTGCTCGACAACGGCACCTCCATCCGCGCGAGATATGTCGCGTCCAGCGTCAACCCGAAACTGCTCTACACCCGCCTGATCCCGGGCGACGCGCTGCCGGCGGATTTCCTGGCCCGCATCAGGCACTGGCGGAACGGCTCAGGCACCTTCCGCATGAATGTCGCGCTGAGCCGCCTGCCCTCGTTCACGGCGCTGCCCGGCGCGGGCGACCACCTCACCGCCGGCATCATCATCGCGCCGAGCCTTGCCTACATGGACCGCGCCTTCCACGACGCGCGGCAAGCCGGCTGGAGCCGCGAGCCCATTGTCGAGCTGCTGATCCCCTCGACGCTGGACGACACGCTCGCGCCCGAAGGCAGCCATGTCGCAAGCCTGTTCTGCCAGCATGTCGCCCCGGAACTGCCGGATGGAAAGTCCTGGGACGATCACCGCGAGGAAGTCGCCGACCTGATGATCGCGACCGTCGACCGCCATGCGCCGGGTTTTGCTGAAAGCGTGATCGGACGGCAGGTGCTCTCGCCGCTGGACCTGGAGCGGGAGTTCGGCCTCCTCGGCGGCGACATCTTCCACGGCGCGCTGACGCTGAACCAGCTGTTCTCGGCGCGGCCGATGCTGGGTCATGCCGACTATCGCGGACCCGTAAGGGGCCTCTATCACTGCGGGTCCGGCGCCCATCCCGGCGGCGGGGTGACCGGCGCGCCCGGCCACAATGCGGCGCGGACCATCCTGCGCGACCACCGGGCCTTGTTCAGGACCGGTGGATAAGTCGGTGGACAAGCTGTGGACAATCTGTGGACTGGGCGGAGGATGACGAGAGCGGAGGCGGTTGAGACGTTCCGAAATGGGGCGCGGTGCCCCCCGCCCTTGTGGTCGACTTATTGCGGCCTGGAACAGCGCGGCGCTGTTCGGGAGCAATCCGACAATGCTGTGGATCTCGGCTGTGGATCTCACTTGATAAAGCCGGTGGGCACGTTGTGGGTAACGCCTCCCTTCCGCGACGCGTATCCCTGTTGAACAGGTGACGTCTCGATTCGAAATCATGAGCGCCAGTAAGCCAAGGCGGTCAAAAATCCCGCGCTCTGGCGGGTGCGACCGGAGTCCAGTGCAAGATGTTTCGAGATGATCGTTCCGCCGACAGGTTCGTCGTCATCTCGGGATGCTCGGGCGGCGGCAAATCCACGCTGCTCGATGAGCTGCGGGCGCGTGGCCATGCGGTGGTCGAGGAACCCGGCCGCCGCATCGTGGCGCGAGAACTGGCGGGCGCCGGTCTTGCCCTGCCATGGGTCGATGGCGTGGCGTTCGCCCGGCAGGCCATCGAGCTTTCACTCGCCGATCGGGCGGCAGCCGAACGAAGCCAGGGCCTGGTGTTTTTCGACCGTGGACTGGTCGATGCCGCTGCCGCACTGGAGCATTTGACCGGGGAGCCGGTCATCGACCGGCTCTGCCATGCCCACCGCTACAACAGGCATGTGTTCCTGACGCCGCCGTGGCCGGAAATCTACCGGGCGGACGCAGAGAGGCGGCACGGCTTGGCCGATGCGGTGGCCGAGTACGACCGGCTGGTCAACGTCTACGCCCGCCTCGGGTACGAGATCAGCATCCTGCCCAGGATCGGCATCGAAGGACGCGCCGACCTCATCCTGGCCGCGCTGCATGCCCAATGAAGCGGCCGGATGGCGCCGCTCCGCCCGTCAGATCGCTTCACAAAAGAAAAGGCCGGGCGCATCTGGCCCGGCCCCTGAGAACGCGACGTTAACTCGATTATTTCAGCGAGGTGCTGATGGTGCTGAAATTTCCGCTGAGCGAGGTGCCGACGCCCTGTACCGCGGTGATGATCGCGATGGCGATCCCCGCCGCAATCAGCCCATACTCGATCGCCGTGGCACCCGACTGATCCTTGAAAAAGCGCGCAAGCAAAGCCTTCATTGTTGATCCTGCCCTTTTTGATCCTGGAACGATGGAACTCCGTTCAGTTCCGTACCCGGAACGCCAGGTTCCAGTCACCGTAATAATACGGCGGAACCTAAGGTTGCTTTAAGGGCCGTCCGATAAATCTTCGCGATAGTCCGATGCAATCATGGTTGAAATTCAAATAAAATTAGCCGGATCCCAGCCCATGCCAGCACAGTCCACCCACCGCGTCTGGTTCGCCATCGGGGATGAAGCGGCCGCCAGGCGCGCGGTCGACGTCCTGACCGAGATCCTCTTCGAGGGGGATGCCGCGGTCGGCGGCTTCGAGCAGCCGGACGGGCGCTGGGCCGTCGCCGTGCATTTCGCCGAAGCACCCGACCAGACGCTGGTCCGCGAGCTGGTGGAGGGCGCAGCCGGCGCGGAGGTCGCGCGCGAAATCCGTTTCGACACCGTGGAAGCCAGGGACTGGGTCAAGGCCAGCCTCGACGATCTGGTCCCGGTGCCGGCCGGGCACTTCGTCGTGCATGGGGCGCATGACCGCGCCCGGGTGCCCGCCAACAAGCTCGGCATCGAGATCGAGGCCGCGCTCGCCTTCGGCACCGGCCACCACGGCACCACCCGCGGCTGCCTGCTGCTGCTCGACCACGTGCTCAAGGCACACCGGCCGGCCCGCGTGCTCGATCTCGGCACCGGAACCGGCGTGCTGGCGATCGCCGCCGCCAAGGCGCTACGCAAGCCGCTGCTCGCCAGCGACATCGACGCGCCGTCTGTTGCGGTGGCGCGCGAGAATGCGCGGCTCAACGGGGCGGCAAACCTGGTTCAGGTGATCGAAGCGACCGGCTTCTCGGCGCCGGCGTTTTCAGGTCATGGTCCGTTCGACCTGGTGCTGGCGAATATCCTCGCCAATCCGTTGCGGCAGCTCGCCGGGCCGATGCTGCGGCATCTGGCGCCGTCCGCCTTCGTGATCCTGTCGGGGCTGCTGACGCCGCAGGCGACAGCGGTGGTCGCCGCCTATCGTGCGCGCGGACTGGTCCCGGTACGGCATCTGAAAATCGAGGGGTGGAGCAGCCTGCTGCTGCGACGGACGGATTGATCCGGCTATTTGCCCGGTTTGTCGCCGCGACGGGCCATCGCGCTTTGCTCGTCGCGCGAGGCGCGCTTGGCGCGCGCCCCGGCGAACCGGTCGAGGATCTGCACGATCATTCCGCGCGGCTTCTTCTCGGCCGGTGCGGTCGGGTTGCGGCGAGCCGGCGGGGCAATCTTCTCGAACGAAAACGCAGGCATGGTGCATTCCCCTCGTGGTCGAGTTGAAATACTCCCGACGTTTCCTCATTTCTTTGATGAAGCCTATGTGACACGAACCTGCAACGCCTGTCGAATCTTTTCACAGGCGCGACCGAATTCAGCAAAATTCGGTCACGTTGCGGACTTTCCCACGGAATCCTACACTGACGCCATGTTCGAAGCCCACTTCCAGACTTTCGAGGAGCCCGAGACCGGCATCGCGCTGGCGTCGCGGCTCTCCGCCTTCCGCGAGGAATTGACCCGGCGCAAGCTGTCGGGCTTCGTCGTCCCGCGCGCCGACCAGCAGCAGAACGAATATGTCGCACCTTCCGAGGAGCGGCTGGCCTGGCTGACCGGCTTCACCGGCTCGGCGGGCCTGGCGATCGTGCTGGCGCACGAGGCGGCCCTCTTTGTCGACGGCCGCTACACGCTGCAGGCGGCAAAGCAGGTCGATACCAAGGCCTGGACGGTCGAGTCCCTGATCGATCCGCCGCCGGAGACCTGGTTGACGAAACATCTGAAGGCCGGTGACCGCCTCGGATTCGATCCCTGGCTGCACACATCGACGGCGGCCGAGCGGCTGGCGGCCGCCTGCGCCAAGGCCGGCGCCGAACTGGTTGCGGTGGACAGCAATCCGCTCGATTCGGTGTGGACCGAGCGCCCGCCGCCCCCGCTTGCCCCCGTCACCATCCATGGCGCGCAGTTTTCCGGTGAGACGGAGAAGGAAAAGCTGGCGCGCATCCACGCCGAGATCGCGCGGCTCGGCGTCGACGCGCTGGTGCTCTCGGACAGCCATGCCGTTGCCTGGGCCTTCAACATCCGCGGCGCCGATGTCGCCCATACCCCGCTGCCGCTCTCCTATGCGCTGGTGCCGAAGGACGGCCGCCCGACCATCTTCATCGACCATCGCAAGCTGTCGAACGCCGCGCGCGACCATCTCGAACAATCCGGCGACGTCCGCGAGCCGGAAGCGCTGACGGCCGAACTGACCGCGCTGGCGCAACGCGGCGGCAAGGTCGCGCTCGATGCCGCCACCGCCGCCGATGCGCTGAGCCGGCTGATCATTTCGGCCGGCGGCAAGGTGGAGCGCGGCAGCGATCCCGTCGCGCTGCTCAAGGCCGCCAAGAACCCCACCGAGATCGCGGGCACGCGCAGCGCGCACCGGCGCGACGCGGTGGCGCTGGCGCGCTTCCTCGCCTGGATCGACCGCGAGGCGCCCTCGGGCGCGCTGACCGAGATCGACACGGTGGAAGCGCTGGAGACGTTCCGCCGCGAGACCGGCGCGCTGAAGGACGTCTCGTTCCCCACCATCGCCGGCACCGGGCCGAACGGCGCCATCGTGCACTACCGCGTCACCCGCAAGAGCAACCGCCGCATCGTGCGCGGCGACCTGCTGCTGATCGATTCCGGCGCGCAATACGAGGACGGCACCACCGACGTCACCCGCACCATCGCGATCGGCGAGCCGACCGCGGAGATGCGCGACCGCTTCACCCGGGTGCTGCGTGGCCATATCGCGATCGCGCGCGCGATCTTCCCCGACGGCACCACCGGCGCGCAGCTCGACACGCTGGCGCGGCAGTTCCTCTGGCAGGCCGGTATCGACTTCGAGCACGGCACCGGCCACGGCGTCGGCAGCTATCTCTCGGTGCATGAAGGCCCGGCGCGGATCTCGAAGCTCGGCACCACGCCGCTGAAGCGCGGCATGATCCTGTCCAACGAGCCCGGCTACTACAAGGCCGACGCCTACGGCATCCGGATCGAGAACCTGGAGCTCGTCGTCGCAGTCGATATTTCGGGCGGCGAAAAACCGATGAATGCCTTCGAGACGCTGACGCTGGCGCCGATCGATCGCCGGCTGATCGATGTGGCGATGCTGAGCAAGAACGAACGCGACTGGCTCAACGCCTATCACGCCCGCGTGGCGGCCGAGGTCGGCCCGCAGCTCGACGACGCGACAAAGGCCTGGCTCGACCAGGCGACCGCGCCGCTCTGACCGCCCGGTCATCGCCCGCGAAAGCGGGCGACGACGGAGCGCGCGGATGATGACGGCGGAATGGGCAGCCCAGCCTGTTATTATAACAGTCCCGGTTTCGGAATAGCCGCATTCCGAAACGTCCGTATTCGTCCCGGCCAATCCCGCTACATTTCGATTCGAACCAACCGGATCGGACCTTCATGCACGGCAGGGTAGGCAAGCCGCCCTCGGCGGCGACCGCCGAGAGCAGCGTCGCGAAATCGCGCGTCATGCTCTTGATGCTGGTCGCCATGACCGGCGTCGCGCCGATCTCGCTCTACATGCTGGTTCCCGCGCTGCCGATGCTGGCGACGACGTTCGGGCAAGGCATCTCGGTCGCGCAGATGACGGTGTCGCTCTACATGGTCGGCATCGCCTGCTCGCAGCTCCTGATGGGCCCGCTGTCGGACCGCTTCGGCCGCCGCCCGGTGCTGCTCTTCGGGCTCGGCCTGATGGTCGCGGCCAGCATCGGCTGCGTCTTTGCCGAAACCCTGCCGCAGCTGATCGCGGCGCGCTTCTTCCAGGCGCTGGGCGGGGCGACCGGCATGGTGGTGAGCCGCGCCATTATCCGCGATCTCTACGACCGCGACCGCATCGGCTCGATGATCAGCCTCGTCGTCGCTGTCATGATGATCGCGCAGATGCTGAGCCCCTTGACCGGCGGCCTGATCGAGACCGCGTTCGGCTGGCGCGCGATCTTCTATCTGATCACGGCGGCATCGCTGTCGGTTTCCGTGCTGATCGCGCTGGCGCTGCCGGAGACGCGTCGTGTTCGCCTGGAGGGCGGCGGCTTCCGCGGCGATGTCGGCAAGCTTTTCAGGAGCCGTGCCTTCCTCGGCTACATGCTGTGCCAGGTGCTGGCCTCGCAGATCATCTTCGCCTTCGCCGGCGGCGGCCCTTATATCGTGGTCAACCAGATGGGCCGCACCAGCGCCGAATACGGCGCCTGGTTCGCCACCACGGGCTTCGCCTATCTGGTGGGCAACCTGTTTTGCGTGCGCTTCGCGCCACGGCATTCGCTGGAGAAGCTGATCTGGTTCGGGCTTGCGCTGCAACTGACCGGCAGCCTGTTGAACCTGATCTGGAGCATGACAGGGGCGAACCAGGCGCCGCTCTGGCTGTTCGGCACCCAGATGATCGTGATGGTCGCCAACGCGTTCGTGATGGCCAATTCGGTGGCCGGTGCGATCAGCATCCGTCCCGAAGCCGCCGGCACCGCCTCGGGCGCGATGGGGTTCCTGCAGCAGGGCGTCGGCGCGCTGGTGTCGCAGTTCGGCGCTTATCTCGGCGGCCACTTCGCGACCACCTTGCCGCTCACGGCAGCGATTTTCGTGCTCTCGCTCGCCTGCGCCTCCAGCATGGCCTTGCTGGTGCCGCGACGCACCGTCGTGGTCAGCGCGGAGCTGATGGAGCAGGCGGAAGAGGAAGAGACGAGGATGCTGTGAGGGTTCTTCACCTCTCCCCGCATTGCGGGGAGAGGTCGGAGTCGGAGCGCCAGCGACGACTCCGGGTGAGGGGCGAGGCACACCGGCAGACGCAAAGGGCAGCCTTCTCTGACTCGAAGTTCTGGCAAGCACTGTGCCACGCCCCTCACCCCAACCCTCTCCCCGCATTGCGGGGAGAGGGAGTGCATCACCCTCATTCCCCCACCAGCTTCAGCCATTCCTCCTCGGAAAGCACCGTCACGTCGTGCTTCTTGGCTTCCGCAAGCTTGGAGCCGGCGCCGGGGCCGGCCACCACGTAGTCCGTCTTCTTCGACACCGAGCCGGAGACCTTGGCGCCGAGCCGCTCGGCGGTGGCCTTGGCCTCGTCGCGCGTCATCTTCTCCAGCGTGCCGGTGAACACCACCGTCTTGCCGGCGACCGCCGAATTGCTCTTCGGCTTCTCGGCATCGAGCACGTCGACTTCCTTCTTCAGCCGCTCGACGATGCCGCGGTTGTGGCTCTCGCCGAAATAGGCCGCGATGCTCTTGATCACGGTGTCGCCAATCTGGTCGAGCGCATCCATGTCGGCCATGGCCTCCTCGTCGTCCTCGGCGACCTTCAAACAGGCCTCGTGAAACGCCTCCCATGAACCATAGCCGCGCGCCAGCGCCAACGCCGTGGTCTCGCCGACATGGCGCATGCCGAGCGCGTAGATGAAGCGCTCAAGCGCGATTTTCCGTCGCCCCTCGATGGCGGCAAACAGATTGCGCACCGAGGTCTCGCCGTAGCCCTCGATCTCTTCCAGTTTCAGTCTGTTGTTGCGCTTTTGCAGCGTGAAGATGTCGGCGGGCTCCTTGACCCAGCCCTCGTCGAAGAAGAACTGCAGCTGCTTCTCGCCGAGCCCGTCGATGTCGAAGGCGCGGCGCGAGACGAACAGCTTCAGGTGCTCGATCTTCTGGAACGGACAGGCGAACTCCCCGGTGCAGCGGGCGCGCGAGCCTTCCTCGCCGGCCGCGGTCTCCTCGCGCACCACGTCGGTGTGCAGCGGGCACGGGCACTTCTTCGGAAAATGAAACGGCTTTGCGCCTTTCGGCCGCTTGTCGATGATGACATCGACGATCTGGGGGATCACGTCGCCGGCGCGCTGCACCACGACGGTGTCGCCGATCCTGATGTCGCGGCCCTCGCGCAGTACCTCGCCCTTGTTGCCGATGCCCTTGATGTAGTCCTCGTTGTGCAGCGTCACGTTCTGCACGATGACGCCGCCGACGCCGACCGGCTCGAGCTTGCCCACCGGCGTGAGCGATCCGGTGCGGCCGACCTGGATCTCGATGTCGCGCAACTCGGTCATGGCGCGCTCGGCCGGGAATTTGTGCGCGATCGCCCAGCGCGGCGTGCGCGAGACGAAGCCGAGTCGCTCCTGCCAGTCGATGCGGTCGACCTTGTAGACGACGCCGTCGATGTCGTAGTCGAGCTCGGCGCGCTGCTCCTCGATCTTGCGATGGAAGGCGATCAGCTCCTCGACCGAGTGGCAGAGCCTTGTCAGCGGATTGGTCTTGAAGCCGCAGCGCTCGAACCAGTGGATCATGCCGGTCTGGGTGTCCTCCGGCATCGCGCTCATCTCGCCCCAGGCGTAGGCGAAGAAGCCGAGCGGACGCGAGGCGGTGATGGTCGGGTCCTTCTGGCGCAGCGAGCCGGCCGCCGAGTTGCGCGGATTGGCGAATATGGTGTCACCGGCTGCCTTCTGCCGCTCGTTGAGCGCCAGGAACGCCTTCTTGGTCATGTAGACCTCGCCGCGCACCTCGCAGATATCGGGGATGTTGCGGCCCTTCAGCTTGTGCGGCACATCCTCCAGCGTGCGGATATTGGCGGTGACGTCCTCTCCTGTAAAACCATCGCCGCGCGTGGCAGCGTTGACGAGCTCGCCGCCCTCATAGCGCAGCGACATCGAGAGCCCGTCGATCTTGGGCTCGGCGGAAAAATCGATCTTGTCGTCGGCGAGTTTGAGAAAGCGCGCGACGCGGCCGACGAAGTCGACCACGTCCTCCTCGGCAAAGGCGTTGTCGAGCGACAGCATCGGCACGGCGTGCCGCACTTTCCTGAAACGTCCCGACGGCGCGGCGCCGACCTTCTGCGATGGCGATTCCGCGGTAACCAATTCCGGGAAGCGTTTCTCGATCGCGTTGAAGCGCTGGCGCAGCGCGTCGTATTCGGCGTCCGAGATGGTGGGCGCGTCTTCCTGGTAGTAGCGCCGGTCGTGCGCTTCGAGCTCGAGCGCAAGGCGCATGTGCTCGACCTTGGCTTGAGCCTTGGTCAGCTTGGCGACGTCGGGAAGGGTTTTTGCTTTTGCGGTTCTGGCCATGACCCTTGAATACGACGAAGGCCTTCGGGATGAAAGACGGCTCAGGGGTGCCGCGCATCGCTCCGGAGATGACGGATAGCCACTACGCCGTCGCGGCCTTGAGCAGCCGTTCGGCGGCGGCGCGCGCCTCCGCGGTGATCTCGGCGCCCGCCAGCATGCGGGCGATCTCCTCGCGCCGCTTCTCCGCCACCAGCGGATTGACGCGGGTGGCGACCCGCTTGCCCTTGTCGAGCGCGTCCTTGGAAATCAGGAGATGCTGGCTGGCGCGCGCTGCGACCTGCGGCGCATGCGTCACCGCCATCACCTGCACCTTGCCGGCGAGGCGCGACAGCCGGGCGCCGATCGCATCCGCGACCGCGCCGCCCACGCCGGTATCGATCTCGTCGAACACCAGTGTCGGGGCCGAGCCGCGATCGGACAGCACGACCTTGAGCGCGAGCAGGAAGCGCGACAGCTCGCCGCCGGAGGCCACCTTCATCAGCGGTCCCGGCTTGGTGCCGGGATTGGTCTGCACCCAGAACTCGATGCGATCGATGCCTTCCGGTCCCGGCGCGGCCGCATCGCTCTCGACCTGCGTCGTGAAGGTCGCGCGCTCGAGCTTGAGCGGCGCGAGCTCGGTGTTGACGGCTTTGTCGAGCTTTTCCGCGGATTTCTGCCGCGCCGCCGACAATTTCGCGGCGGCGGCCGCATAGCGCTTGTCGGCTTCAAGCGCAGCCGCTTCGAGCTTCTTGAGGCGGTCGGCGCCGGCATCGATCAGCGCGACGTCGGCGGCATATTTCGCAGCCAGCGCCGCGAGGCCATCGACCGGCGTCGAATATTTGCGGGAGGCCGCGCGCAGCGCGAACAGCCGCTCCTCGATGCGCTCGAGCTCGGCGGGATCGAAGTCGGCCGCGGCGAGCGCGGCGGCCAGATGCTGGTCGGCTTCTTCCAGCGCGTTGATCGCAGTGTCGATCGCCTTCACTGCGGGCTCGACGAGGGAGGGCGAATGGGCCGCGCGCCGCTCCAGCCGCCGCACCGCCGCCGAGAGCGCGGCGATCGGCGAATGGTCGCCGGACACCGCGTCCTGCGCCTCTTTGAGGTCGGCCGCGATCTTCTCGCCGGCCATCATGGTGGTGCGCCGCGCGGCAAGCGCCGTCTCCTCGCCGTCCTTCGGCGCCAGCGTCTTCAATTCGTCGGAGGCATGGCGCAGATAATCGGCCTCGCGCGCGGCGCGCTCCATGCCGGCGCGATGCTCTTCCAGCGCGGCATTGGCGGTGCGCCGCGTCTCCCACAGCGCCTGCAGCGCTGCGACGTCCTTTTCCAATCCTGCGAAGGCATCGAGCAGGCGGCGATGGGTGGAGGCATCCACCAGCGCCCGCTCGTCGTGCTGGCCGTGGATCTCTACCAGCGCGGTGCCCACCGCCTTCAAGGTCTGCACGCTGATCGCCTGGTCGTTGATGAAGGCGCGGGTGCGGCCGTCGGCAAGCTGCACGCGGCGCAGGATCAGCTCGCAGGAATCGACGGAATCCGTGTCGTCGAGCCCGTTCTCGGAAAGGATCCTGGTCGCGGGGTGCCCCTTCGGCACGTCGAACACGGCGGTGACCTGCCCCTGCTCCACGCCATGGCGCACCAGGCCAGCGTCGCCGCGGCCGCCGAGCGCGAGCGCGAAAGCATCGAGCAGGATGGATTTGCCCGCGCCGGTTTCGCCGGTCAGCACCGCAAGCCCACGGGAAAACTCGATATCGAGCCGATCGATCAGGACGATGTCGCGGATCGACAGACGCGCCAGCATGAGAGACAAGCCCCACCAGTGTGGCGGATCAGAAGCGCGCTTCGTCTCCGCCGCCATTCTTCCAAGAGAACTTCGGGATCAAAATCGCACCGGACCGTGAAGACCGCCAGTGCCGTCGGATCGAAGCTCGCTTGCGCGGATGCAGCGAGACCGCACGAAGCCGGGATCCGGAAGACTAGCCCAGGCCGATCTTCTTGAAGGCCTTGCTCATCCAGGAGCCCTGATTCTCGCTCGGCTCGACGCCGCCGGATTTTACAAGATTATAGGCGTCCTTGTACCAGCGGCTGTCGGGAAAATTGTGCCCGAGCACGGCGGCCGCGGTCTGCGCCTCGCCGACGATGCCGATCGCCAGATAGGCCTCGGTGAGGCGGAACAGCGCCTCCTCGACATGGCGCGTGGTCTGGTACTGCGTCACCACCGTCTTGAAACGGTTGATGGCGGCGGTGTAGTCGCGCTTGCCCATGTAGTAGCGGCCGACCGTCATCTCGCGGCCGGCGAGCTGGTCGCGCGCGCCTTCGAGCTTGGCCTTGGCGCTGATGGCATATTCCGAGGTCGGATATTTGCGGACCACTTCCTCGAGCGCCGCGATCGCCTTCTCGGTGCGGCCCTGGTCGCGGGTGACGTCGGGAATCTGGTCGTAATGCGAGGCCGCGATCAAATACTGCGCATAGGCCGCGTCGGGACTGCCGGGATGCAGCGTCACGTAACGGCTGGCGGCGCCGATGCAGCTGTCATAGTCGCCGGACTGATAGAAGGAATAGGCCGACATCAAAAGCGATTTGCGCGCCCAGTCCGAGTAGGGATGCTGGCGGTCGACTTCCTCGAATTTCTTCGACGCCGCCTTCGCATCCTTGCGCTCGTTCATCAGGTACAAGCCCTCATTGTAGAGCTTGTCCGCGGGCTCATCGACGAAGGTGTCGTCCTTCGCCATGAACTTGTCCCACAGCGCGCCGGTGCCGCAGCCGCCAAGTGGCAGCGCCAGCAGAACGAGAGCCCCGGCGAGCCGCAGCCCTGCCGATGCCCTGCGCGATTCACGCATCCTACGCTGTGCCGACATGCTTTAAGACCTGAGCCCCGCGATGCGGTACCTGCCGCGCGCCACGAACGAGTTCATGGACGCAAATGTTGCCCTGCCTGTGGCGCCCGCTTTGCAACCACGGCCTCTGTAACCGAAAAACGACCGTTAACCAACCGCATAGGCAGGCATTCCGCCCGGATTAAGGCGTTCCTGTGGAAGCCGGCGTCAATCATGGTTACTACGGAAAGGCTCAGGCGACGCCGCTGCGCCGCCCGCGCAAGACAAGCGCCCTGCAGGGCGCCCGGACGGTATCAGGAGACGTCGGGACCGTAGGCCGGAGCGACCATACCGCCCACAATGCCATGGCCGGCTTCGGCGGGCGCGCGCGAACGGCGTGCCGCTTCGCTGGATTCCACGACGCGCCAGGCGGTGCGGTCGGCGAGCAGCGCGATCAGCACGGCATGGTTGAGCTTGTGGCCGCCGCGGTAGGAGCGGTAGGCACCGAGCAGCGGCAGTCCGGCGAGCGCAAGGTCGCCGATGGCGTCGAGCACCTTGTGGCGGGCGCACTCGTCGGCAAAGCGCAGGCCTTCGCTGTTGAGCAGGCGGGTTTCGTCGAACACCACCGAATTCTCGAACGAGGCGCCGCGCGCAAAGCCGGCGCTCCAGAGCTTCGCCACGTCGCTCATGCAGCCGAAGGTGCGGGCGCGGGAAACCTCGCGACGGAAGCCCTCCGGGCTGAGCTCGAGGGCGTATTTCTGGCGGCCGATGACGGGGTTGGCGAAATCGATCTCGACCTCGGCGCGGAACCCGGCCGCATGCGGGCGCAGCTCGCCGAAGCAGTCGCCCATCGCGACCTGCACCGGCTTCAGCACCTGGATGAAGCGGCGCATCGCCTGCTGGGTCACGATCCCGGCCTGATCGATGGCGGCGACAAAGGCCGCGGCGCTGCCGTCCATGATCGGCACTTCGGGGCCGTCGATTTCGATGGTGGCGTTGTCGACGCCCATGCCGCGCAGCGCGGCCAGCACGTGTTCCGCGGTGGAAACCAGCGCGCCCTCGCCGTCTCCCAATACCGTCGCCAATTCGGTTGCGATCACCGATTCGGCGGTGGCGGGAACCTCGCGGTCGGCGCCCTCAAGTCCGGTGCGGATAAAAATAAAACCTGCATCGATAGGAGCAGGTCCGATGGTCAGATTGACCGGTAACCCGGAATGAACGCCGACACCATAGACGGTGGCTTGCGACCGAAGCGTTGTCTGCCGGCTAAATTTCATCGAAGACCGCCCACTTACGACTTTACCCAGAGACTTACCGACTCAAACGCGAGCGCCGATTCGAACTCTAAGCTTCCCCAAGTCGGGGCCGACCATATCACCGCCCTAAAGAGCGCCAACTCACGCTTTTTTACGGATTGTTACCCCATCTCTGCCGCATTGGTGCCCAAGCTTGACCAAATTGCGGCTCGTCCACAGCTGGTCCGGGCCCAGCGACGCTGCCCTAAAACAATTAATTAATAATTTAAAATCAGTAACTTGCGGACGCAGTCGACAAGCCTGCCGGTAAAAGAGAACGGGTCCCGGCTGGCATCAGCCGGGACCCGTTCCAACGTCCGGATTGTAACAAACTTCAGGTTGCCTGCCGGCGCAGGAAGGCGGGGATATCAAGATGGTCGTCGCCCTGTGGCGCCGGCGCAACAGGCGCCGGACGGCCGTGGACATCCAGACCCTGCGGCGCGGGCCGTTTTGCATACTCTGATACCGGCTCGTGGTGCGCAACCTGCTCGGAAACAGTGCGGCGAATCGGCTTGCGCTCGGGCAGCGGCGGCATCGCGGGCCCGGCGGAGCGGGCCGCGATCGGCGGCTCGCTCTCCTCGTCGCGCCGGCCGAGGCCGACATTGGCGAGCCGCTGCAGCAGCGACAACCGGTTCTTTTGCGGGTGCTCCTCCTCGGCCTCGCCGCGGGCGTGGCGAATCTCGGCCTGGGCCGGCATCGGCAGTTCCTCGAACTTCGGCATCCGCGGGGTGCGGGTCGGCGGCCGCTCGGCAGCCTGCGGAATGAAGGTGTCAGGCGTCATCGGCTCCTCGGACGCGGCGGCTGCGGCCTTGGGCTCGGGGAACAGCGAGGGCTTCTGCGCGATCGGACGCACCATGACGTCGCCATAGGAGGCCGGCTGGACCGGCGCGTGCGCGGGCTGCTGGGCCGGGGTTTCCGGAGCGACCGCGGCCGCGATCGCTGCAAGCGCTGCGCGCTCGACATTGTGCCCTTGATGCGCCTGATGCTGTCCCTGGCGCGGCGCGGGCGCGGCGGCGGGGGCCGGCGCCTGCGTCTCCAGCTTCTGGGCGCGCTCGGCGAGGCGCTGGTTATCGGCGCGGAGGCGAGCCGTGAGATCGGCGAGCCGGTTTTCCGTCGTGCCGGGCGCCGCCACGGGGGCCGCGGGCGACTGAGCCGGCGGACGCGAGGAGAACTGCGCCTGCTCGATGCCGGTGGCAACCACGGAGACGCGAATGATGCCGTCGAGGCCCTCGTCGAAGGTCGCGCCGACGATGATGTTGGCGTCCTGGTCGACTTCCTCGCGGATGCGGGTCGCGGCCTCGTCGACCTCGAACAGCGTGAGGTCCTTGCCGCCCGTGATCGAGATCAGGAGGCCCTTGGCGCCCTTCATCGAGGAATCGTCGATCAGCGGGTTGGCGATCGCAGCTTCCGCCGCGGTCAGCGCGCGCTTGTCGCCGGAGGCCTCGCCGGTGCCCATCATCGCCTTGCCCATTTCCCTCATCACCGCCCTCACGTCGGCGAAGTCGAGGTTGATCAGGCCTTCCTTGACCATCAGGTCGGTGATGCAGGCGACACCGGAATAGAGCACCTGGTCGGCCATCGCGAAGGCATCGGCGAAGGTGGTCTTCTCGTTGGCGACCCGGAACAGGTTCTGGTTCGGGATGATCAGGAGCGTATCGACGACCTTGTGCAGCTCGGCGATGCCGGCTTCCGCCGTCCGCATGCGGCGCGCCCCTTCGAAATGGAACGGCTTGGTCACCACGCCGACGGTGAGGATGCCCATCTCGCGCGCGCTCTTGGCGATGACGGGGGCCGCGCCCGTGCCGGTGCCGCCGCCCATGCCGGCGGTGACGAACACCATGTTGGCGCCGGTGAGATGGTCACGGATCTCGTCGATCACCTCCTGCGCCGCCGCCGCGCCGACATCCGGCTGCGAGCCGGCGCCGAGCCCCTGCGTCACCTGCGTGCCCATCTGGATGATGCGCTGCGACTTCGACATCGTCAGCGCCTGCGCATCGGTGTTGGCGACGACGAAGTCGACGCCCTGCAGACCGGCGGTGATCATGTTGTTGACCGCGTTGCCGCCGGCGCCGCCGACGCCGAACACGGTGATCCGGGGCTTCAGCTCGTGAATGTCAGGAGGAGTAATAGTGAGTGCCATGGTTGCCTCTCGGATTACGCGCGCGTTGGTTCTCCCGCGGCCGCGGGATTTGGTGAGTGTCGATAGTTGCGGAAATGAATCATCAGAAGCCCTCGCGCAGCCATCGTCCGACCTTGCCGAAATAGCCGTCAGTCCCTGTCTTGAGCTGCCGCGTATGCCGCGGTTCGACATGTTCGAGATGGGCGTATTGCGGATAGACCAGAAGCCCCGTGGGCACCGCGAAGGAGGCGCTCTTGGCCTCGTTGGGCAGGCGGCCGAAGCCGAGCGGCCGGCCGACCCGCACCGGGCGGTTGAGGATCTGGGTGGCAAGCTCGACCATGCCGGTGAGCTGCGAAGCACCGCCGCTCAGGACAACCCGCGCCTTCGGCTCCGCCGCAAAGGGAGAATCCGCAAGCCGGTCCCGGACCATCTCAAAAATCTCCTCGGCACGCTGTCGGACGATGTTTCCGATCGTGGCGCGGGATACGATCTGGGGAACATCCTGTTCGTCGCCGGCAGTCGGCACGGACATCAACTCACGCGCGTCGGACCCGCCGGTCAGCACCGTGCCATATAACGTCTTGATTCGCTCGGCATCCGCAATGCAGGCGGAGAGTCCCCGCGCCAGGTCCATGGTGATGTGGTGGCCGCCGACGGCGAAGCCGGAGCAATGGACGAACCGGCCGCCGGAATAGATCGCAATCGTCGTGGAGCCCGCGCCCATCTCGATCACGGCCGCGCCCAGGTCGGCCTCGTCGTCGGTCAGGATCGACAATCCGGCCACATAGGGGCTCGCCGCCATGGCCTCGACGTTGAGGTGGCAGCGCTCGACCACCAGCATCAGGTTGCGGGCGACGGTGGCGTCCGCGGTGACGACGTGCATGTCGACGCCGAACTGCCGCGCCACCATGCCGCGGGGGTCGCGGATGCCCTTGACCCCGTCGAGCGCATAACCGACCGGCAGCGCATGCAGCACGGTGCGCCCCTCCCCGGTGGCGTGGCGCATCCCGGTCGAGATGACGCGTCCGACATCGGCCGCCGTCACGGCGCCGCCACGAATGTCGGCCGAGGCCTCGATCAACTGGCCCTGCAGCCTGCCGCCGGAGACCGACAGCAGGACGGATTCGACCCGGACCTTGGCCATGCGCTCGGCGAGTGAGACCGCCTGCCGCACCGCCTGCTCGCATTCGGCGAGGTCGATCACCGCGCCCGCCTTGACCCCGCGCGACTGGATCTGGCTGTAGCCGATCAGCTCGACGGCGTGGGTGCGGCCGCCCAGCGCCTCGCTCGGCGGACACGGCTTCAGCCGCGCAATCATGCAGGCGATCTTGCTGGTGCCGATGTCGAGCGAGGCGACCATCGTGACGCGCTTCTGCGGCGTGGTGCGGATCTTCGGGGTCTGGCTGCGATCGAGGCCGGTCATGCTTCACCAGCCTTCTTCTTGGGCTTCTTGTCCTTGAACAGATCTTCGCGCGCTTTCGCGGCGTCGTCGGAGAGCTGCACGGTCAGCCGGTCCGGCAGGCGCATGTCGATCGCGACGATGTCGCGCGAGAACAGCTTGTCCTCCTTGTCGAGCCGGCTCAGTTCGGCGAGCGCGTTGCCGACGTCGTTCTCCGGCAGGCGGACGTCGAGGCCGTCCTTGAGGCGCAGGTTCCAGCGCCGCTCGCCGACGAGGATCGCAGCCCTGGTGACCGACTTGACCTGCGGATAGCGCGAAAGCAGCGCCAGGAAATCCTTTGCTCGGGTTCCGGCGCCGTTGCCGACCACGAGCGGCAGCGAAACGAAGCGCTGCGACAGATAGGGCTCGAGCACCGCGCCGTCCTCGGCGATGACGGAGAGCTTGCCGTCGCACTGCCAGAGCGCGAACGCGGTGCGCTCGACGATGTCGATCTGGAGCTGGCCGGGATAGAATTTCAGCACCGTGGCGTCGGCGATCCAGGGGTTGGACTTGAGCCGGTCGCGCACGGCAATGGCATCGAGGAACAGCAGCGAGGAGCGGCCGGTGACGCCGCCGACCGCGAGCACCTCGTCCTGGCTCAACTGCCGGCGGCCGTTGATGGCGACCGAGGTGATGCGGAAGCCCGCGGAATTCGCCAGCGCGTTGCGCGTGTCGCTGAGCGCCGCGGTGAACGCATCGAGGTGACCGCCCTTGACCACGCCGAGGCCGGCGCTGCCGAGCAGGATCAGGACGGTCGCGGCAATGCCGCCGCGCCGTGGCACATAACGTTCGATCAGCGCAATGAGGCGGTTGGGCGGCGCGCGATCAAGCGGCGTTGCGGCGCGCCTCCTGCGCTGCCGGCCCATGCGCTCGCGCAACAGCACGACCGCGCCAATGGCGGCCGCCTTCAGGTCAGCTTTCGGCGCCTGCGATCTTTCGGATCGGGTGAGGCGTCCTGCTCCATCCATTGCACGAACTCGTCACAGGTTGTCCGCAACTGCGGCTCGGCCCATGGGTTGCTCGGCTCACCGGGTCTGGAGGCGAAACTTCCTCGATGCGGTCGTCGAAGCGGAAATCCGCAACAGCTCACGCCCCGGCAGCCAAGCGCCACACGCGCCGCTGCCGTTAACCTTCTGCCTTCCTGGTAAACAAAAGGTAAAACCGGGACCGCAACGGCGCTTTTTGCCCCGTCCTGTGAGGGGTTTGCCGCAGAATATTAACAATTCTACAAATTCCGGGTCCGAGCCGGCGAACCGGGTCCCCGGTCGGGATTATTTCCTGATGCGGTGCTGCGCCAGCTCGATCTGGCCCTTCAGGAAGTCGGCGAATTCGATCCCTTCGACCTTCAGCGCCTTGGGGTAGAGCGAGGCGCGGGTCAGGCCCGGCAAGGTATTGGTTTCCAGATAGATAGTGCCCTGAGGCGAGACGATGAAATCGCTCCGCGAATAGCCGGCGCAGGACAGCGCATGATGCGCTTTAAGCGCCTGATCCATGATCTCAGCGGTGACCTCGGGCGCGAATCGGCCGGGACAGATCTCCTGGGTCGATTTGGCGAGATATTTGGCGACGTAATCGAAGCCGCCGTCGGCCGGCACGATCTCGATCGGCGGCAGCGCGCGCACCGATCCGTCCGCCTGTTCGAGCACGCCGCAGGTGGCCTCGATGCCCGATATGAACGGCTCGATCAGGTATTCTTCCGTCTTGGCGGCGCGGCGGACGGCGACGAGATCCTGCTTCGCATTGACGAAGATCAGGCCATAGCTCGAGCCGTCGTGCACCGGCTTGGCGATCAGCTTGCCGTATTCGGCGAAGGCGGCGTCGATCTCTCCCAGCGCGACGCCATTTGGCGCCTTGACGCCCGCGATGGCGGCGAAGCGCTTGGCGGCGACCTTGTCGAAGGCAAGGTGCGATGACGCCGAGCCCGAGCCGGTAAACGGGATTCCGCGCGTCTCGCAGGCCGCCTGCAGTTCGCCATTTTCCGCCCGGCCCCCATGCAGGCCGAACACGAACAGGCGATCGTCGCTCTTCGCCTGATCCAGCGCCAGCTCGATCGTGGTGGCGATGCGACGGCCGCCGGGCCTGAAGGCGAGTTCGAACGGCCGCGCATGCTCGCGCAGTGTGCTGGCCAGCGTTTCGTGCACGCTGTCATCGGCATCCCAGAACCACAGATCGGCTTCGGGCAAGGCGTCGCACAATGCCTGGGCGCTTGCGACCGACACCAGCCGCTCCTTGTTCGTGCCGCCGAAAAGAATGGTGATCCGCATCGTTCAAAGCTGCCTTCTTCGTCATTCCGGGATGATCCGAAGGATCAGACCTCAGGTGCGCTATTGCGCACCGGGGAATCTCGAGATTCCGGATTCGCGCTGCGCGCGCTCCGGAATGACTCTTTAGGATGGAATCCCGATCCGCTTGATTTCCCAGTGTAACTCGATTCCGGAATTTTCCTTCACCCGCGCGCGCACGGTTTCGCCCAGCATTTCAATGTCATGCCCGGTGGCGTTACCGGTGTTGATCAGGAAATTGCAGTGCATTTCGGAAACCTGCGCGCCGCCCAGCCGCAGGCCACGGCAGCCCGCGGCATCGATCAGCTT
Organism: Bradyrhizobium sp. NP1; assembly: GCF_030378205.1. Classification (NCBI taxonomy): domain Bacteria; kingdom Pseudomonadati; phylum Pseudomonadota; class Alphaproteobacteria; order Hyphomicrobiales; family Nitrobacteraceae; genus Bradyrhizobium; species Bradyrhizobium sp. NP1. The sequence continues at coordinate 6,261,578 of NZ_CP127385.1, forward strand.
CCAGGCGCTGTGACCGGGCGGGTTCTTGAAGGTGGAACCGCCGGTCTTCTCGCGAATCGGCTGCGCGTTCTCGCGATGCGCCTGCACCTCGTCCATGCGCTTGCGGATCGCTTCCGGCGCGGTGGGAAGCCCACGAAAGCGGGCGGCGGTGAAGATCAGGGAAGGATCGACGCCGCTGTTGCGGTAGCTGAACTTCATCCCGGCATTGTCGAAGACATGGCGGCTGCCGTCGCGGCCGATGCCCCTCGCCTCGATCAGCACGTCCTTGGTCTCGCCGCCATTGGCGCCCGCGTTCATGCGCAGCGCGCCGCCGATCGTGCCGGGGATGCCGAAGAAGAACTCCAGCCCGCCGAGGTTGGCCGCAGCCGCAGCCTCCGCGACGCGCTTGTCGAGCGCGGCCGCGCCAGCCGTGACGACATCGCCCGAAGCGCTGGCGTCGCCGAAAGCGCGCGGCGAAAGCCGGATCACCACGCCCGGCATGCCGCCGTCGCGCACGATCAGGTTGGAGCCGACACCGATGACATGGACCGGCAGCTCCTTTTGCAAATGATTCAGGAAATAGGCGAGATCGTCCTCGTCCGCCGGCGTGAACAGCGCCTGTGCCGCGCCGCCGACGCGAAACCAGCTGAGCTCGGCGAGCGACTGGTTGGCGAGCAGCCGGCCGCGCAGTTGCGGCATCGCGGCGTGGAGGTCGGGCGTGATGTCGGGGAAGGTCATGACGAGATCGCTGGTCCACCCCTCATCCCAGTGCCTTCAGCTCGCCCGGCAGCGCATAGGCCCATTGCGTGATGCTGCCGGCGCCGAGGCAGACCACGAGATCGCCTGACTTCGCGATGTCCTTGACGATGCGCGCGAGATTGGCCGGCTTTTCCAGCGCGATCACCTCGCGGTGGCCATGCGTGCGCAGGCCCAGCACGAAATGATCGCGGTCGACGCCCTCGATCGGCGCCTCGCCCGCCGGGTAGACGTCGGCGACGACGACGGCGTCGGCATCGTTGAAGCAGGTGCAGAACTCCTCGAACAGCGACTGCAGGCGGGTGTAGCGATGTGGCTGCACCACCGCGATGATCTTGCCGTTGGTGGAGCCGCGCGCCGCCTTCAGCACCGCCGCGATCTCGACCGGATGATGGCCATAGTCGTCGATCACGGTGACGCCATTCCACTCGCCGGTCTTGGTGAAGCGCCGCTTCACCCCGCCGAAGCCGGCGATCGCCTTGCGGATGGCGTCGTCGGACATGCCGAGTTCATAGGCGACCGCGATCGCGGCGGTGGCGTTCGACGCGTTGTGCTGTCCGGGCATCGGCAGCGTGATGTCTGATATCTCGTGCGCTGCGCCCGACTTGCGGTCGCGGATCACGACCTTGAACCGCGAGCCGCTGCCCATCGGCACAAGATCGACGAGCCGCGCATCGGCCTGCGGGTTCTCGCCATAGGTGATGATGCGGCGGTCCTCGATCTTGCCGACGAGCGTCTGCACCACGGGATGATCGATGCACATCACCGCGAAGCCGTAGAACGGCACGTTCTCGACGAAATTGCGGAAGGCGTCCTGGATCGCCTCGAAGGTCTTGAAGTGATCGAGATGCTCGGGATCGATGTTGGTGACGATGACGACGTCAGAGGGCAGCTTCAGGAAGGTGCCGTCGCTCTCGTCGGCCTCCACCACCATCCAGTCGCCGGCGCCGAGACGCGCGTTGGAGCCATAGGCGTTGATGATGCCGCCGTTGATGACGGTCGGATCGAGGCCGCCCGCATCAAGCAGGGTCGCAACCATCGTGGTCGTCGTGGTCTTGCCATGGGTGCCGGCAATCGCGACGCAGCTCTTGAGCCGCATCAGTTCGGCGAGCATCTCGGCGCGGCGCACCACCGGAATGCGCTGCGCGCGCGCCGCCATCAGTTCCGGATTGTCGCGCTTGATCGCGGTCGAGACCACCACGACGTCGGCGCCGTCGACATTCTCCGCCTTGTGGCCGATCGAGACCTTGATGCCCTTCTCGCGCAGCCGCGTGACGTTGCCGCTCTCGGAAGCGTCCGAGCCCTGCACGGTGTAGCCGAGATTGCACAGGACCTCGGCGATGCCGCTCATGCCGATGCCGCCGATCCCGACGAAGTGGATGGGTCCGATCTCGCGCGGCAGTCTCATGGTCGTGCTTTCCTGGCGTCGCTCAGCGAGGCCGCAAATCAGCCGCGCCCAATACTGGATGCCCCGCTTTCAAAGCCGCTGACAAGGGCTTTTTAGCGTCATTCCCGCCCGCAGGTACTGCGAGCGACCCTGAAATCTCGGGATTCCGGATCGGCCTCCGATCCGGTCCTTCCGGAACGACTGGAGTCAAATTCCGGCAACTTTCGCCACCAGATCGGCCAGCCGCTCGGCGGCGTCGAGCCGGCCCGCGCCGCGGGCGGAAGCCGCCATCGTCGCAAGCCGCGCGGGCTCCCCCGCAAGCGCCGATATTTCCGATGCCAGGCGGTCGGGCGTGAACTCGGCTTGCGCGATGCGCAAGGCGCCGCCGGCCGCTGCCAGCACGCCGGCATTGGCGAACTGGTCCTGGTCGATCGAGCCGGGCAGCGGCACCAGGATCGAGGGCCGGCCGATCGCGGCGAGTTCGGCCACAGTGCCGGCACCGGAGCGCGAGACCACGAGATGGTTCGATGCAAGGCGCGCCGGCAGGTCGGTGAAGAACGGCGCGAGCTCGCACCTGATCTTCAAGCGATCATAGATGCCGCGGACGCGCGCCATGTCCTCCTCGCGCACCTGCTGCGTCAGGACCAGGCGCTGCCACAGCGAGGGCTCCAGCCGCTCGATCGCGCCGGGCACGACGTCGCTCATCACGCGCGCGCCCTGGCTGCCGCCGACGACCAGCAGGCGGAACGGCTCGCTGGTTTGCGGCGGCACATAACTCACCGCCGCCGCGGCGAGGATCGCGGGGCGCATCGGCGTGCCCACCGTGGTTGTCTTGGCCGACAGCGCCGGGTCGCGATCGAGCACGCCGGGCAGCGAGGTCGCGATCGCGCTGGCATAGCGCGCGAGCAGGCGGTTGGCGCGGCCGAGCACCGCATTGGCCTCGTGAATGACCGACGGAACGCCGCAAAGCTTCGCAGCGAGCAGCGGCGGCAGCGTCGGATAGCCGCCAAAGCCGACCAGGGCCGCGGGCTTCAATCGCCGGATCAGGCTGAACGCGACCGCGGTGCCGTAGCCGAGCATGAGCATGGTGCGGGCGAGCGACAGCGGGTTGCGGCTGCGCACCGTCTCGCTCGGCACCACGTCGATCATCTCCCTGGTGAACAGGCCGCTGTAGCGCAGCGCGCGGGCGTCGGTCGCCAGCCGCACCCGATAACCGCGCCTGATCAGCTCGACGCCGAGCGCTTCGGCCGGAAACAGGTGACCGCCGGTGCCGCCGGCGGCCAGCAGGATTAAGGGCTTGGTGTCCATCGCGCCTCAATAGCCGATGGCGCGACGCCAGTCACGCCAGCGTGGGCCGCGCCTGGGCCGCGCTGATCGACTCGACCTCGGTGCGCGGCCGCAGCCGCGTCAGCGCCAGCATCATGCCGACGCCATACGCGAGCGACACGATCGAGGAGCCGCCATAGGAAATGAAGGGCAGCGTCATGCCCTTGGCCGGGATCAATTGCAGGTTGACCGACATGTTGATCGCGGCCTGCACCCCGAACAGGATGGCAAGCCCTGAGGCGGCAAAGCGCGAGAACATGTCCTCGTTGGCGTAGGCGCGCGTCAGCGTGCGCAGCACGATGAAGGCGAACAACAGAAGCAGCGCGAGGCAAAGGATGATGCCGAACTCTTCGGCGGCGACCGCGAACACGAAGTCGGTGTGGCTGTCGGGCAGATTGCGCTTGGCGATGCCCTCGCCCGGCCCGAGCCCGAACCAGCCGCCATTGCCGAACGCCTCCATTGCGGTGTCGACCTGGAAGGTGTCGCCGGAGGCCGGATTCATGAAGCGCTTGATGCGGCCGGCGACGTGAGGAACCAGCAGGTAGGCGCCGAACAGGCCGGCGCTCGCGACGCCTGCAAGCCCCATCACCCAGATCATCCGCATGCCGGCGATGAAGAACAGCGCGCCCCACACCATCAGGATCAGCATGGTCTGGCCGAAGTCGGGCTCCATCACCAGCAGCGACACCAGCGTGAGCAACAGCACCAGCGCCATCGAGGTTGCCGGCATCTCGGGACGCTTGGTGGATTCGGCAAACAGCCAGGCCGCGAGGACGACGAAAGCGGGCTTTGCCGATTCGGAGGCCTGGATGTTGACGCCGATCAGCGTGATCCAGCGCCGCGAGCCCTTCACCTCAGGGCCGATCAGGAGCGTCGCCACGATCAGCGCGATCGAGACCGCGAACACGAGCAGCGCGCTGCGGCGGATCTGGCGCGGGGAGAGGAAGGAGACCGCGATCATCACCATGAACGACGGCAGCAGGAACATGGCGTGATGATTGAAGAAATGGAACGGGTCGAGCCCGATCCGGGTCGCGACCGGCGGGCTTGCCGCCAGCGACAGGATGATGCCGGCGAGCATCAGCGCGATGATGGCGCCGAGCAGCGGCCGGTCGATGGTCCACCACCATTCCGAAAGCGGGGTGCGTTGTTCACGGGAGATCATCGAGGGCCCCACTGGTCAGCAACTGACCATTGGTCGCCGATGATGGTTGCCGAAGGGTTAACGGAAGAGATGAACTTTTGCCGATATGCGCAGTCCCTCCGCCACCCCGGCCATGCCCCGCGAAAGCGGGGCATCCAGTACGCCGCGGCTTTGGAAATTCGCACAGATCTCTCTGGAATACTCGATCACCCGCTTTCGCGGGTGATGACAGCCTTCGCGCGGCTCGCGGCGCGCCTCACACCACCGGCTTGACGCCGGGCAGCGCCTGGACCAGATCGCGGAAGGCGGCGCCGCGGATCTCGAAATTGCGGTACTGGTCGAACGAGGCGCAGGCCGGCGACAGCAGCACCACCGCTTCGGCGAGCCCCGCGGCCTCCGCATCGCGCGCGGCGCTTGCAACCGCAACATCGAGCGCTCCACTCATCTCGTGCGGCACGCGGTCCCCCAGGGTCGCGGCAAATTCCGCTGCCGCCTCGCCGATCAGGTAGGCTTTTCGGATGCGCGGGAAATAGTCGGTCAGGCTGGTGATGCCGCCGGCCTTCGGTTTTCCCCCGGCGATCCAGAAGATGTCGGCAAAGGACGACAGCGCGTGCGCGGCGGCGTCCGCGTTGGTGCCCTTGGAATCATTGACGAACAGCACGCTGCCGCGGCGGCCGACCTGCTCCATGCGATGCGCCAGTCCCGGAAAGCTGCGCAGGCCATTCTGCAGGACCTCGGCGCCGATCCCCATCGCGAGCGCGCAGGCCGAGGCACACGCGGCATTCTGGGCGTTGTGCAGGCCGCGCAGCGAGCCGATGCCGCCGAGCCTGGCCACCTCCGACCGCGCGCCGCCGGACGCCCGCACGATGGTCTCGTGCTCGACATAGATGCCGTCGGCAACCGGGTTCCTCACGGAGATGCGAACCACGCGCTTGCCGGCCCGCTCGATGCGGTCGGCGATGTCGCGGCAAAAGCCGTCATCGACGCCGACGATCGCGGTGCCTCTCGGCTGCACACCCGCAACCAGCCGCTCCTTCACCGCCGCGTAATTTGCAAGCGTGCCGTGGCGATCGATATGGTCCTCGCTGATGTTGAGCAGGATGCCGACGGAGGGATCGAGCGAGGGACAAAGGTCGATCTGGTAGGACGACATCTCGATGACATGGACACGGCCCATCCGCGCCGGCTCCAGCGACAGGATCGCGGTGCCGATATTGCCGCCCATCTGGGTGTCGTAGCCGGCAAAGCGGGTCAGATGCGCGATCAGCGCTGTCGTGGTCGACTTGCCGTTGGTGCCGGTGATCGCCACGAACGGCGCATCGGGTGCGTGGCGGCGCCGCTCGCGACAGAACAGCTCGACGTCGCCGATCACCTCGACGCCGGCCTCGCGCGCCATCAGCACGCTCCAGTGCGGCGCCGGATGCGTCAGCGGCGCGCCGGGAGTGAGGACGAGCGCGGCGAAGTTCGCCCAGGAAACCTGTCGCAGGTCCGCGGTGATGAAGCCGGCCTGCGCGGCCTTTGCGACATTGTCGGCATTGTCGTCGCCGGCGATCACCTCGGCGCCGCCAGCCTTGAGCGCATGGCAGCTCGCCAGTCCCGAGCCGCCGAGACCGAACACGGCGACCGCCCTGCCCGCAAAGGAGGTGACGGGGATCATGCGTCGCTCATCGCAGCTTCAGCGTGGCGAGGCCGGCGAGCGCCAGCATCACCGAGATGATCCAGAACCGGATCACGATCTGCGGCTCGGTCCAGCCGAGCTGCTCGAAATGATGATGCAGCGGCGCCATGCGGAAGATGCGCTTGCCCGTGAGCTTGAAGGAGGCGACCTGCACGATGACGGAAACCGCTTCCAGCACGAACAGCCCGCCGATGACGGCCAGCACGATCTCGTGCTTGACCGCGACCGCGATGGCGCCAAGCATGCCGCCGAGCGCGAGCGAGCCGGTGTCGCCCATGAAGATCGAGGCCGGCGGCGCGTTGAACCACAGGAAGCCGAGGCCTGCGCCGAGCACGGCGCCGGCAAGCACCGCGAGCTCGCCGGTGCCGGCGACGTAGTTGATCTGCAGATAGTCGGAGAACACGGCATTGCCGGCGAGATAGGCGATCATGCCAAAACTCGCGGCCGCGATCATGACCGGCACGATGGCAAGCCCGTCGAGGCCGTCGGTGAGGTTCACGGCGTTGCCGGCGCCGACGATCACGAAGGCGCCGAAGATCACGAAGAACCAGCCGAAATTGATGACGATGTCCTTGAAGAAGGGGATCGCAAGCGAGGTCGAGGACGCGTCGCGCCCGAGCTTCACCAGCGCGTAGCAGGCGGCGAGCGCGATCACCGCCTCGATCAGAAGGCGCGCGCGGCCGCCGAAGCCGCTGTGGCTCTGCTTGGTCACCTTCAGATAGTCGTCATAGAATCCGACGAAGCCGAAGCCGAGCGTCACCGCGAGCACGATCCAGACATAGGGATTGAGCGGATTGGCCCACAGCACGGTCGAAACCACGAGGCCGGACAGGATCATCAGGCCGCCCATGGTGGGCGTGCCCTTCTTGGTGATGATGTGCGATTGCGGCCCGTCGGTGCGAATCGGCTGGCCCTTGCCCTGGCGCAGCCGCAGATGATCGATGATCCAGGGCCCGAACAGGAACACGAACAGCGCGCCGGTCGCGATCGCGCCGCCGGTGCGGAAGGTGATGTAGCGAAAGACGTTGAGCAGCGTGCGGAATACGCCAAGCGATGGAAACGTGTTGGAAAGCTCGATCAGCCAGTAAAACATTCAACCTGCCCTATGCCGCCGCGTGCCGCGCGGCGATGTCCTTGTTGCCGGCTCACAGCCGGAAAGCACGCTTTGCGCGAACGCCTTCGCGGTCACCTTCATCCTTGTTCATCCTTGCGCCTTTAACCATGACCGGCGCGCCGGCGCGAGTGGGGACGAGCGGAAAGAAAGGCTGCCGGCGACGCATGGCCGAACTTACGCCCTTGCCTCAAGCGCGGCCACCAGGGCGGGCACGAATTTATTCACCCAGAACATCTTCTTGCTGCCCTTGACGACCACGACGTCGCCGCCCTTCAGCAGCTCCGCGACCGCGCCAGGCCGCAGCGTGGCCGGGTCCTCGTGCCAGCCCAGCCGCATCGGCTGCGGCACGCGTTCATACAGATGACGCATCAAGGGCCCGACGCAGTAGATCGCGTCGATTCCAGGCAGATCCTTCGCCAGCTTCTCATGATAGGCCGGCGCGTCGGAACCGAGTTCCAGCATGTCGCCGAGAATGGCGATGCGCCGCCCGCGTTCGACCGGGCGCGCTTTCAGGCTGTCGAGCGCGGCCACCATGCTCGCGGGATTGCCGTTGAAGCTGTCATCGATGACGGTGACGCCGCCGGCATGCTGCTCGACGCCGCGCCCGGTCATGATGCCGACCGCGTCGAGCCTCGGCGCGAGCGCCGCCGGATCGAGACCCGCGGCATGGACGGAGGCGAGCGCAGCCAGCGCATTCTGCACGCGATGCGGCGCGCCGGGCGTGAGCGCGAATTCAATGCGCCTGCCGCCGATCTCGGCCACGACCTGCCAGCGCTCGCCTTGCGCGAGATGGCTCACCTCCCTCACCTCGGCGCCGTCGCCGAAGCGCACGATCCGGCCTCGCCATTCGGCCGCTTCGATATCATGAGGCAGCACAAGCACGCCGTCGCTCGGCAGGCCGCGCACGATGCTGACCTTCTCGCGCCGGATCGCCTCCAGGCTGCCGAGCTTTTCCAGATGCACCGGCTGCACGTTCACCACCAGCGCGACGCTCGGCCGCGCCAGCTCGCTGAGCCGCGCGATCTCGCCGGGCTGGTTCATGCCCATCTCAACCACCCACACGCTGGCATCGGGGTGCGCATTGCACAGCGTCAGCGGCACGCCCCAGAAATTGTTGAAGCTGCTCGGGCTCGCAAAGGCGTCCGGATAGGCGGCGATGAATTCCTTGGTCGAGGTCTTGCCGGCGCTGCCGGTAAGACCGATCACCGGGCCTTCGAAGCGCGCCCGCGCCGCGCGCGCAAGCCGCCACAACCCGTCGAGCAGCGTGTCCTTGACGACGAGCTGCGGAATGCGGATGCCCTCGATCCGGTGCGGCACGATCATCGCCGCCGCGCCGGCGGCCTGCGCATTGGCGGCAAACTCCCAGCCGTCGCGGGCGCTGGCAAAGCTCGAGACGAAGCCGCCGCTCGGCGTGCCGCTCAACGCCACGAACAGGCTGCCGGGCTTCACCACGCGGCTGTCCTGCGTGACGAAATCGATTTCGGTTTCCGGAAAGCTGCCGACGACGCCGAGCGCGCGCGCCGCTTCCGCGATCGTCCATAGCGGTTTGGCGCTCATGCCGCCTCCAGCGCTGCGGCCACGGCATCGTGGTCGCTGAACGGCAGCGTCTTGTTGCCGACGATCTGCCCGGTCTCGTGACCCTTGCCGGCGATCAACAGCGCATCGCCTTGCTGCAATTCCTCGATCGCTGTCCTTATCGCAAGCGCGCGGTCGCCGATCTCGCGCGCGCCGCTGGCGGCCGCCAGGATCGCGGCACGGATCGCCGCCGGATCCTCGCTGCGCGGATTGTCGTCGGTGACGATGACGCTGTCGGCATGCTCGGACGCGATCGCGCCCATCAGCGGACGCTTGCCGGCGTCGCGGTCGCCGCCGGCGCCGAACACGACGACGAGCCTGCGCTTGGCATAGGGACGCAGCGCCTGCAGCGCTTTCGCCAGCGCATCCGGCTTGTGGGCGTAGTCGACGAAGATCGGCGCGCCCTGATGCTCGCCGACACGCTCCAGCCGGCCCTTGGCGCCTTCGAGATGCTCGAGGCTTGCGAACACGGCATCCGCGTCGCTGCCGGTGCCGATGGCAAGACCGGCGGAGACCAGCGCATTCTCGACCTGGAAGCCGCCGACCAGGGGCAGGCACAGCTTGATGCTGCGCCCGCGATGTTCGAGCATGAGCCGTTGCGCCACGCCGTCGATCGCGGCGTCCACAAGGCGAATCCCCTCGCCCGCCCCGTCGCCATGGCGGCCGACCGTGATGAGCCGCAAGCCGCGGGCGGCCGCCGCGTCGATCACCTCGCGCGAGCAATCATGGTCCGCCGAGATCACCGCCGCGCCGCCGGGCGCGACCAGATCGCGGAACAGCCGCAGCTTGGCGGCGAGATAGTGCGCCACGTCAGGATGATAATCCATGTGGTCGCGCGACAGGTTGGTGAAGCCGCCGGCCGCAATCCGCACGCCGTCGAGCCTGAACTGGTCGAGCCCATGCGAGGACGCCTCAAACGCCAGATGCGTAACGCCGTCGCGCGCGATCTCGTCGAGCTGGTGGTGCAGCGCGATCGGATCGGGCGTCGTCAGCGAGCCGTAGACGGTGCGCTTCGGCGAGACGAGGCCAATGGTGCCGATGCTGGCCGAGACATGACCGAGCCGTTGCCAGATCTGCCGCGTGAAGGCGGCGACCGAGGTCTTGCCGCTGGTCCCGGTCACCGCGGCGATGGTCGCGGGCTGCCGCGGAAAAAACCTTGCCGCCGCCAGCGCCAGCGCGCGGCGCGCATCGGGGATGACGATGAAGGGCACGGCGAGGCCGGCTTGCGGCTTTTGCTCGCCGGCGACCGCCACCGCGCCGGCCGCGATCGCGGCGTCGACGAAGCGCGCGCCGTCGGTCTTGGAGCCCGCGAGCGCGAAGAACAGGTCGCCCGGCTTCACGACGCGGCTGTCGAACGCGAGCCCGCCGACCTCGATCGCCGCGGCGGCGTGGTCGATCGCGGCATCATCGCCGAGGAGGTCGCGAAGTCTCATGCTCGTCCAGTGCCCTCTTTCCCACACGCGCGGGGCCGCGGGAACCTCGAATCCCAGCGCTCTTACGGCTTACTGGGTTAGTCTCGATGCCGCAAGAATAAGGCGGTCGGACGGCGGCATGTTAAAGCGTGGCTCGATGCCGAGCAGCGGCGCGATGCGGGCAATGACCGCGCCGCCGGTCGGCACCGCGTTCCAGCCCGACGTGATGAAGCCGTAGGTCTCCTTCAGCGCCTGCGGCTCGTCGATCATGATCAGAAGCTGGTATTGCGGATTGTCCGCCGGCAGGATCGCGGTGAAGGAGTTGAGCACGCGCTTTTTGGCGTAATGGCCGTTGACGATCTTCTCGGAGGTTCCGGTCTTGCCGCCGACATAGTAGCCGTCGACGTCGGCCTTCTTGGCGGTGCCGATCTCGGCGTTGAGCCGCATCAGGAAGCGCATCTTGTCCGAGGTTTCCGGCTTGACCACGCGCTTGGCGAGCGCCATCGCCTCCGGCTCGGAGCGCTTCAGGAAGGTCGGCGGGATCAGATAGCCGCCATTGACCAGCGCGTTGATGCCCATGACCGCCTGTAGAGGCGCCACCGACAAACCTTGTCCGAAGGCGATGGTGACGGTGTTGAGCTCGCCCCAGCGCCGCGGCACCAGCGGCGAAGCGCTTTCCGGCAATTCGGTGCGCAACCGCTGCAGCTGGCCCATCTTGGCGAGGAACGCCTTGTGCGCCTCGACGCCCTGCCCGAGCGCAATGCGCGCCGCGCCGATGTTCGACGAATAGGTGAACACCTCCTTGGTGTTGATGTAGCGGCCGAGCGGATGGCTGTCGTGGATGGTGAACTTGCCATAGTGCAGGTTGCCGCGCGCATCCCACATCGAGTTGAGCGTGATCTTGCCGGAATCCAGCGCCATCGCCAGCGTGAACGCCTTGAAGGTCGAGCCCATCTCGTAGACGCCGGTGGTCAGGCGGTTGATGCGATCAGGGTCGTGCGCTTCCTTCGGGTTGTTCGGATCGAAATCCGGCACCGAGACCATCGCCACGATCTCGCCGGTCTTGACGTTGGAGACGAGGCCGGAAGCCGCCTTGGCGTGGAACTTCTCCTTCGCCTTCAACAGCTCGTCGCGCAGCGCGTGCTCGACGCGCAGGTCGACCGACAATTCGACCGGCCGCTGCAGCCGATCGGTGGCAAAGCCCGCGCGATGCAGGTCGGCGAGCCCGTTGTTGTCGAGCCACTTCTCCATCCCGGCAATGCCCTGGTTGTCGATGTTGACGAGGCCGATCAGGTGCGCGACCTCGTTGCCGGTGGGATAGACGCGCTTGTTCTCGCGCAGGAAGCCGATGCCGGGAATGCCGAGCCGATGGATCTCCTGCTGCTGCTGCGGCGTGATCTCGCGCTTGAGCCAGGCAAAGCCCTTTCGCGACGACAGGCGTTCGCGCACCTCCGCGGTGTCGAGGTCGGGCAGCGTCGCGCTCAGAAGCTCGATCGCCTCGTCCTTGTCGATGATGCGCCGCGGCTCGCTGAACAGGCTCGGCGCCTTGACGTCGGTCGCCAGGATCGCGCCGTTGCGGTCGACGATGTCGGGCCGCGCGGTCGCGATCGCGTCCTGCGAGGCGGTGCGGCGGCCGCCATGGCCGTCGGCGCCGAGCGCGAACATCACGAGCCGCCCGCCAATCACCGCATAGATCGCGGCAAAGGCGAGCATGGCAAAGCCGACGCGGGCGCGCGCCTTTGCGGTGCGGTCGACATTGCGCCCGTACAGCAGGCTGCGGATCAGCCGCTGCCGCCACGGCTCTGCCGGCCTCGCTTTGTCGGGAGCCGCGCTCATTGCCTGTCCTCCGGCGCGTTGACCGAGCCGGTGACGGCGGGATCGGCGGCCTTGTCGGTCGCCTTGGCCTCGATGACGCCGATCATGGCGCCGATCGGATCGGACGTGCCCGGCGGCACCAGGCTCGGCGGCCGCTCCGGCAGGTTCTTCAGGGAGTCATATTGATTGGCGTTGATCGGCTTCATCGGCAGATGCCGCTCGGCAAGGCCCTGCAGCCGGAGCGGCGCATCGAGCCTGGCCCATTCCGAACGCAACACCGCGATCGCCTCGCGCTGCTCGCGGATTTCCGCGCGCAGCCGCAGCACGCGCTCGACGCGCGCGGTGGAGTCCATCTTGATGCGATAGACGTAGCTCGCCGCGAACACCAGCATGCCGATCACGAGGAGGTGGAGGATGCGCAACGCTCAGCCTCCCCTCAGCACATCGGAAAGCCGCGGCCAGGACGGCAGCTCGGCTGCCGCATGGGCAGGCGCATCAGTGCGTTCCGCAGCGCGCAGCTTGGCCGAGCGCGCGCGCGGATTTTTTGCCTCCTCGGCCTCGCCCGGCGTCACCGGCCGCTTGGTCAGGATCGCAAAGCTCGGCGCTACTTGCGCGATTTCGGGCCGGTGCCGGGAGCCGCCGGCGCTCTTGCCGCGCTCGGCGAAGAAGTTCTTCACGATGCGGTCTTCCAGCGAATGGAACGACACGACCACGAGCCGCCCGCCCGGCCTGAGCACGCGCTCGGCCGCCGACAGCGCGCCATGGAGCTCGTCGAGCTCCTCGTTGACGAAGATGCGCAAGCCCTGGAACGTCCGGGTGGCCGGGTGAATGTCACCGGGCTTGGCGCGGACCACGGAGGCGACGATGTCGGCGAGCGCCCGCGTCGTCGTGATCGGCGCCTGCCGGCGCGCGGCGACAATCGCGCGGGCAACGGTGCGTGAATGCCGTTCCTCGCCGAAGATGTAGATGATGTCGGCAAGCTCGCGTTCGCTGGCCCTGGCGACCACGTCCGCCGCGGTCGGACCGGCATGGCCCATCCGCATGTCGAGCGGACCGTCGAGGCGGAAGGAAAAGCCGCGGCCGGCCTCGTCGAGCTGCATCGAGGAGACGCCGACGTCCATCACGACGCCATCAACGGCGGCGCAGCCCTGCGCGGCGCACACCTCGGCAAGATTGGAGAAACGGTCCTCGACCAGCGTGAGCCGGCCGTCCGCCCGGTCGACCAGGTCGAAGCCGCCGGCGATCGCATTGCGGTCGCGGTCGATACCGATCAGGCGGGTTCCCGCGATCTTCAGGATCGCCCGGCTGTAGCCGCCGGCGCCGAAGGTCGCGTCGACATAGACGCCGCCCTCCTTCGGGGCGAGCCAGGCGATGGCTTCGTCCGCCAATACCGGGATATGGCGAGGAACCAGCATCATGCGCCGACCCCCGGCTGATTCCGGCGGCAAAATTGGAAACTGGACGCGACCGGGCCCATTGCGCCTTATACTCCCGCGCCCGGCCCGGCCGCTCCGGATGGAGCGCCGCAGACGCGCGCGATCGCCTTCACCGCGGATCCCGGGCCGCAGCCCCTGTTTTCCGCAAGGAATTTGCTGGCCTGCCATTGGGGTCGAACAAACCGCTGCGGCCGTCCCCGGACCGGTTTCGGCTCTTCACGACTTAGTAACGGCAGTTAGCGTTAAGAAAGCGTTGAAGCGAATGTTAGAATCGGGACCACTGGTGATGCGTTGTCCACACACTTCCGTCAAAATGCGGCGGACCTGCGCAGTTCCCGGATTGCGCTGCAGCAAGGGTGAATGAATAGTAAACCCCGATCGGTGGTCGTACCGCCGTCCTGCCCGGCTTGAGTTCAACGATGTCGCTTGGTTCGTTCGTGTCCGATGGTGTTGATTCGAAGCGTCAACGCGCCCTTCCGATTCCCAGGGCCAGCACGAGCATGCGGACCTTTACCCCGGATTCCTCGATCGCCTCCGACGTGATCCCGTCGGCGAACTATGGCGAGCGCAACAAGGGCCGGCTGCCCGACATGATCCTGCTGCACTACACCGGCATGCCGGACGTGGAAGCGGCGATCGCCCAGCTTTGCACGCCGGGCACCGACGTCTCGGCCCACTACATCGTGCTCGAGGATGGCCGCATCGTGCAGCTCGTTCCCGAAGCCAAGCGCGCCTGGCATGCCGGCGTATCGTCCTGGGCGGGCGAGGACGACATCAACTCCTGCTCGATCGGGATCGAGATCGTCAACCGCGGACATGACTGGGGCTATCCGGAGTTCCCGCTGCGCCAGATCGCCGCCGTGATCGCGCTCTGCCGCGGCATCATGCTCCGCCGCAACGTGCCCTCGCACCGGGTGCTCGCGCATTCCGACGTAGCGCCGGCGCGCAAGAAGGACCCGGGCGAGAAGTTCCCGTGGCATTCGCTGGCCAATTCCGGGGTCGGTCATTGGGTGCAGCCGGCGCCGATCGTGCGTGGCGAGACGCTCAAGCTTGGCACCATCAGTGACGACGTCGCGCACATGCAACGCGCGCTCGCCAAATACGGCTACGGCGTGCCGGTCACCGGCAAATATGACGGCGCCACCATGGAAGTGGTCTCGGCTTTCCAGCGCCACTTCCGTCCCGCCCGCATCGACGGCGTCGCCGACCACTCGACGCTCGTCACGCTGCAGGCGCTGCTGGCGAGCCTGCCGCCGGACGCGATCGCCGCAGCGACGTAGCCTTAGCCGCGATCGAGCTCGGCGATCCGCAGCGCATAGAACCGCCGCAGTGGTTCGAGCTGAGTGGCTTCGGCTGCCGCCTGATAGGCCTCGCGGGCCGCTTCCTTGCGGCCGAGCCGGCGCAACAGATCGGCGCGCACCGCGGGCAGCAGGTCATAGCCGTCGAGATGCCCGCGGGCCTCGATCGAGGAGATCAGATCGAGCGCACGCGCCGGGCCGTCCACCATCGACACCGCTGCGGCATGATTGAGCTCGACGACCGGCGAGGGGCTGATCCGCAGCAGCACCTCGTAGAGCCCGGCGATCTGCTGCCAGTCGGTTTCCCGATAGCTCGGCGCGCGCGCATGCAGCGCGGCGATCGCGGCCTGCACCACATAGGATTGCGGCCGGCCCGGTATCCGCAGCGCTTCATCGACGAGCCGCAAGCCTTCGGCGATCTGATGATAGTTCCACAGCGAGCGGTCCTGCTCCTCGAGCAGCACGATGTCGCCGGCTTCGGTCTCGCGCCCGGCGCGACGGGCGTCGTGCAGCAGCATCAAGGCGAGCAGTCCCTTGATCTCGCCGCGCGCCGGCACCAGACCGTTGAGCAGACGCGCCAGCCGGATCGCCTCGCGCACCAGGTCCGGCCGCATCAGCCCTTCGCCTGACGTCGCCACATAGCCCTCGGTGAAGACGAGATAGATGACCGCGAGCACGCCGCGCAGCCGCGGCTCCAGCGCGTCGCGATCCGGCACCTCGTAAGGGATGCCGGCGAGCCTGATCTTCTGCTTGGCGCGCAACAGGCGCTGCGCCATCGCATCCTCGCCGATCAGGAATGCGCGCGCGACCTCGGCGGTCGTCAGCCCGCAGACGGTGCGCAGCGTCAGCGCCACCTGCACCTCGGGCGCGAACGCCGGATGGCAGCAGGTGAAGATCAGCCGCAGCATGTCGTCGTCGAAAACCTGGTCGGCCGCCGCCTCGTCCGCCGGCAGCGCATAAAGCTCGATGTCGTGCGCGAGCGCGCGCTGCCGGTCGCGAAACGCCGCCTGCCGGCGCAGCCGGTCGATCGCCTTGTTGCGTCCGACATTGACGAGCCAGGCACGCGGATTGGAGGGCGGCGGCTCTGCCGGCCAGCGCTCGAGCGCCGCGGCAAACGCATCCTGCAGCGCGTCCTGGGCGAGATCGAAATCGCCGACCAGGCGGATCAGCGTCGCAAGCGACCTGCCCGCTTCGTCGCGAAATATCTTTTCGATCTCGCCTGGCGTCATGCGGTCGCGCCCATGAATGAGTCTCAGTTCGGGTCTGCGGGCATTGCCCGCAGACCCGTTTGCATATCGGCGCGCGCGCCCGAACCCGGCCGCTCGGCCCGCGCCCCGGAACAGCAGCGGGGCCATCAATCATAGACCCAGATCGGACGCACCTCGATCGAGCCGATCCGGGCGCTGGGGATCCGCGCGGCCATGGCAATTGCGGCGTCGAGATCCTTGGCGTCGACCAGATAGTAGCCGGCGAGCTGCTCGCGGGTTTCCGCGAACGGACCGTCGGTGGTCAGCGTCTTGCCGTCGCGCACGCGCACCGTGGTCGCGGTCGTGGTCGGCCGCAGCCGGTCGCCGGCCTTGAAGTTGCCGCTCTGGATGATGGACTGCGTGAAGGCAGCATAGGCTTCCATGTTGTTCTTGGCGGTCGCCGGATCGATCTTCGCGTATTCCGCCTCGTTCTGGTAGATCATCAAGAGGTACTGCATGTCACTTGCTCCTGTTGTTGTCGGCTTGTTGCCGACATCCAGTCGAACGGGCGCGGGCCAAAACGACATCTCCGCGAAAATTATTTTGGCCGACGGAAAAGCGCGAGTTTCAGGCTCCCGCGCTCGGCACGAGGGGGGACATCATGATCGCGCCTTGGTTTGGGCGGTTTCGGCGAGCCGGCGCTTCAGGTCCCTGACTTCCTCGAAGCGGGCCGTGACATCACGCATCACAGCCACGGTTCCGGATGTCTCGCCTCGCTCGTTTCGCAACAACGCAATGGTGAACTCGACCGAGATGCGCCGTCCGCCCTTGGCCAGCGCCGGCACGGACAACAGATCGCCGTGACCGTATCGGCTCGTTCCCGTCTCCATCGTATGGCGAAAGCCTGTCCAGTGCCGCGCGCGCAGATTCTCGGGAATGATCAGGTCGAGCGATTGTCCCTCCGCTTCCGCGGGCGAGAAGCCGAAGATGCGCTCTGCGCCGGGATTCCAGAAGGTGATCAGCCCGTCGCGATCGGTCGCAACGATCGCGTCGGACGCGCTTGCAAGCAACGCGTCGGCAATTCCGGCTGGACTGTTCGTCAAGCTGGCCATGTCCGCTCCATTCGCTGATCTGTCCCCTGCCCATGCACTATATCGGGCATCGACCAGGCCGGTATCAAATGAAGATGCGCGTCGCTTGCGCGCACCCAACCACTTGACGCGGCGGGATAAAATCATCATGCAGGGGCGTCAGTCGGCCGGACGGCCGCTCCGGCAAGCGCCGAAAGGCCGCCGGGGAGGAAAGTCCGGGCTCCATCGACATGCGGTGCCGGATAACATCCGGCGGGGGCGACCCCAGGGAAAGTGCCACAGAGAACGAACCGCCCGCCTTTGCCTTCGGGCTTTGGCGGGTAAGGGTGAAAAGGTGCGGTAAGAGCGCACCGCGGCTCCGGCAACGGGGCCGGCATGGTAAACCCCACCGGGAGCAAGACCGAATAGGGACGGCAACGCGGGCAGTTCGCGAAAGCGACAACGTCCGCGGGAGCGATGTCAGGCTCGCTGTCCGGGTAGGTTGCCCGAGGCCATGTGCGAACATGGCCCCAGAGGAATGGCCGTCACGTATCGGCTCGCGCAAGCGGGGCGGTGCCCTACAGAACCCGGCTTACAGGCCGGCTGATGCTCTAAAAGCGTTTTCAAGCGAAGTGGACTTCCGGTTCGCGTGAAGAAAACGCGACTAAGAAAGAGAATGAGGGGTTCGGCGCCAGCGCGCCGGACCCCTCGCCATTTTTCAGGCTGGGTTGAGCGCGCTGATGGTGACGTAATATCCGTCAGGGTCCCGGAGCGAAAACTCCGTCGTTCCGGTGTTGGGATTCAGATGTGGCTCCTCTTCCAGGCGGCTGACGAGTGCGCGCGCCCTTGGCAAAGCCACGTCGAAATTGTCGACCCGGAAGAACAGCAGCAGGCCGTTGCCAGGCTTGGCGTGGTGCGGACTTGTCAACGTGGGATGTTCGTGAGCACCCCACGCGTGCAGACAGAGCAGAACCGTTCCGTCGGAGTCGACGATTTGCCCGAAATAGTCGTGCGCCGGCATCGTCTCCGGCAGGCCAAGCAGCGACTGGTACCATTTGAAGCTCCTCGGCACGTCAGCGACGCCAATGATCGTCCATATGCGCTTCATGACTTCCTCTGCGGCCGAACGATCATCGGAATTGTTCCTTAGCCGCCCATAACGAGATCTTCAATGCGGATCGGGAAGCGCCGGACACGCACGCCGGTCGCATGCCAGACTGCGTTGGCAATCGCGCCGACGGTGCCGGTGATGCCGATCTCGCCAACGCCCTTCACGCCGAGCGGATTGACGTAAGGATCATCCTCCGCAACGAGGATCGCGTCCAGCGAGGGCACGTCCGCGTTGACCGGCACATGATACTCCGCAAGGTCGGCATTCATGATCCGGCCAGTCCTGCGGTCGACGATTGCCTCTTCCTGCAACGCGAAGGACAGGCCCCAGATCATGCCGCCAAAATACTGGCTGCGCACAAGTCGGGGGTTGATGATGCGCCCCGCAGCGAAGGCACCGACCAGGCGTGTCGCTCGCACCTGGCCGAGGTCGGGATCGACCTTCACCTCGGCAAAGACGGCGCCGTGCGAAAACATCGCATGAGCCTCGGCAGCCTCCGGCGCACGCGCGGCCTTGGCCGTGCCGACCACCTCGGCGCGGCCGGCGCGGGCAAGGATCTCCGCATAGCTTTCGCTGCGCTCTTCGTCGCCGCGGCGATGCAGCCGACCGGAGCGGGCCACCACGCCGATATTGCCGGCGCCGAACAGCGGCGATGCAGGATCGGTGGTGGCGAGTTCCGCGAGCCGGGCGATCGCATCCTCACCGGCATTGTGGAGTGCGAGGCCGGCACTCGCCGTATGGCCGGAGCCGCCGGCTATGCCGCCGTCGGGTAGATTTGATATCCCGGAATGGAATTCGACCTCGTCGGGGTCGAGACCGAGCGCCTCCGCCGCGATCTGGGCCAGCGCCGTCCAGGCGCCCTGTCCCATGTCGGCGCCGGCCGTTTCCACCAATGCGGTTCCGTCGGCACGCAAGGTGGCGCGCGCCTCGGCCGGGAAATGCGGGCAATGGAACAGCGCCGTGCCCATGCCCCAGCCGACGAGGAATCCGTTCTCATCCCGCATCCGGCGCGGCGCGAGCGGCCGGCCCGCCCAGCCGAAACGTTTCGCCCCTTCGGCGTAGCATTCGCGCAGCGCCTTCGACGAAAACGGCCTGCCGGTGCCCGGCTCCGTCTCGGCGTAGTTGGCCAGCCTGAAGTCGAGCGGATCCATGCCGCAGGCTTCGGCGGCCTCGTCCATCGCGACTTCGAGCGCCGCCGATCCGGACGCCTCGCCGGGTGCGCGCATCGGTCCCGGCGTGCCGATGTCGAGCCGCAGGCCCTCGTGCTCGGCGAGAATAGCCGGGCTGGCATAGAGCGGCAGCGACGCGTTTGCCGCCGGCTCGATGAATTCGTCGAAGCTGGAGGTCGCGCAAAGCGCATGGTGATGGAGCGCGGTAAGGCGCCCGTCCTGATCAGTGCCGATGCGCAGCTTCTGCCAGGTGTGGGCGCGATGGCCGACCGGGCCGTACATCTGCGCCCGGGTGAGCGCGAGCTTGACCGGCCGCTTGAGCATGCGGGCGGCCAGGATCGCGAGGATCTGCGGTCCGTTGAGGATCGCCTTCGAGCCGAAGCCGCCGCCGAGGAATGGCGAGCGGATCAGCACGTTCTCGGCCGGGATGCCGAAATAGGCCGCATAGGAAGCACAGCTCAGCGCCATGGCCTGGTTGGGCATGTCGAGGGTCACGCGGTCGCCGTCCCACTGCGCGACCACCGCGTGCGGCTCCATCGCGTTGTGGTATTGCGACGGCGTGAGATAGTCGGCTTCCGTCACTTGGGCAGCAGCCGCAAGGCCGGCCTCGATGTCGCCATGGGCCGTCCGCGGCGGGGAGCCGATGCCGACGGCGGCAAGATCGCAGCGCTCGCCGCTGTCAGGTCCCGTGCGGGCGCTCTCGACTTCGTATCGCGGATTGAGCAGTGCTGCTCCCTCCGTTGCCGCCTCGAGCGTCTGCGCGATCACCAGCGCGATCGGCTGGTTGACGTAGCGAACGCGGTCGTTCTGAAGCACCTCCACGCGAAACCCGAACGGCGGCATCTTCTCGTCCGGATCATGCGCCAGTGGCGGGCGGTTGGCCGGCGTGAGCACCTCGACGACGCCGGGATGCGCCTTGGCGGCCTCGACATCGAGCGCCGTGACACGCCCGCGCGCGATGCTGCTGACGGCGGTGACGGCGTAGAGCATGCCTTCGGGGTGGTTGTCGGCGGCATAGGTCGCGCGGCCGGTGACCTTGAGCACGCCGTCACGGCGCGTCAGCGGCTGGCCGGCATTCGACCCGTGCCGGCGGTGCTGGGTGGCTTGGGCAGTCTCAAGCGACATGGTTCGCTCCGGGAATGGTGGAGAAGGGCGAGGCCGGCAGCGCGGGCATGACCTCTGGCGTGCCTTGCAGAGCGAGGCTCAAGGCGCGCACGACGATGCGGCGCGCCAGTTCGATCTTGAAGGCGTTGTCGCCGGACGGCCGTGCCTGCGCGAGCGCCAGCTCGGCCGCTCTCGCGAAGGCCTTCGCGGTGGGGCGCTCGCCCTCCAGCGCGACTTCCGCCTCTCGCGCGCGCCAGGGCTTTGCGGCGACACCGCCGAGCGCGATGCGCGCGCTACGGATCGCGCCGCTTTCGATCTGAAGTCCCGCCGCCGCCGCAACGACGGCAAAGGCATAGGAGGTGCGCTCGCGCAGTTTCAGATAGCGCGCATGGCGCGAGAAGGTGGCGGCTTCCGCCGGGAGTCTCACTGCGACGATGAGTTCGCCCGGCGCCAATGCGGTTTCCCGTTCAGGCGTCGCGCCGGGCAGGACATGCAAAGTGTCGATCGGGATTTCGCGGGTGCCATGCGGACCCTCGATTTCGACAACCGCATCGAGCGCAACCAGCGGCACGCAGAAGTCGGAAGGGTGCGTGGCGATGCACTGCTCGCTCCAGCCGAGCACGGCGTGGAGGCGGTTCTCGCCCGCGCGCGCATCGCAGCCGGATCCGGGCGCGCGCCGGTTGCAGGCGCTTGCGAGGTCGTGGAAATAGGCGCAGCGCGTCCGCTGCATCAGATTGCCGCCCACGGTCGCCGCGTTGCGAAGCTGCGCTGACGCTCCCGAAAGCAACGCTTCGGCGACCGCCGGAAAGACCTGCGCGAAGCGCTGGTCATAGGCGAGGTCGGAATTGCGAACCAGCGCGCCGATGCGCACGCCGCCGTCCGGCAGCCATTCGATGCGGTCGAGGCCGGGCAGCCGTGTGATGTCGATGACCCGCTCGGGCCGTGCGGCGCCCCCCTTCATCACGTCAAGCAGATTGGTGCCGGCTGCCAGATAGACCGATCCCCGACGGGCCGCGGCCGCGACGGCCTCCGGCACGCTGGCCGGCCTTACGTAGTCGAAGCGATTCATGCCGCGTCCTTCCGGTTACGTTCTGCGAGCGTCTTCTGCGCTTCCAGCACCGCTTCGGTGATGCCCTGATAGGCGCCGCAGCGGCAGATGTTGCCGCTCATCAATTCGCGGATGCGCTCCGGATCGTCTCCGGCATGGCCTTCCGCGATGAGACCGACGGCGCTCATGACCTGACCCGGCGTGCAGTAGCCGCACTGGAAGCCGTCATACGCGATGAAGGCGGCCTGGACCGGGTGCAGCGTCTCGCCGCCGGCGAGCCCCTCGATCGTGGTGACCTTGGCGCCGTCGAGGCTGGCAGCCAGCACGAGGCAGGAATTGATGCGCCGTCCGTCGACGAGCACGGTGCAGGCGCCGCACTGTCCCCGGTCGCACCCCTTCTTGGTGCCCGTCAGGTCGAGCCGCTCGCGCAACAGGTCGAGCAGCGTCACCCGCGGGTCGTCGAGCGCAATCGCTCGCGGCAGACCATTGACGGTGAGGCTGATGGAGAGTGACATCAAGGTACTCCATTCAGTGATCGTGATGTATGGATCGAAGCCGCCGACCGGCGGCAGGAAAGCGGGCGCGGAGGGATCTGAACGGTCCATCGGCCCTGACCGGGAATGGGTGCGTTGCGCGTTGTCCCGGCCTACTGGCTATTTATACGGAGGAACCCTCCGTTTATCAAGAGGGAACAAGCCCTGGCTGGACACAAAAATGGGAAGTGAAACCGCAAAGGCAAACCGCAAGCCGCGCGCGGATTCGATTCGCAATCGCGAGCTTCTTCTTGAAGCGGCGACGCAGGTGTTCAGCGCCGGCGGCCAGCAGGCGAGCCTGGAGGCGGTTGCGCGCCGGGCGGGGGTCGGGATTGGCACGCTCTATCGCCATTTCCCCACGCGGGAAGCCCTGTTCGAAGCGGTCTACCGGCACGAGGTCGATCAGCTGGGGGCGCTCGCCGAACGGCTTGCGCGCGACGCCGCGCCCGTGGAGGCGCTGCGCCAATGGCTGCATGCCAACGTCCGCCTCGTGGCTACCAAGAAAGGCATGGTCGAAGCTCTGCAACTCGTCGCCCACGGCTCGACCGAGCTGAAGGCCTATTCGTTCGAGCGGCTGACCGATGCGATCGGCCTCTTGCTCGAGCGCGGGGTCAAGGCCGGCGAGCTGCGCTCCGACATCGCGCCGGAAGACCTGCTGCGAACCCTCATCGGAATCTTCTATTCCCAGGGCACAGCCGACTGGCAGCCGACCGCGCAGCGCCTTGTTGACGTCTTCGTCGACGGGCTCCGCAAGCGCTGACACAATCGTACGAGGTTGGATCGCAGCTGGTGCGGCGGTTCAGAAGTCCGCATCATTCTGACCCACGAGTTCGCAATGCGGACTTCTGAACCAAAGCCGCACCAGGTCTATAATTTGCTGGTGTCCTTCAATTTCGAAGTTCGCAAGGGAGGATGCCGCGGAATGATGCGAACTTCGGAATTGGGACACTAGTGGAAACGTCCGCCTATGCGGTTCTGCTGTTCGGCGCGCTGGCCGGCGGCTTCATTTCCGGCCTCGCCGGGTTCGGCACCGCGCTGATGGCGCTCGGCATCTGGCTCTTTGTGCTGCCGCCGTCGCTTGCGGTGCCGCTGGTGCTGAGCTGCTCGGTGATCGCCCAGAGCCTGACCCTGCCCTCGATGTGGAAGGATTTCGATCTCTCGCTGGTCTGGCCGTTCCTGATCGGCGGGCTCGCCGGGGTGCCGCTCGGCACGCTCCTGATCGCGCATGCCGACCCTGCCGTCTTCAAGCTGACGATCGGCGTGTTCCTGGTGGTGTTTCCGGTCGTGCTGCTGCTGCAGCGGCGGCCGATGGCGTTCCGCTTCGGCGGCAGGCTCGCCGACGGCGCGATCGGATTCGCCGGCGGCATCATGGGCGGGCTCGCGGGCCTTTCCGGGCCGCTGCCGATCCTGTGGGCGAGCGTGCGCGGCTGGGGCAAGCATGAGCGGCGCGGCGTGTTCCAGATCTACAACTGGACGGTGCTGCTGACGGCGCTCTGCCTGCAGATCGGCTCCGGCCTCGTCGAGCGGCGGGTGATCTGGCTGATCCTGCTCGCCTTTCCCGGCACGCTGATCGGCACCCGGCTCGGCGCGCGGGTCTATCGCGCGCTCAGAGACCGCCATTTCGCCGACGTGGCGTTCGTGCTGTTGTTTTTTTCCGGTGTTGGCCTGGTCTGGAACAGCCTCGCGCGTTGAGTTGGCGCCGCCTCACCCGCACGGCCAACGCCGCAGCACGGCTCTGAATGTCTGTCTCGACACTCACCGCCCCCTGTGCTCCTGCCATTTTTTTTCGCCGATCAGACAGGGCACCCGGGGCTCTTTCTCGGCGGCCGGGACGATCCGATGCTCCGGCGTGAAGCCTGCAACTTCGAGAACAAGCTTGGTCCGGATCGCTTCCTGGAATTTTTCGCGATCCTTGATCGTCATGATGAAGGCGCCCGGCCCTCCGATCACGCAGTCCTCGTAATAGAGATCGAGATTCTCGATATCGATCGTCGAATAGGATGGCTCCTTCACCATGATAGGCAGGCCGTTGATGATGACGCCCTTCGCCACGGCAGCGTCGCGCGCGACGGTCACGGGGGCTCCGTCGTTGTTCGGCCCGTCGCCGGAAATATCGATGACGCGCCGCAACCCGTGATAGGGATTCTCTTCGAACAGCTGCACTGCGAAATCGATCGCGCCGGAAATCGAGGTGCTCGAACCGCGGCGAACCGGCGTTTTCATGATCTCGGCGGCCACGGCATCCGCCGATTCCGGGCCGTCGATCACCCGCCAGGGAATGATGATCTTCTCGTCGCCCGACATCGACCACTCGAAATAGGTCACGGCCACCTTGCTGCCCGGACCGGCCCTCAGCGCCTGAAGGAAGTCTTTCGAGACGATGGCCTGTGCGTAGCCCTCGCGCTGAATGGCAAGTTCGTCCATATCCATCGAATAGGAGACGTCGACGGCGATAACGAGCTCGACATTGACGGATGGCACATTGTGCCTGGTGTCGGCGAATCGAGATTTCGGGCTCGGCGCGGCAATGCCAGCAACGTCACCTCCGACTATCGCCCCCGCAATAAGCACCGCCCCGACCGAGACACACCAGCGCACGGCGGCCCTCCCGTCCGTTCAGGGGATGGTGACACCCAAACCGCGCCGCGAAAAGCGGAAACTCGCAATTGTCGTTCACGTTCGCAGCAATCGAGGCGTGATCTCAGCGCGCGATCCGCCGCAGCACCTCGCCGATCATGTCGACGCCGGCATCGATCTCGCGCTCGTTCCAGGCGGCGAAGCCGAGAAACAGGCCGCGCTCGCTGGTCCTGCCGACAAAGAGCGGTGACAGCGCGCGCGCCGTGACGCCTGCGTCGCGAAGCTGCCTGACGACGGCGACATCGTCGGTCGGCCGGCGCAAGTGCGCGACAAGCTGCATCCCGCCGCTCGGCGGAACCACGCGCAGCCGCTCGCCGGCGGCCCGCTCCAGCGCGCGCACGAAATGATCGCGCCGGTCGCGGTAGAGGCGCGACATCTTGCGGATATGGGCCGCGAAATGGCCGTCCTCGATGAACGCGGCCAGCGCGTCCTGCAGCGGCGCGGCACCGAGCTGGCCGGCATGGCGCTGTGCCCGCCCGAACAGATCGACATAGCCCGGCGGCACCACGACATAGCCCAGCCGAATGTCCGGGCAGGTCGATTTGGAAAACGTGCCGACATAGAAGATGCGGCCGGCCGCATCGAGCCCTTGCAACGCAGCCACCGGCCGGCCGTCGAAGTGGAACTCGCTGTCATAGTCGTCCTCGATGATCAGCGCGCCCGCGGCCGCGGCGAAGCCGAGCAATTGCTGGCGCCGCGCAACGTCCATCAGGCGGCCGGTCGGATACTGGTGCGATGGCGTGACGAAGATCAGCCGCGGCTGATCGTTGCGGCCGTCGATCGCGAGCCCGCTGCCGTCGAGCGCGACGCCGCAGACGCGCGCGCCGGCGGCCTCGAGCGCGACGCGCGCGCCGATATAGCCGGGGCTCTCCAGCCAGGCGAGATCGCCGGCATCGAGCACGACCCGCGCGACGAGCTCGATCGCAGCTTGCGCCGACGGCAGGATCATCACCTGGCGTGCATCCGCCCTGACGCCGCGGTGTTCGACCAGATAGCGCAGCAGCGCGGCCTGCAGCGCCGGCCGGTTCACCTCGGATGCGCCGCTTGCCGGCCGGCCGCGCGCCGCGCGGCGCAGGTAGCGCGCCCAAAGATCGTGCGGAAATTCGCGCGCGTCGGCGAGCCCGGGCTGGAACGGCCGCGGCACCCCGTCGTCGAGGATCGGCCAGTCCGCCCGCGAAAGCCGCCTCGCCCATTGCGACATCCGTGGCTGCGCCGCCATGCCCCGCGATGCGGGCCGCGCACGCATGAGGCCGGCCTTCGTTCCGGCGACGGCCGGACGGCGCCCGCGCGACAGCAGCAGATATCCCTCCATCGCCAGCTGATCGACGACCGCCGACACCGTGTTGCGCGACAGGCCGAGCTGCGTCGCGAGACTTCGGCTCGACGGCAGGCGGTAGCCCGGCGCAAGCGCGCCCGAGAGGATCGCCTGGCGCAGCGCGTTGCAGAGCTGCCGCGTCAGCGTCTCACCCGGTTTCGGCTGCAGCGCGACGTCGATCAGGCCGGACAGTATCTCGGTCATCGAACTGGCACCATGATTTTATCACAAATGGAGCTTTTCAAGATACCAGTTAGACCTATGATGCCTTGTCCGTCCAGCCGCCGCGGCTTCGCGCGGCGCATCTTTTTGAAAGTGCCGACCGTTCCATGGACCATGCCCTTTCCCGCCGCGCGGCGCTGATGCTGTTTGCGGTCGTCGTGTTCGCCTGGGGCCTCAACTGGTCCGTCACCAAGGTCATCGTGCAGAGCGTGACGCCGCTCTGGACCACCACGATCCGCTCGGCGGTGGCGACGGTGGCGCTCGCCGTGCTGCTCGCCGCGCGCCGGCAGCTCATCCTGCCGCCCCGCCGCGACATGCCGGTCGTCGTCGCGATCGCGATGCTGCACATGGTGGCGTTCTCGGCGCTGGTCGCGTTCGGCCTGCAGTTCGTCCCGGCGGGGCGATCGGCGGTGCTCGGCTACACGACACCGCTGTGGGTGGTACCTGGCGCCTGGCTGTTCCTGCGCGAGCCGATGAGCCGGATGCGCCTTGCCGGCGTCGGGCTCGGCCTCGCCGGCATCGCCGTGATGTTCAATCCGCTGGCCTTCGACTGGAGCGACCACAAGGCGTTCATCGGCAGCGGATTGATCCTGCTCGCGGCGCTGTTCTGGGCCGCCAACATTCTCTACGTCCGCTCGCACAAATGGATCGCGACGCCGTTCCAGCTCACCTTCTGGCAGACGCTGCTGGCAACCTTCGTGCTTGGGGCGATGGCGCTCGCGGTCGACGGCCCGCCGCATATCGAGTGGACGCCGCGTCTTGTCGCCGGCTTTCTCTACGGCGGCATCATCGGCACGGTGCTGGCCTACTGGGCGATGGCCACCGTCAACCGCAGCCTGCCGGCGGTGACGACATCGCTCGGCATCCTGGCGACGCCGGTGGTCGGCCTGGCCAATTCGGCGATCGCGTTCGGCGAGCCGATCACCGCATCGCTGGTCTGCGCGATGGCGATGATCCTCGGCGGCATCGCCATCGGCACGCTTCCCGCCGGCAGCGGACGCGCCGATCGCAAGAGCGACGCGCCCGCCCTTGGCAAGGCCGGCGAGGTAATGGCGGAGTGAGCGCGATAGCCGAGATCTATCGGGCTATCGCGCTTTAGCTTTTTGTTCGAGCATGATCTCCGCGCAAACGCGTTCCGCGCTTGTCGCGAGGGATCATGCTCCTTACTCCGCCGCCGACATGCGGGCGAACTCCGCGACCTGACGCTCGAACAGGCTGCGATAGAGGCCGCCGGGCCGCGCCGCAAGCGCGGCGTGGTTGCCCTGCTCGATGATCCGGCCGCGGTCGAACACCAGGATGCGGTCGAGGCTGCGCACCGTCGACAGCCGGTGCGCGATCACGATCGCGGTGCGCCCCTTCATCAGCCGTTCCATCGCCTCCTGGATCAGCGCCTCCGATTCCGAATCGAGGCTCGAAGTCGCCTCGTCCAGGATCAGGATCGGCGCGTCCGCCAGGAACGCGCGCGCCAGCGCCACGCGCTGCCGCTCGCCACCCGACAGTTTCACGCCGCGCTCGCCGACCAGGGTGCCGTAGCCCTTGGGCAGGCGCAGGATGAAGTCATGCGCGTTGGCGAGCCGCGCCGCCTGCTCGATCGCGGCCATGCTGGAGCCGGGCCGGCCATAGGCGATGTTCTCGGCCAGTGACCGGTGAAACAGGATCGGGTCCTGCTGCACGATCGCGATCTGGCTGCGCAGCGAGTGCTGCGTCACTCGCGCGATGTCCTGGCCGTCGATCAGGATGCGGCCGCCGGAGACGTCATGGAGCCGCTGCACCAGCTTGACGAAGGTGGTCTTGCCGGAGCCGGAGCGGCCGACCAGGCCGACCCGCTCGCCGGCGCGGATCTCGATCGACAGCCCGTCATAGAGCGGCTCGCGATGGCCGCCATAGTGGAACACGACGTTGTCGAACACGATGCGTCCGTTCGTGATGTCGATCGGCCGCGCGTCGGGCGCATCGACAATCCCGATCGGCTCGTCGTGGATCGCGACCAGCTCCTCCATGTCATTGACCGAGCGCTGCAGGTTGTTGAAGTGCATGCCGACGTCGCGCAGATAGGCGTGGATGATGTAGTAGCTCGTCAACACATAGGTGACGTCGCCCGGCGAGGCGCGCCCCGCGAGCCACAACAAGAGCGAGCCGCCGATCACGGAGGCGCGCAGGCAGAGCAGCACCGCAAGCTGCGCCGTGCTTGTGTAGTTGTAGCGCAGCCAGGTCCGTCGCACCCGCGTGCGCCAGCGGTTGATCACCCGCGCAAGCCGCGCATCCTCGCGCGCCTCCGCGCCGAACGACTTCACCACGGCGTTGCAGGTCAAGGCGTCGGCGAGCGTGCCGCCGACCTTGGTATCCCAGGCGTTGGAGACGCGCGCGGCGGGCGCGATGTAATGCGTCGAGAACGCGACCGTCATCGCCACATAGACGACCGCGCCAAGCGCGATCACGGCGCCGAGCGAAGACCAGTGCAGGCCGAGCAGGATCATCGAGCCCACCAGCACCGCGGCCGACGGCAGCAGCGCCATCAGCAGCGTGTCGTTGAGCAGGTCGATCGCCCACATGCCGCGGGTGACCTTGCGCACCGTGGAACCGGCGAAGCTGTTGGCGTGCCAGTCGGTCGAGAAGCGCTGCACGCGCATGAAGGTATCCTGCGCGATGTCGGACATGATGCGCAGCGTGAACGGCACGATCGCCTGCAGGCCGACCAGGCGCAGGACCATCGAGACCAGGCCGAGCGCCACGATCGCGCCGAACGCCGCCCAGGCCGCAGCCCGCGCGGCAGGGTCGGCGGCGCCCGCGGTCAGCGCATCGACCAGATGGCCGGAGAATACCGGCATGAACAGGTCGGCGACGGTCGCCCCGAGCAGGCCGCCGGCAACGGTGAGCGTCATCGCCGGCTGCTTCAGCCAGTGCCGGAACACGAACGGGATCACCAGGCGAATCGCCGCGGGTTTCTTGTTGTTTTGAGCGGTCATGGCGTCATCCGGCTGCGCGCAGTGCGCAAGCCGGCTCCAGATGCTGGACGCGCGACGGCAGAGCGGCCGAACGCAAGCGTCGAAAAGGACTTACGGGAAGTTGGGAAACCGGGGCGTCGAGCCCCGATCGGTGCTGTCGGAAGCGGTCCCTAACGGGCGGCTACGGCGTCCAGCGCGAGCTTCGGACGCGAGGATACGATCTGCGAATTTGTCGAAATCATGCAAATCTCCCCGGTTCGAGCCAATGAGGCGCTGCTTATAAATTGATCATGGCAATTTTGCAACCGACTGCGCGGCGGGTGCTAATGTGCCGCACCTCCGGCGGCGGTGGCCGAGGGCTTGTTCAGCAACAGCACCATCGCGCTCAGCCCGATATAGAACAGCGTCAGCATGAAGAAGGCGTCGCCATAGCCCATCACCACCGCCTGGCGGTGCACGATCTGCGACAACTGCTTTAGCGCCATCAGCGTCGCGTCGCCCATGCCCTGCATGCGCTGGGTCAGCATGTTCAGCGTCTCGGTTGCCGTCGTATTGCCCCAGGTGACGCGATCATGCAGGCGCGAGATGTGCAGGTCGGTGCGGTCGTTCAGCACCTGGTTGATGATCGCAAGCCCCACCGCGCCGCCGAGATTGCGCGTCAGGTTGAACAGCCCGGAGGCGTTCTTCACCCGGTCCGGCGGCAGCGTGCCGAGCGCGATGTTGTTGGTCGGCACCATCGCCATCATCATGCCGATGCCGCGCAGGATCTGCGGCAGCAGCAATTCGTAGAAGTCATAGTCGCGGGTGATCCAGGTCATCTGGAAGGCGCCGAGCGCGAAGATGATGAGGCCGGCCGCGATGATGTAGCGCATGTCGAACTTCAGCATCAGCCGCCCGACCACCGGCGCCATCAGGAACATGGTGACGCCGGAGACGAACATGGTCTCGCCGATCATCAGCGCGCTGTAGCCGCGCACTTCCGCAAGATAGCGCGGATAGATGTAGGTCAGCCCGTAGAGGCCGATGCCGATGCAGAAGGAGATCAGGCAGCCGATGCCGAAATTGCGGTTGGTGAACGCGCGGATGTCGACGATCGGCTCCTCGGCGGCGAGCACGCGCCAGAAGAAGGCGATCGCCGAGAGCGCGCAGACCCAGGCGAAGATCGCCACCGACGTGTCCTGCAGCCACTCATATTGCGGCCCCTCCTCCAGCACATATTCCAGCGAGCCGAGGAAGCCGCCCATGAAGAGCAGGCCCCACCAGTCGAAGCGCTCGAGCAGGGCGAAATCGGGCCGGTCGAAATCGACCAGCGCCAGCACGCCGACGGTGATGCCGATGCCGGGAACGATGTTGATGAAGAACAGCCAGTGCCACGACATCATGTCGGTGATGTAGCCGCCCACCGTCGGACCAATCGTCGGCGCCAGCGTCGCGACCAGTCCGATGATCGGGCCGACGATGTGGAATTTCGAGCGCGGGAACACCGTGTAGGCGGAGGCGAACACGGTCGGGATCATGCCGGCGCCGAGAAATCCCTGCAGCGCGCGCCAGACGATCATCTGCTCGATCGAGGAGGCGAAGCCGCAGAGGAAGCTCGAGACCGTGAAGCCGAAGGCCGAGATCGCAAACAACAGCCGCGTGCCGAGCGCGCGCGACAGGAAGCCGGACAGCGGTATGGCGATCACTTCGGCGATCAGATAGGCGGTCTGCACCCATGACACTTCGGTCGAGCTTGCCGAGAGGCCGGCCTGGATGTCGGTGAGCGAGGCGGAGACGATCTGGATGTCCAGGATCGACATGAACATCCCGAACACCATGATCAGGAAGGCGAACAGCCGCTGCGGGGCGATGCGCTCGCTGGGCGCTTGCGTTCCCGTCATGACAGGCGCCTCGGCCATCTGATGCGCAACCCTATTGCGGGTGGATCATGGTGGGGTCGTCGAGATCGGTCTCGCTGTCGGCATCGGCCGCGCCCTTGTTGGTATCGACGGTGGCGTAGACCGACATGCCCGCGCGCAACAGGTTCTGCCGCGCCACCGCCTTCGGGACGCGGATGCGGACCGGCAGGCGCTGCACGATCTTGGTGAAATTGCCGGTGGCGTTGTCGGGCGGCAAGAGCGTGAACACCGAGCCCGCCGCCGGCGAGATGCTGTCGACGATGCCGGCAAACTTGCGATGGCCATAGGCGTCGACCGAAATCGTGACCGGCTGGCCGGGACGGATGCGCTTGAGCTGCGTCTCCTTGAAATTGGCGTCGATATAGACGTCGTCGAGCGGCACGATGTTGCCGAGCCGCTGCCCGACCGCGACGAAGTCGCCCGTATTGACGAGGCGGTTGGAGAAGATGCCGTCGATCGGCGCGCGCACGGAGGCGAAGGCGAGGTCGCGCTCGGCCTTCGCGAGCTGCGTCTGCAATTCAGCAAGCTGCGCCTTGGCCTCGGCCTGCTGCGCCTTCGTCACGTCGACATTGCTGAGGGCGGCGTCATAGGCGGCCTGTGCCGCGTTCACGGCGGCAACGCCCTGGTCGCGTCCGGCTTCCGACTGCTCGAAGGTGGCGCGGGAAGCGAATCCCTTGCTGCTCAGCGACTGCTGGCGGTCATAGTCGAGCCCGGCGCGCTTCAGGCCGGCTTCCGCCGAGACGAGATTGGCCTTGGCCTGCTCCACCGCGCTTTCCTGCGCGGTGACCTGCCGTCCGATCCGCTCGATCGTCGCCGCCTGCGTCGCGATGCGGGTACGTGCGGCATCGACCGCGATGCGGTAGTCGCCGTCGTCGATCCGCATGACCACGTCGCCGGCACGGACCAGCGTATTGTCGGCGGGAATGATCGTGGCGATATGGCCCGAGACCCGCGCGCCCAGCATGGTGTTGTTGGCGCGCACATAGGCGTCGTCGGTCGAGACGTAGAAGCGTCCGACCAGGAGATAATGCACGCCGTAGCTCGCCAGCGCGAGCGCGACGAGCGCGCCCATGCCGATCAGGATCAGCTTCTTGCGGCGGGCGGGCTTCGGCGCGGCGCCACCCGCGGCTGGTGCCTCGGTCGCGGGGGTTTCGATGGCGGGCTTTTCGGGCGCCGGCCTGCCCGGCGTTTCCACCGTGCGGCGCCTCGCCTCGTCAGCGAACTGGCTGCGCAACGCTTCGACGGCTTCCATGTCGCGTGCGTCGGCGCTCTCGTCCGGCTCAGGCAGAACGATCCGCGCGGCTTGATCTCTCGCTGCGGCCATGACGGCCTCCCACTCCAATACACGGGCGGAGCCGACCCCGGCCCGGCCATCACGCCCTCTAAAACAATACATTGACCGAACGGTTCGGTCAAGTTAACGTCAATGAGAGGAGTTCTAAACCAGCGACTCCTTGCGAACACCTTCTAAAATTGGGTTCTTTGCCGAAAGCTAAACCAATGGTTGCAGAAATCCGCACACCCCTGCACGTCGTAACCGAGGAAGACAGCTCGAAGCGGCGGCAGATCCTCGACGGGGCCCGCAAGGTCTTCATGGATCTGGGATTTGACGGCGCCAGCATGGGCGAGATCGCCCGGGCGGCCGGCGTCTCCAAGGGCACGCTTTACGTCTATTTCGCCGACAAGAGCCGCCTGTTCGAGGCGATCGTCGAGGAAGAGAAGATCGAGCAGGGCAAGGTCGCCTTCAATTTCGATCCCGCACGCGACGTCGATACCACCCTCCCCGAGTTCGGCCGCGCCTATATCGGCCTGCTGTGCCGTCCCGGCGGCGGCTCGGCGATCCGCACCGTGATGGCGATCGCCGAGCGGATGCCGGAGGTCGGCAGCCGGTTCTACCAGCATGTGATCGCCCACACCGTCGATCGCTTCGCCGCCTATCTCGAAGCGCGCGCGCAGCGCGGCGAAATCGTCATCGATGACTATCAGCTCGCGGCCTGGCAATTCATGCAGATGTGCCAGGCGACGCTGTTCCAGGCGTTCATCTTCCAGGCCAAGCCGTCGCCCTCGCCCGAGCAGATCGCAAGGGTCGTCGACAGCGCCACGCGCGTGTTCTTCGCGGCGTACCGGCCGAAGAAGTAGCGGCGCAAGCCGGCGACCGGCGGGCGATAGCGAACAGGATTTCCGCTCGCGACGGGCGCCTCGACCTCCGCTTCATCGACCCGCTATTCGCGAATCGCGTCTCGGAGGCGCCTGATATTCCCGCGGTGCACTCACGTTCTCGCGATTTGACAGTTTTGCGTAGGCTGTCAAATTCGTCGAATGACGACCCGCGACCGTATCCTCGAGGCGGCGATGCAGGTGTTCCGCCGGCACGGTTTTCGCCGTTCCTCGATCGAGCAGGCAGCGGAGGCGGCGGGCCTGACCCGGCAGGCGCTCTACCATCACTTCTCCTCGAAGGAAGCGCTGTTCCGCGCCGCGATCGAGCGCGTTCATGAGGCGGCGCTCGCGACCGGCGCGGAAGCCGCGGCGCGTGCGGAAGCCGCCGGCCACGACCTTGCCGACGTCCTGATCGGCCAGATCACGGCGCGCCTCAAGGCGCTGGTCGCCGCCCTCGACGGCTCGCCGCATGTCGAGGAGTTGTTGTCGGAACACCTGGCGCAGGCGCGTGATCTCTACCAGGATTTTGCCGCGCGCCACCAGGCCGCGCTCGCCGCCACCATCGCGCGCGTGCGCACGAAACAGAAGCTGGAGCTCAATCCCGGCATGACGCCTTCAGGGCTGGCGCGCTACGTCGAGATGGCGGTGAACGGCGCCAAATCAGCGCATCCCAACATGCAGCCGCTCGACGCTTTCCTGCGCGATCTTTCCCTGATGGTGCGCACGCTGGTCGCGGGCGCCATCACCAAGACACCGAAGTCCGCAACATTGCCGCGCAAAAGACCCGCCGCCCGCCGCAAAACTGGAGATCGGAAATGAGCAGCATGACGATCAACGGCCAATCCGCCACGCTGCCCGACAGCGCGGACGCGCTCCTCGTCGAGGTGATCCGCGACGGTCTCAACCTGACCGGCACCAAGCTCGTCTGCGGCTCGGGCGTCTGCGGCGCCTGCACGGTGCTGCTCGATGGCGCGCCCGTCGTGAGCTGCCTGTTGCCGGCGCAGGCGGCAGCCGGCAGGACGGTGACGACGGTCGAAGGCATCTCCGCTGGCCATCTGCATGCGGTCCAGAAGGCGTTCATGGCGCACGACGCCCTGCAATGCGGCTTCTGCACGCCCGGCTTCATCGTCGAGGCAACGGCGTTCCACGATCGCTGGCGCGCGGCCAACGGCACGGCCGCGCCCTCGCGCGAGGAAATCGCCGCCGCGCTCGCCGGGCATCTCTGCCGCTGCGGCGCCTATGAAGGCATTTTCCGCGCGGTGACGGAAGCCTGCAGCGGGCGCTTCGACGGCAAGGACGTGGTCGCGCCGCGCATCGAGGCGCGTGACAAGGTGACGGGCGCGGCGCGCTACACCGTCGACATCAGGCATGACGGCCAGCTCGAAGGCGTCATCCTGCGCTCGCCGCATGCGCATGCGAAGATCAGCGCGCTCGATCTTGCGCCGGCGCGCGCGATTGACGGCGTCGCCGCCGCCGTCTCGCTGCTGCCCGACGACGGGATGGTGCGCTATGTCGGCAGCCCGATCGCGGCGGTCGCGGCGAAAGATCGCACGACCGCACTGAAGGCGCTGGCCGCGATCCGCTTCGCGAACGACGCGCGGCCGGCGGTGATCGGCCTCGCTGCGGCGCGCCGCGGCGACGCGCCCGTGGTGTTCGAGCGCGCCGACCGCAAGAAAGCCGGCAACGTCTCCGAAGGCAGTGCCGCGCCGGCGCCGTGGCACGGCAATGTGCGCGGACCGTCGGCAGCGTTTTCGCAAGCGGCACGCAAGGCAAAGAGCGCGATCGAGGCAGCCCGGCAGGCACGCGATCCGCTGCTCGTGGAAGCAACCTTCCGGGTTGCGACGCAATCCCATGCGTGCCTGGAACCGCATGCCACGGTGGCCCGCTTCGACGGCGAGCAGTTGACGCTGCACGTCTCCACGCAGGCCGTGTTCCAGGTGATGGAGGACGTCGCCAAGCGCTACCGGCTGTCGCACGACAAGGTGCGGGTGATCGCCGACCATGTCGGCGGCGGCTTCGGCTCCAAGGGCGGCCTCGGGATGGAAACCATCGCCGCGATCGAATTGTCGCGCGCCGCCAACGCCCCGGTGCGCGTCGCCTATGATCGCGAGGAAGAGCTTTCGGTGAGCGGCTATCGGCCCGCGGCCGAGATCGAGGTCGCGCTGCTTCCTTCGGCGCAAGGCAAGCTCGCCGCGCTTTCGCTCACCGCCTATGGCGACACGGGAGCGGCGACCAATTCGACGATCGCCGCACTGGCGCGGCTGATCTATCCCGCGGAAGCCAAGGCGCTGGCCGATTACGACGTCATCAGCAACCTGCCGCCCGGCGCGCCGTTCCGCGGCCCCGGCGGGCCGCCGATGGCATTCGCGCTGGAGCAGGCGGTCGATGAGGCAGCCGATCGGCTCAAGATCGATCCGATCGCCCTGCGCCAGCGCTGGGACGTCGATCCAAACCGGCAGCGGCTCTATCGATGGGCCGCCGGGCTCGAGCTCTGGCGCAACCGCAAGCCGCAATCGGCCGGCGGCGGCCGCTACCGTCGCGGCATCGGCGTTGCCGCCGGCTACTGGCTCTATCTTTGGCAGCCGGGATCGACCGTCGAGATCGCGGTGAAAAGTGGCCGCATCGTTGCAAGCTCCGCCGTGCAGGACATCGGCACCGGCACGCGCAGCGTCATCGCCAACACGATCGCGCGCGAATTTTCGCTCGAGCCGCAGGACATCGAGGTGCGCCTCGGCGATTCCCGCCTGCCGGAAGGCCCGGGCTCCGGCGGCAGTCGCGTCACCGCCTCGATCGTGCCGCCGACGCTCGCCGCGGCCGAAAAGCTCAAGCAGGCGATTGCGCGATCCGCCGCGCGGCCTCCCGCTCCCGGCTCCAATGCGCCGTGGCGCGACCTGATCGCAGCCTGTCCCGACCTTTCGGTGTCGGCGGCGCGGCCAAGGGATGCGCAGCCGGCTGCCGGGATCGCCTCGCCGCTCAGCCAGGCCGGCTTCATGGGCATGGTGTTCGGCTGGATGCTGCGCTTCTTCAACAACATGATGGTCGGCGCCGGCGTGCCGAGCTCGGTGCAGGTGGTCGAGGTCGAGGTCGACACCTGGCTCGGCCATGTGCGCGTGCTCAATGTCGCGACCGGCCTTGCGGTCGGCAGGCTCGCAGCTCCCGTTCTGGCGCGCAGCCAGGCGGCTGGCTCCGTCATCCAGGGCATCGGCTATGCGCTCTATGAGGCGCGCGAGACCGATCCGCGCGATGGCCGCGTGCTCTCCGCCAGCATGGAGGACTACCGCATTCCCGGAATTGCCGACATGCCGGGGCTGGACGTGCATTTCGACGAGGCCGGCTTCGATCATGTGCCGGGCGGCAGTGTCGGCATCGGCGAGGTCGCAACCGTTCCGACCTCGCCGGCGGTCGCGAATGCGATCCACAACGCGATCGGCGTGCGGCTCACGGAAATACCATTCCGGCCCGACCGCCTGCTCGCCGCGCTTGCCCGGAGGGACGCCGCATGAATCCCGCTGTCATGAATGCTGCGCCCGAATTCCGTGCCGCCGGCACCGATCTTTCCGAGCGGCGGCGCAGCGGCGTCTCCCGGGGGCCGCTGCGCGACATCAGCGCGCAACTCGATGCCTCCTTCAGCTGGAACGCCGACGGCGCGGCAACGATCGGCGCAGGCGCGACCATCGCGGCGATCGCAGCCGATGCGCGCATTGCGCAGGCCTATCCGGGACTTGCGACAAGCGCGCACGGGCTTGCGACACCGCAGGTGCGCCACCTCGCCACCATCGGCGGCAACCTCGCCCAGCGCTCGCGCTGCTGGTACTACCGCAACCCGCATGTCGACTGCCTGAAGAAGGGCGGCGACGCCTGCCCGGCGCGATCCGGCAACCATCTCTACGCTGTCGCCTTCGATCTCGGCCCCTGCGTCGCGCCGCATCCCTCAACCATGGCGGCGGCGCTGCTCGCCTATGACGCGACGGTTGCAACCGACCGTCGCGACAGCGTTTCAATCACGCAGCTGCTCGGCGACGGCAGCGACGGCGGCCGCGATCTTCGGCTTGAAGCCGGCGAGCTCATCAGCCATGTCCGTCTCCCGCCGCCGCTGCCCGGCGAGCGCGCGCTCTACAAGCGCGCGATCAGCCGCAGCGATGCCGAATGGCCGCTGGTCGAGCTCTGCGCACGCGCCGTGGTGGAGAACGGCAGCTTCCGCTTCGTGCGCCTCGCCGCCGGCGGGATTGCCCCGGTGCCGCTGCGCCTTGCCGCATCGGAAGCGGCACTCGCGGGTGCGAAGCCCGATGCAGCCGCCATCGAAGCGGCCGCGCGCCAGGCGCGTGCCGGCGCAAAGCCGCTGCCGATGACCGGATACAAGCTCGATCTGCTCGAAGGGCTGGTGCGCGATCTCCTGACGCAGCTTGCGGCGTGAGCGGCGTGGCTTGCACGCGCAATGACGGTTCTATTGGCCTGGGTTGACCTCTTGGTTCGAGACGCGTCGCAAGCGCGACGCGCCTCACCATGAGGGGTTCTGGCGGCAGGCATGCCACAGACCAAGGTCGAATTTACCGGGCGGACCGAAGGACTAGATTTCGGATTGCAAGACCGTGTCATGAGGGATGTCGCAGTCCCGCGATGGCGTTCGGTTAGTGCCGCTCGCCATCCAGGACCGGCTTCCTGAGGCCTGCATGGGCACGACGCGCGCAATGACGGCGTAGCCCCAACCAGACAAGACAACAGACCTTGGTACCACCATCCGCCTCCGTGGATGGTGGACGAAACCCGTTCCCGGAGGTCCCAGCTGATTTGCGCCAAGGAGATGCACAATGACGACATTGGACATTGCGGCCGCCCCGCTGCCGGAAGCCGAGCACCGGGCGCAATTGCGTCGCGCATTGATCGCCAGCACGGTAGGCACCACCATCGAATGGTACGACTTCCTGCTTTACAGCACGGTGACTGGCCTCGTCTTCGGCAAACTCTTCTTTCCCAAGTCCGATCCCCTGGTTGGCGTGTTGGAGGCATTCGCCATCTACACGGTGGGCTTCATCGCGCGGCCGATCGGTGCTGCGATCTTCGGCCACTATGGCGACCGCATCGGCCGCAAGGCGGCGCTGATCGCCACGTTGCTGCTGACCGGGCTTGCCACTGCGGCGGTCGGCCTCGTCCCCACCTATGAGACGATCGGCATCTGGGGTGCCGTCATCCTGACGGTCATCCGCTTCATCCAGGGCGTGGGCGTCGGCGGCGAGTGGGGAGGCTCGGTGCTGCTGTCGATGGAGTGGGCGCGGACCAACCAGCACCGCGGCTTCATCACCTCGTGGCCGCAGCTCGGCGGTCCCGCCGGCTTGCTGCTGGCAAATATAGCGGTGCTGGTGTTCAGCCGCATTTCCGGCGACCAGTTCCTGGTTTGGGGCTGGCGCATCCCGTTCCTGCTCAGCCTCGTGATGATCGCCATCGGGCTTTACATCCGGCTCGGCATCATGGAGACGCCGACGTTCCGGCGGATCGTGGCCGAGAACCGCGTCGCGCGAGTCCCGGTGATCGAGGTGATCAAGCGTCAGCCGCGGTCGATCATTCTCTCGGCGCTGGTGCGGATGGTCGAACAGGCGCCGGCCTATATCTACCTGGCCTTTGTCTTCGCCTACGGCACCCAGGTCATCCATCAGGATCGCGACTTCCTGCTCATCTGTCTGATCTGCGCCGGCACCCTTGAGCTCTTCAACATCCCGCTGGCGGGGCACCTGTCGGATCGCATCGGGCGCAAGCGCCTGTACCTGATTGGCTCGGTCCTGACCGGGCTGTTCGGCTTTGCGTATTTCGGCCTGCTGAACACTGGCGCGCCGTTGCTGATCTTCATCGCCATCGTTCTGTCATTCGTACCGCACGCTCTGACGTATGGCCCGCAGGCGGCGTTGATCGCCGAGTGCTTCACCCCGCGGCTGCGGTACAGCGGCTGCTCGATCGGCTATCAGCTCTCCTCGGTCATCTCCGGCGGGCCGGCACCGCTGATCGCTACCGCGCTGCTCGCAGCCACCGGCTCAGGCTACGCGATCGCGTTCTACATTCTGTTCTGCGCGGCCGTCAGCATTGTCGCGACCACCTTGATGCCCGACTACACCAACAAGGACATTTCCGAGGAACACGACAGGCCTTGATCAGATGCGCTGTGGCCGCCGGATCGAGACTCGCGCCGGCCCTATTGCAGGAGAACCGGCAGATTGAGCGGGCCGCGGAAACCGAAACCGTGCCAGCGCACGCTCGCGGGATCAGGCAGCGTCATGTTGGGGAAGCGCTCGAACAGCATGGGGAGCAGGATGGCACCGACGGTTCGTCGCGACAGGTGCGCGCCCGCACAATGATGCGGGCCGTTGCCAAAGGCCTGGTGAGCATTGGGCTCGCGCAACCCGTTGTAGTACTCGCCATCTTCGAAGACGTCCTCGTCTCGGTTTGCCGACGCCTGGATCGTCATCACGGTGTCGCCCTTGGGGATGAAGCAGCCGCGAATCTCGGTGTCCTCCATCACGAGCCGTGAACTCGCCTGGATCGGCGCTACCCACCGCACCCCTTCCTCGAAGGCAGAGCGCCATTTGCCGCCTGCGCGCACAGCCTCAAGCTGATCCGGATTGGTGAGCAGGCCGTAGAGGATCGTC
Source organism: Bradyrhizobium sp. NP1 (assembly GCF_030378205.1). Taxonomy (NCBI): domain Bacteria; kingdom Pseudomonadati; phylum Pseudomonadota; class Alphaproteobacteria; order Hyphomicrobiales; family Nitrobacteraceae; genus Bradyrhizobium; species Bradyrhizobium sp. NP1. The sequence goes on from NZ_CP127385.1 coordinate 6,301,529, forward strand.
AGCAGGGCATCGCGCGGCTCGTTGATGCCGCCGCCGATCGCGATCTTTACATTGGCGATCATCTGGCTTTCTGGAATCGGGTTCGTCGCGTTCACCATGACGGAGAGCGCTGAGGGGTCCGGTTCGGCCCGCACCCGTTCGGCGTTGGCGCGGATACATTTGTCCATCTCCGCATTGGCGATGTCGGTCGTTTCGAAAGGCCCCGGCGTCCAGCCGAAATTGCCGGCTCCGTCGATCAACGTCTGCGACCATCGCTGCATGTCCTCATCGCTCGCGTCCGGAACGCCCATGGTGTGCGCCAGAATCCGCGCGGCAAGCGGTCCCGCGAGAGCGGGAAAGAGATCGACCACCTCGCCTCGCGGCAGCCGGTCAAGATATGCCGCGGCCAGTTTCGCATACAGCGGCGCCCAGACCGATTCGATCGTCTTCGGCATGAGGGCCGGCATCATCGCCATCCGTTCGGTCCGGTGCTCGTCGTGGTCCTTGCGCATCAGCGTGTGCGCGAGAAAGGCGCGCTTCATGGGCGTGTTCGGGTCGTCCGAGCTGAACAACGCCGCATTGTCCTTCACGTACCTGGTGTCGGCGGCCTTGGTGAGGAAGGTTCGGCCCACTGATTTGACCCGCAAGACGGGCGCTTCGCGTCTCAGGCGCTTGTAGATCGGATAGGGATCGCGCGTGAGCTCCTCGATCGTGATGGCCTCGTCCAGGGGGGCCAAGCCGGCGGTCGGCATGGGGTGATCCTGTTGGCTGCGCACGCATCATTGTGAACGGTGGCGGAGCATAATGGCCGGCGCGAAACGGCGCAATGACGGCGTCCGCCGCACTGGCAGGCGCGAGGCGGCACGCCGCCCCTTGGGATGTCTCAAACGTGCCAACAACCGGGGTGCGGCGATTTCGCCTCGCAATGCTTCTCACATTTTCCGAACAAGGCAGAAACGGCCGACACCGTAATCTTCCGGCATTGGCGGCGGCCCTGACTTCGCGTAAGAAACGCCCACATCACTGCCAATGCGGCAGGGGGAAGATCACGAGGCCCGGTCTCCTAGGCTCACCGGGCCTCGTGTATTTTGTGCCTCGCGCAAGACGACGCACAGACGCGGCAACCGCGCGCTCGACGGAAGCAACCCGCGGGTTTGACGTCGCTCACTCGCCGGCCGCGATCGGCAGTTTTGTCTCTCGGGAAAACACCTGCCTGGCGGGAAGCGTCTCGAGAAGCTCGGCGTCAGCCACCGCCTGACGGGCGACGCGGAGGCTGGTGCAGACCAGGACCGCTTCCTCCTCAGTGCCGACAATGACGCGCGAGCCGAATTGCGTGATGCGATAGGCGGCCATATGCCAGTCCTCCCTAACGCGACAGCCAACAATGGGCGGCGAGCGTTGTTGCCGGCAACTGTGGCGGGCGTACGCCGGCAAGATGAAGATCGAAGGTTGGGTGAGCGAACCGTTAACCCGATTGGAGAGCAAGCCGAAGTTGCAGGCGAGCGGTCCGATTCTAACACACGCCTCCCATCAGGGAGGCACGTTTGCGAATGTTAGAATCAAAAGCTCCACGAGTGTCCCGGATCCGAAGTTCGTATCATTTGGCGGGCCACGCTCTTTTGCGAACTTCGGGTCCGGAAGGACACTAGCAAATTTATGATTCTGGTGCGGTTTTGGTCCCGAAGTTCTCTTGACGAACTCCGGCACAAATGAAGAGAACTTTCGAACCACTAGGGCGTGAGCCCATAAATTCGAGGGGTCGGCGGACATCGGCTCTGGTGCGCATTCCGGACTCAAATCGGACATCGCCTCGTCCGTTTCGTGCCAACAACGGAAGTTGCTCTTTCGACCGCGATCGCGCGTGTGGTGCTCGAATCGGCGTCGCCTATAGAGCGCGCATGTTGCCACGCCCACCGCAGCCTTCCATGCGGAGGGACCATGCATAAAGCCGCAGGTGCGGTTCGCCTCACGGATGGCTTTCTTGGCGGCTTCCCGCGCCCTCTGTATGGCGTAGCTATGTCGAAGACGGGTTGTCCCCGTCATTCAATTTCTTTTCAGTCTGGACCGCAAGGCGCCGCGCTATTTCGGTCGAAGAAAAAGCCCCGCAGAAACGCGGCGCTTACTCTTAGGGCTTGTAAGTACCGGGGTCCGCGCCGCCAACTAAGCCGCCTCTGCTGTTCGAGGAGCCGCCGTAACGCCCCATGCCGACCGTACCTTGGTTGGTCCTGTTCGTCGAACGCGCCATGCCGACCGTACCTTGGTGGGTCCTGGCGCCTGACCTGTACTTATGATGACTTGTGTATGCAAGTGCGAACGTGCTTGAGAGTGCGAACGCAGAAGCCAATGCTATTGTTGCAAGTTTCATGGTCGTCCTCCCTTGATATTTTGTTCCAAGTTCTCCCTTGATGTTTTTGTTCCAAACCGTTTCATGATTTTTTTGTTCAGCCGACAGTCGCCAATGGGGCAGGCGACGTCATTCGACAATCGCGTGCGCAGCATCGGTTGGCGCTCTAGCTTATTGATGTTCGCATAAGGGAAGCGTGGCAAATGGGTAGCGAACGTCAAATCCGCTCCACCAGCCCGATTTCAAGCCGCGGAAGTCGCAAACACGGCGCCCGCCACGGCCGATTCCCCGATCGCGCTCATTTGCATAGGTAATTCATTCACATAGATTGTATCCTGCCGAGCCGTCCGATATCCGCACGCCGCGAGGCGCGCCTGTCGCGGGAGGAAGCGATGATCGACCGCCGGTCACATTGGGAGAACGTCTACACCACCAAGCGCGAAGACGAGGTAAGCTGGTTTCAGGAAAACCCCGCCTTGTCGCTTGAACTGATCATGGCGGCTGCCCCCTCGAAGGACGCGAGCATCATCGACATCGGCGGCGGCGCATCGCGCCTGGTCGATGCGCTGCTTCAGAAGGGCTTCCGCAGAATCGCGGTGCTCGACCTCTCGGCCACAGCCCTGCAAACCGCGAAGCAGCGGATCGGTCCGGCGGCATCGGCAGTCGACTGGATCGTGGCCGACGCCGCGCAATGGACGCCGCAGCGCGCCTATGACGTCTGGCACGATCGCGCCGCCTTCCACTTCCTCACCGATCCCGCCGACCGCGCCGCCTATCTCGATCGCCTGCGCGCCGCGGTCGCGCCCGGCGGGCAGGTGATCATCGGCACCTTCGCGCCGGACGGGCCGGAGAAATGTAGCGGCCTGCCGGTGCAGCGCTATGACAGCGACGCTCTTCAGGCGGAACTCGGCGGCGGCTTTGCGCTGCTGGAGACGCGTGCCGATCTGCATCACACCCCCTGGGGCGCGACGCAGTCGTTCCAGTTCAGCCGGTTCCAGCGGCGCTAGTGGTCCGATTCTGACATTCGCACCCACTTTGGGAGACACGTTTGCAAACGTTGGAATCAAAGGACCACTGGCAAACTGTTGATGCCAGTGGAGCTTTGGATTTGACGTCCACGTGGGGGTAAAGCGGCAAACGGGCAGCGAACGTCAAAATCCGCCCACCAGCGGTGAAGCCGATGGAACCCTTGCGCGACCGGGCGTTGCGACAAAGTGTTCAAATTTGCACACAGCGTGAAACCAAACGCGCCCTGCCGCGTCATCTGTGGATTCGGCATCGTGAATCGGGGCAAGAAGAAATTGCAGACAGAACTACCGCTCGTCATGGTCGTCGAGGACGACGACCCTGTGCAGAATGTTGTTGAGGACGCGTTGGCCGAGGGGGGCTTCGAATCCGCGATCGCCGCGTCAGGCGAGGAAGCGGTGACCCTGCTCAGGAGCGGCGCGGTCAAATACCGCGCACTCGTCACCGACATCAACCTGAAGGGGCGAATGACGGGCTGGGAGGTTGCGAAGGCCGCGCGCGAGATCGATCCCGCCCTCCCGGTCGTGTACATGACCGGCGCCGCCGCCGCGCAATGGTCTTCCCACGGCGTTCCCAACAGCATTCTCCTGGAGAAGCCGTTCGCGCCGGCGCAGCTTGTCACCGCCGTCGCGCAATTGCTGAACGCTGGCGGCCCGCCACCGCCACCGGCCTGAGCCGTCATGAAGCCGCTTGAGCGGCACGAGTGCGCGGTGATCACCGCGCCTCAATCGATCACCTCAATCGTCCTGGAACTCGTCTTCCTCGTTCACCCTGTCGTTCTTGCGCGGGCGCGATGCGGGCCTGCCCAGCGATCCCGTGGCGTAGGGCTCGCGCGAGGCATAGGGGTTGCGGGCACCGGCGCGCGCCGCGATCTCCTCGCCCGAGGCCGCCGACGGCTCGCAGATGACGCGGCGCGAGGCGCGGCGCATCAGATCGACGTGGATGTGATCGTAGTGATAGACGTTGGAGCCCGGCGCCAGCACCGTCGTGAACTGCTGGCAGGCCGCGGCCTGCACGTCGCGCAGAAAGCCCTGCTCTTCCGGCAGCCCCTTCCAGCCATCCTTCACCGAGATGCGGCGGCCGTCGGCCAGCGTGAAGGCTGCGATGTCGAGCGCGTTGCCGAAGGCGTGCTCGGAAATATGCGCATGCGGGTTGCCGTTCATGCCGCGGCAGGAATAGGCCGAGATCTGCTTGATCTCGACCACGCGCGTGCCGAACCAGCGCGCGGCCGCAGGCTGCACGGAATCGGCAAACCAGCGGTCGAGCGCCGAGACGATCGGACAGGCAAGCGTGGCAGCCGGCTTCACCGCGACCGGGCCGACGGATGCCACGGGGTTGCCGCGCGCAGGCCCGAGCGCCGGCGGCGGCAGGCTGTCCGGACGTTCCTGATAGGGCGGGGCATAGCGGTCGCGCGGCGGATAAGGCTGCGCCGGATAGGGCTGCTGCGGGTAAGGCTGCTGCGCTTGATAGGGTTGCCGCGCTGGATGGGACGGCGACGGCACGCCCTCCGCCGGCAGGTCGATGCCGTCTTCGCGCGGCGCGAGACCGGGCGCGCTGAGCGAGATCGGCGCGCCGGAGGACGCGCCGTAGCTCGGCGGCCGCGCGGCGGCGCCGGGATAGTTCTGCTGATAGGTCGAGGCCGGCGGTGAGAGGCGCTGGTTCTGGATCGGCCAGCGCGGCTGATTGCCGATCGCGGCCGGCGGCCGCAGATCCTCATCGGCAAAGCCGAACGAGGACGCATTCTCGCCGAGTGCCGCGACCTTGAGCGGATATTCTGCGCCGCAGACCCCGGGACCGGAGATCGGATCGATCCGCACGATGTCGGCACTCTCTTTCACCGCGCCGGATTTCAGGCACGCCATCTCGGCCTCGGCCCGCCATGGCTCGCGCTCGGCCTGGAAGAATCCACGACCGCAGCCCGCCAACGAGACAAGGACGACGGAGCCGACGAGATACAAACGAACTCCACGCGTCATGCGTGGAAGATTTGCGCCAATTTATTTAAGGACTCTTCAATGCGTTGATTTCACGATCCTTTAACCACGTCGCCGGCGGTTCCACGTAAGCCGGCGGCGGGGATAGACAGCAGCGCTGACTTTTTCGTGAAGGAACGCTTTGGTAATCTGGTCGATTGTGGGCAGCGACGTAAACCAAGGGAGCATTCCCATGACTTTCGTCGGCAAGCTGAGCATCTTGACCGCTTATGTCGCGTTCGCCTTTGTCGGCGCGATCGTGCTCGGCGTCATCTAGAAGCCTCACCCGTTTTAAGCCAGGCGCCCGGCGGCAGCATCGACCGCCGGGCGTTTTGCGTTTGTGGGTCATGGTTCAGCAGCGGACGTGCCATGTGATGCGTATCACGGAAGGTATGAACCGGCGGGCTTAACGTCGCGTCGAATTCGCGAAAACCCCGCTGCCCAAGGAGACCGTCATGAGGAAGCTCACCCTGATCGCCGCGATGCTGATGGCAAGCACCGCCGCCCACGCCGGCAACGCGGTTTCCATCGAGATCGACGGCCACAAGATCCGGATCGAGGCGCCACGCCATTGCGACGCGATCTCCTGCCTGAAGATTTCCGGCATCAACCTGAACGGGATCAAGTTCGGCAACAGCAGCAAGGATGACGACGACGATGCGAGCCTCCCGCCGCCGCAAGCCGCGACGGTGCCCGCTCCTGTGCCGCAAGCGTCGGCCCCCGTGGTGACGGCGGCTCCGCCGGTGCCGACACCGAACCCGGCAATCGCCTCGCCCGCGCCAATCCCCGCGCCTGTCACGAGCACCGTCGCGCCGCCGCCCGCGCCTGCCATGGCGCCCGTGCCCCCGGCGCCCGCACCCGTCGCCGCCGCGCCGGCGCCGGCCCCCGCACCGACCACGCCGCTCGGCGTGTGGGCGACCGAGGAGAACAAGGGCAATGTCCGCATCGAATCCTGCGGCGCCAATCTCTGCGGCTATGCCGAGAAGACCGGCGAGAGGATCCTGATCAACATGCGCCCGCAGGAGAACAAGTGGGTCGGCCGTATTCACGATCCCGATGGCGGCAGCAACTACGACTCCACGATCGCGATGAAGGGACCGAACCTGCTCAAGGTCCAGGGCTGCGCCTTCGGCGGCATGTTCTGCGGCGGACAAACCTGGAAGCGCGTGAGCTGATCATTGCGCGACAAAAAGCGAAGGCCCCGCGGGCCGATCCGCGGGGCCTTTGTCGTTGGATTGCGCTAGCTTGCGCTTGATCGACCGCGCCGAACCCAAATAGTCTATTCATCCTGCATTCAGCCGGCCGAGGCTGATATCACCTTGCCTGTCCGTTTCCACCCGCCTGGAATCCTTCGTGACATTGCATCGGCTCTCGCTCGGCTATTTCGCCCTGGTCACGCTTTGCGCGGCGAATGGTATTGCGGGTGAAGCCCCCGCGAGCGAGACGCTCGTCGCACCGGTGCAGCTTGCGCAAAGCCAGCCCGCATCACCGCCGACGCCGCAGCCGGGCGCGCCCGCCGCAAATCCCGCACCCGACGCGAACACCGCCGCGCCCGCACAAAACGCATCCGCCGAGCCGATCGGCAATGTCGCCGCCATCACCGGCGTAGCCACCGTGATCCGCAACAAGGATTCGGTCGCGCTGAAGCTCAAGGACGACATCTATCTCAACGACACGGTGCAGACCGCGGCGAGCTCCTCGCTCGGCATCACCTTCAACGATGCCACCACCTTCAACATGAAGGCCAACGCCAGGATCACCATCGACAATTACGTCTATGAGGACGGCGGAAAGAACAACGCCGGCGTATTCGACATCGCGCGCGGCACGGTCGCCTTCGTCGCCGCCGCGGTCGCCAAGACCGGCGACATGTCGATCAACACGCCGACCGCGACGCTTGGCATCCGCGGCACCACCGGGCTCGTCGAGGTGCCGGAGAACGCGGCCGCAGGCAGCGCCAACAACGTCAACATCAAGCTCTATCCGGACCAGGACGGCCGCGTCGGTCATATCGACATCAACGACCGCCAGGGCGCGCGGCTCGGCTCGCTCACGCAGGCCGCGAGCGGCTTTGCGATCCGGCCCGGTGCAGGCGGGGCGCGCTTTGCCGCGGTGCCGCTCGCGATCTCGCCGCAGCAGGCGCAGCGCGACCAGGGCTTCGTGCGCCAGGTCCATGCAACGCAAGGCGTCGGGCGGCAGATCGTCACCGAGCAGCGCGCCTTCCGCCGCGCCAACCCCGGCCTCAATCGCGGCAACCAGCCCGGGCGTCCGGGCGGGCAACAGCCCAACAACGCGCCCGGCCAGAACCGTCCCGGCCAGCCCGGTCAGCAGCAGCCCGGCCAGCAGCGGCAGAACGGCACGCCCGGTCAGCAGAAGGGCCAGCCCGGCACGCCGAACCGGCAGGGTCAGCAGCAACAACGGCCGGGCTCGCCGCAACAGGGCACGACGCCGGCACAGGGCGGCACGCCGCAGCGGACCGGCCAGCAGCCCGGCACGCCCGCACAGCCGGGCAACGGAGCGCGGGCGAACCAGCCGACGCCATCAAACGGAGCGGCACCGCCTCCGCTGCCGCGGCCGAACCAGAACGCACAACCTGGCGCGCCCGCGCGGCCCGGCGTGCAGCCGCGCCCGCCTGCCCCGCCGCAAAACGCGCAGCGGCCCGGCCTGCAGAATCGTCCCGTGCTGCCGCGCCGGCCGCCGCCGAAAGGAAAGAAGGAGCGCCGCTAGACGCCCTGCGACTGCGGCGCGAGCGTCACGCCTCGCGGCGCAGCCAGTTGCGAAAACGCTGCAGCAGGCCGCGGCTTGGAGGCTCAAGCTCAGCTTCGACCGGAGCCGGGGCGACGACCGGCGCGAACACCGGTGCTTCAGCGGTTTCGCCCGAGGCGGGCAGCCCTTCGACCGCAACGGTCTCGGCTGGGGCCACGACGGTCCCGGCCATGTCAGGCGCAAGCTCCGGCGCTGATGGCACAGCCACGGGCACGCTGACTTCCGGCGCGGGCGCAACGCGGCGCGGGCGACGCCGCTCGGTCGTTACAGGCTTCTCACTTGCCTTGGCCTTGCTGCGCCGGCCGCCATCCGCGAGCGTCGCCGCCTGCAGCGCGATCGGCCCCACATTTTCCAGAAAGACGCGCTCATGGGCGCGCGACAGCCGTTGCAGCGCTTCGGCGAGCGGCAGCCATTCCACCGCGCGCACGTCGGGCATCAACGGGTAGGCCGGCTCGTCATCCGCTTCCATCCGCCAATAGTGCACGACCTTGGAGCCTCCGGCCGTCTCATAGACCAGCGTGCCCAGGAATTCGTGCACCGAGACCGCGTGCCCGGTCTCCTCCCTCGCCTCGCGCGTCGCAGCCGCCCGTGGCGTCTCGCCATCGTCGAGCTTGCCCTTTGGCAGCACCCATTCATTGCGCTTGCGCAGGCGCACCACCGCGATCCGCGGCGTCTTCTCACGCCGCAGCACAATGCCTCCCGCCGCCAGAACCGGCACCCGCGCCATTGCCAATCAATCCCGCTGAATTCGAATCGCGTTCGACCGGGCGCTGATATAGGGGCTGGCGCGCAAAAAATCGAGCTTTAGGGATTGCGCGCGAAAATCGAGCTTACGGTTTGCGCAGCAGCGGCTGGCCGGCGCGGATCCGCGCGCCCTCGGCGAGGCCATCGCAGAATTCGAAGCCCTCCGGCGCAAGCACGATGATGGTCGAGCCGTGCTCGAACCAGCCGAGCTCCTCGCCCTTGCCGACGCGCACGTCGCAGGGAAAAACTGCCGGTCCCCTGCTCTGCGCGTTGAGCACGCGGTCGAGGAAGTGCAGGCGGATGCTGGCGACGAGAATCGCGGCGACCGGCACCAGGGTGAGCGCCTCGCCGCTTGCGAGCTGCATCTCGATCACCGCGCGCTCGTTCTTGCAGAACAGCCGCTCGATCCGCTTCAGCGCGATCGGATTGACGTTCCAGACGTCGCCATGGATGAAGCTGACCCGGCTGATATGCGCGTCATAAGGCGCGTGGAAACGGTGATACATGCTCGAGGTCAGCCGCAGCGTGACGAAGCGGCCGTTGCTGTGCTTCTCGACCAGGGCGCGATCGCCGACGAGGTCGATCAGCGAATAGGGCGCGCCCTTGATCTGGTACAGCTCGCCGTCGCGGATCGCGCCATGCGCGCCGACGATGGCGTCCGACGGGCTCGCCACGATGGCAGGATCGGGATCGCAGGGCCGCAAGCCCGGCTTCAGCTCGCGGGTGAAGCAGTCGTGCAGGCTCTTGAACTCGGTTTTCTTCGCTTCCGACAGATCGAGGTCGGAGAACAGCCGCCAGCAGGCGATCGAGACATCCCTCGCCAGAGGGTTTTCCACCTTGCTGAACCAGCCCATGAAACGGGTCACCGCGGCGCGCGGAATCCGGTTGGTGAGCAGGAAATTGATGTTCTCCTGCCCGGTGAAAGCGGCGATCAGCCCCTTCACTGTCATGAATCTGTCAGCAGGTCTGGTTAGCGCTTCTGGCATGGATTCGCCCCTTCCGATTCTCGCCCTGTCCACCGCCGCGGTTGCCGGCGCAGCGGCAGTCTTCCCGAAGGTCAAGGCCCGCCTGGCGCTCTCGCGCGCCAAGCACCGCTCCCTGACCGGTCATTCCAAGATGTCCAAGCTCGTGGCGCGGATGGTGCCGTTCTACGATTTCGACATCGGCCAGTTCTTCCGCGCCGACGACGCGCCGACCGACATCGCCACCAGGCGCCAGGACGGCTTCTTCCGCCTGGCGCGGCTCTGCAGCGAACGCTACCCCAAGGGCCGGCAGATGACGGCCGAAGCTGCCGAGGTGATCTCCGATCTCAACTTCACCGAGAGCTACCGGGTGCCGTTCCAGTTCAGCCGCCTGGTGCGCGAGAACCTCTCGGCCGGCGCGTTCATGGAGTCGTCGGCCGGCGTCACCGTCACCGACGTCGACGGCAATGTGTTCTACGACCTGACCGGCTCGTACGGCGTCAACATCTTCGGCAACGACTTCTATAAAGAGTGCATCGAGAGCGCCGAGATGCGCGCGCATGCGCTCGGCCCCGTGCTCGGGCCGTATCATCCCGTCATCCTCGACAACGTGGAGCGGCTGCGCGCTATCTCCGGCCTCGACGAGGTCTCCTTCCACATGTCGGGCACCGAAGCCGTCATGCAGGCGGTGCGGCTCGCGCGCTATCACACCCGCCGCACGCATCTCGTGCGCTTCGCCGGCAGCTATCACGGCTGGTGGGGCGACGTGCAGCCGGGCGTCGGCAATCCGGTCTCGCCGCACGAGACCTATACACTGGCCGACATGTCCGAGCGCACGCTGCATGTGCTGCGCACGCGGCGCGACATCGCCTGCGTGCTGGTCAACCCGTTGCAGGGCCTGCACCCGAATTCCAACGCGCCTGGCGATTCCGCGCTGGTCGATTCCTCGCGCGGCGGCCGCTTCGACCGCGCGGCCTACACCGCCTGGCTGACGAAGCTGCGCGAGGTCTGCAGCGAGCGCGGCATCGTCCTGATCTTCGACGAGGTGTTCGTCGGCTTCCGGCTTGCCGCCGGCGGCGCGCAGGAATATTTCGGCGTCAAGGCCGACATGGTGACCTATGGCAAGAGCCTGGCCGGCGGCCTGCCGGTCGGCGTGGTCTGCGGACGCAAGGAGCTGATGCGCCGCTTCCGCGACGACCGCCCCGCCGACGTCTGCTTTGCGCGCGGCACTTTCAACTCCCACCCTTACGTCATGACGGCGATGGACGAGTTCCTCAGCCGGCTCGCGAGCCCGAACTTCCGCGCCGTCTATAACGGCCTCGACGAGCTCTGGAACGGACGCGCCAGGGCCCTCAACGATCGTCTCGCCGCGGCCGAGGTGCCGGTGCGCGTCGCCAACCTGTCGTCGATCTGGACGGTGCAGTACACGACGCCGTCGCGCTACAACTGGATGCTGCAATATTACCTGCGCGCGGAAGGCCTCGCGCTGAGCTGGGTCGGCACCGGACGGCTGATCTTCAGCCTGAACTATACCGATGCGGATTTTGCCGAGGTCTGTGACCGCTTCGTCGCGGCCTGCGGGAAGATGAAGCAGGACGGCTTCTGGTGGCATGACGCCGCGCTGACCAACAAGGCCATCCGCCGCAGGATCCTGCGCGAGATGGTCGGCAGGAGACTGGGGCGCTAGGCACGCTCCCACCCTCCCCTGGAGAGGCAGAGTCGAGCTCTTCTCCCTCTCCCCGCTTGCGGGGAGAGGGTTGGGGTGAGGGGGATTCACCGCATACCGGACTCGCGGAGAGTCCCCCTCACCCGCATCGCTGACGCGATGCGACCTCTCCCCGCAAGCGGGGCGAGGTGAATCGAGTGCACTGACAGACCGGTTCAACGAAGACATTCTGGCTTTAAAACGTGGATGCCCGGCACAAGGCCGGGCATGACGGTTGCTTTGAGAGCTTTCAAGACTCAGGCGTGCTGCTCTTCCAGCCCGTGCTCGACGATGTCGAGACCCGGATCGATCAGCTCGCCGCGCAGCAGCGCCAGCGGCGCCTTGCAGTAGAGCTTGAAGTCGTTGAAGGGGTCGGTGAGGATCTTGGTCATCCAGACAAGACCCGTCTCGACGTCGCGGATGAAGAACAAATGGACGGTGCGGAACAGCAGTCCACCGACGCCGACCACGAGCCAGATCTTGGCGGTCTGCCGCACGAAGTCAGCCGCCGTGGTCCAGGGCTCGACCAGGCCGAACAGGGTCGGACTGGCGAACAGCACGACCGGTGACAAGACCCAGATCGTCATCAGCACGACCTTGCGCTGCAGGTTGTAGCCGACCTTGATCTCTTCCTTGTGCTCATGGGTCGCCTGGTTGATGTGGTCGTAGCCTCTCGGCTCGAAGAAGAAATGGCCGGCCTGGCGCGACGTCATTGAGATCAGCCAGCCGATCAGCGCGGCCTTCACGGGGTCGAAGAACATCATCGCGTAGCCGATCATGAAGCTGACCGCGCTGACGAAGTGCAGGCTCTGGTTGATCCGGCTGTGGTGATAGTAGCGATGGTCGTCCCAGCGCTGGATGCGCAACTGTTCCAGGAAATTCTTGATCATTATCTCCCCCATGAAAGGCTGATTCGTTTTTAGCCGGATTCGATGTAGCGGATGTGACATCATCAAAACGTCATATGACGTCGCACAACCGTCACGCACGGCGCGAAGCGCAGGCTGCCGCGCTTTACGCGGCCGCCGCCTTGCCGGTCTTGCGGAAGCGGATCAGGGAGAAATGCCCGAGCGGCGGCACCAGGCGGCGCTCGACCAGCTCTATGCCGGGCACGCCGACGGCCCAGCTGGTGAAGCGCGACCAGGCGAATTCGGCGGTGCGGAAGCCGAGCGGACGCACCACCGGCTGCAGCCGCTGCTCGATGAAGCGGCGCATGCCGGCATCGGCGGAGACCCGGCTCAGGATGATCATCTCGCCGCCGGGCCGCAGCACGCGGGCGAACTCGTCGAGCGCGGCTTCCGGATTCGGCACCGCGGTGACGACATATTGCGCCATCACGACGTCGAAGGAATTGTCGGGGAATTCCAGCTTCTCGGCATCCATCACCGCGAGTCCCTCGACATTCTTCAGGCGCAGCTCGGTGACGCGGCGCCTGGCCTTGTCCAGCATCGCTTCGGAAATGTCGGTGCCGAAGATGCGAAGGTTCGGCGCGTATTGCGGCAACGAGATGCCGGTGCCGACGCCGACCTCGAGCACGCGGCCACCGATCTTGTTGGTGGCAAGGATCGCCTCGCGACGGCCTTTGCGGAACACACCGCCGAACACCAGATCATAGACCGGCGCCCAGCGATCATAGGCCTGTTCGACCGTCGCGCGGTCGAAGTCCAACCGGCTTGCGTCGTCGAGTTTCATCGTTTCAGACATCATTGCTCTCGTTCGTTTGAGATAGATTCCAAGTCAGCGCGGTCAGTTCCAATCAGCCGTTTCAACTACCCTTGCATCACGCCTTGACCGGCCAGGCGGCGCGTCGGCTCCAGCGCGCGGCTCGGCGCCAAGGGCGCGAGATTGCCGATGAACTGCCGCGCGCTGTTCTCCCAGGAGCGCTCCAGCGCGAAATTCCGGCAGGCCTCGCGCGACATTGTGAGGGCGCGCAGACACGCGCCGCGCAGATCCTGATCCAGCGCGCCGATCGGATGATCCGCGATGACGTCGAGCGGGCCGGTGACCGGAAAGGCAGCAACCGGCGTGCCGCAGGCGAGCGCCTCGAGCTGCACCACGCCGAAGGTGTCGGTGAGGCTCGGGAATACGAAGACGTCGGCGGCGGCGAGATGGGCTGCGAGGTCGGCGCCCTTCTTCTCGCCGAGGAATTTCACGTCGGGATATTTCGCTTCCAGCGCGGCCTTCTGCGGCCCGTCGCCGACCACGACCTTGGTGCCGGGCAGGTCCAGCGCAAGGAACGCCTCGATGTTCTTCTCGATCGCCACGCGCCCCATGGTCATGAAGATCGGCCGCGGCAGATCGAGCGTTGCCGGCGCTTGCGGATTGAACAGCCTGGTGTCGACGCCGCGGGTCCAGAAGCCGAGCTTCCTGAAGCCGCGCGCGGCAAGCTCCTGCCGCAGCGAGGCCGTCGCCACCATGACGGTGGAGGACGGCGCGTGGAAATGGCGCATCACGGCGTAGCCGACGGCACCCGGAATGCCGGTTCGCACCGAGACATATTCCGGAAAGCGCGTGGTATAGGAGGTGGTGAAGGCGAGGTTGCGGCGGCGGCAGTAGGCGCGCGTCCACCAGCCGACCGGGCCTTCGGTCGCGATGTGGATCGCGTCGGGCGCGGCCCGCTCGATCCGCTTCTCGACCTCGCGCCGGTTCGGCAGCGCGATGCGCAGGCTCGGATAGGTCGGCACCGGCATCGAGGGAAAGCCGTCCGGCGTGAGAAACGCGATCTCGGCGCCGAGCGCAGGAGCCGCCGCTGCCAGCGAGGTTAACGTTCGAACAACGCCGTTGACCTGCGGGTGCCAGGCATCGGTCGCGATTAATATCCGCATGAGGAAGACCAGAGCATTCGATGATTCCCGGGAAGGGAAAATCAGGCATGCGTGTTTCAGGCGTGTGACATCATCAAACTGTTGCAGATTCTTTTTGGGATGGATTGCCGGCGCTGTCGTCGCGAAACCGTCATGAAACAGTTCGTTACCGCGACGAAACCGTTTTTCGATTCGCGCGCAAACGTCCCGAAACTTCCTTGCACTAGGGAAACGTCAACGACACGCCGGAACACGGCGTAGTGATCAGACAGGGACCGTCCATGCTCAACCGGCAAGCCTTCCGCTTTCGCCGCGCCGTCGTCTTCGGCGCGTTCGCCCTCACCGCTTTTGCGCTTCCGGGCGCAGCCGCTGCCTCGCAGCTTTTTCCCTTCATCCTGACACCCCCGGTGCAGGCCGCACCGCCGGTGCAGGCCGCACCTTCCGAAGACGAGGTCGCGCCGTTCGAACTGCCGGCACGGCTGAAGCGCCAGGTCGTCAACTACGCCACGCGCGAAGCGCCGGGCACAGTGATCATCGATACGCCCAACACCTATCTTTACTACGTGCTCGGGGGCGGCCAGGCGCTTCGCTATGGCATCGGCGTCGGCCGCGACGGTTTCACCTGGTCGGGCACGCAGACCATCACGAAGAAGGCGGAGTGGCCGGACTGGACGCCGCCGTCCGAAATGATCGCGCGCCAGCCCTATCTGCCGCGCCACATGGCCGGCGGCCCCGGCAATCCGCTCGGTGCCCGCGCCATGTATCTCGGCGGCACCGTCTACCGCATCCACGGCACCAACGCGCCGGAAACCATCGGCACGCATGTGTCCTCGGGCTGCCTGCGCCTGACCAACGACGACGTGATCGATCTCTATTCGCGCGTCAACATCGGCACCAAGGTGATCGTGCTGCCGATGACCGAGCGCCGCGCCGACCTCGGCAGGACCCTGCGGTAACTTCCTGGCGGATCGAACGAGCTGAACGGCCCCGGCCCCCGCCGGGGCCGCTTTTCGTTCATATTTGCATCCCTCCGCCGCACTGGCGTCCTCCCCGTCTACCCTGTAAAATCAATGACTTGAATCGGGAATGGGACTGGTACCGGGGGATTGATGCGACTGCCGCTGAAGGTCGGGCCGAAGACCATCCTGCTTGCCGCAGTCGTCGTGGCGATTTCCTTTTTCGTCAGCCTGAAAGCCATGGACTGGCTGTCGCCGCGCGCCAGGACGCCGGCGCCGGCGGTCGCCGACCTGCCGCCGCTGCCGCCGGCAAGCCGCAACTCGATCGTGGTTGCGCCGGTTGCGATCCCGCTGTCGGTGATCCGCGAGCAGGCCGAGCGAGCGGCGCCGCGCAACTTCGCCGGCAAGGCCGACAACCCGGTCTCCCAGATCCTGCAGGACGCCGATATCGGCTGGACCGCCACGCGCGGCCCGATCCTCGCGAGCGGCGGCCAGGACGTGCTGTCGCTGACCACGCCGCTGACCGGAAAGCTCAACGTCACCGGCACGCTGTCGGCCAAGGCGACCGGCGCGGTGGGCGACGCGATCGGCGGGCTGCTCGGCGGCAACGTCGCCAAGCAGATCGGCGGCCTCAACATCAAGCAGCTCAACGCCAATGCCGAGATCCGCGGCTCGGTCGTCATCACCTCGCGGCCGAAGCTTGCCGCCGCCTGGCACCTGGAGCCGAACCTGGGCGCACAGGTGACGCTCGGCGACACCAGCCTCACGGTCGCGGGCGCGCGCGTCAACGTGCCGGCGCAGGTCAAGCCACTGATCGACAAGACCGTCGGCGAGCAGCTCAATGTGGTGGGCGACCGCATCCGCGCCGACCAGACGCTGTTGCGCAACGCGCGCCAGCAATGGACCAAGGCGTGCCGCTCGATCCCGCTGCAGGGCGCCGGCGCCGACGCCTCGCTGCCGGCGCTGTGGCTCGAGCTGAAGCCGGTGCGCGCGATCGCGGCGCAGCCCAACGTCGATGCCAAGGCCGTGACGCTGATGCTCGGCATCGAGGCGGAGACCCGCATCACGCCGAGCGAGACCAAGCCGAGCTGCCCGTTCCCGGACAAGATCTCGATCATCCCACCGACCCCCGGCGGCGTCAGCATTGGCGTGCCGATCGACCTGCCCTTTTCCGACCTGAACAAGATCCTGGCGAGCCAGCTGGCCGGGCGAACCTTTCCGGAAGACGGTTCCGGCTCGGTCGACGTCACCGTCAAGCGCGCCACCATCGCTCCTGCCGGCGACCGCCTCCTGATCTCGCTCGACGTCAGGGCGAAGGAGAAGACGAGCTTCTTCGGGTTGGGAGCCGAAGCCACCATCCACATCGTCGGCCGGCCGATGCTCGACCAGGCACAGCAGACGCTGCGGCTCGCCGACATTCAGCTCGCGGTGGAATCGGAGGCCGCCTTCGGCCTTTTGGGCGCGGCGGCGCGCGCGGTGGTGCCGCATCTGCAGAAGGCGCTGGCGGACAAGGCGACCATCGACCTGAAGCCGTTCGCGAGCAACGCCCAGAAGAAGATCGCGGCGGCGATCGCCGATTTCCAGAAGAACGATGACGGCATCCGGGTCGACGCCAATATCGACAGCCTGCAGCTTGCCGACATCGCCTATGACGCCAAGACGCTGCGCGTGGTCGCGCTCGCCGAGGGCTCGATCAACGTCTACGTCACGGCGCTGCCGGGGCCTTAGTGTCCCGAATCCGAAGTTCGCATCATTTCGCGGCAAGCGACGCAGTTGCCGCACGGCGTCGAAATGACGCGATGGGCGCGAAGCAGGCATCCCACGCTTCAGTCGAGCGATCTCTCGGGCTTCGGCCGCTGCTCCAATACGCCTGCGTGACCGACAAGGGCGTGAGTTCGATTTGGAAGCAAGATTCGGAGTGCGAAAGCGAAAGCGGCGACAGAGGCTTAACGACCACATCGTGTCGGGGAGCATTTCATGAGGAGAACGCTAGCGCTGGCGTTGTTCCTTTCGGGAACAGCCGCAAGCGAGGCAGCTTCTTTGCTCGAAAGGCGTCAAGTGGCGCAAGGCGACGTGCCAACGCAGTGCGTCGCAACTTGCAACTCAGCCAACTACGCGTGCGCGACGAATTGCGGCTTGTCGGGAGCATGCGTCGCCCGATGCACTGCTGAGGCTGCCGCGTGCAAGAGCCGTTGTGGCGAAAGAAAGTAAGTCTGTCGGCTTCACGGTCTCCGTGCCCTACCTCCCGTGAATGAGTTGAATAGCTGAAGGAGTATCTATCTCCACTTCCACAGACGTCGTGGCATTTGGCGGAACGGCCAGCGCGTCCGACGTTGGGTCAGGGCCCGCCTGAAGCATGCCGTCACCGCGAACCGTTAGTTCAGAAAACGGCCGTGCGGCTGCCCGATCAAACAGTTCGCGTAGCTTGGGGTGCAGTCCCTCGCCGCGCGCAACGACAAAGGCATCGAAGGCGTTTCGAGACGTCATGAGCCAAACTCCCATTTTCCTATATTGGAAGGTTGGACTGCGAACGTCGCGCTGCCACTCCGTTTTATGCTTTCAAATTAGCGCCTTGGAATGGCCCAGCCGATCCGTTCCTTGCTTTCAAGCTCGAAAACGATACGTCACCGTTTCGATAGTTCGTCCTTCTTGGGACGCACAAAGCCGATGACTTGAGCCGCCTCTGCCATGGCGGCCGAGTCCGCTTCGATCGCATTCTGAGGCGGCGTCACGAACTGGCGTTCCATGGCACGTCGGCCGGTCGGGTCACGCTCCTCGAGCGGCTGCATGTCAGTGATGTCGATGGCGACAATCGGATTGGCGGACTCGCTTTTCAAATTCCGATCGGCAAGAGATCGCAGGACGAGGCCTGGGTGACCTGGACAAGTTTCGGCGATGAGACCAAGCCGCTTGAGCGGCCTCTGCAAATGCGCCCAGTGCTTGACGATCGACGGCCAGTCGCCGCCATCGTTGAACGCGCCGTGCAAAAGACCATTCGACAGCGGATCGTGCGGCGCAAAGACGCCCACGCTTTCGGCGATATCGACGATATGCGGTCCATTGGGAAGGGCTACGACCAGCCCGATTTTATCATCTGTTATCTTCGCTAGTTTCATGACGTCCTCGTGTTCTCGCCCGCAAGCAATGGCCGGTCATAGGCGACGACCCTGGTCTCTGCCGGGATACCCGGCGAAACCGACGCGATAGGGGATGAGTGCGCCTTCATGCGCCGGCTTCCTTTTCGAGCAATTCGCGCTTGCGTTCGAGGCCCCAGCGATAGCCGGCGAGTTCGCCGTCCTCGCGAATAACGCGATGACAGGGAATGACGAGCGCGAGCGGGTTGGCAGCGCAGGCATTCGCCACGATGCGAGCCGTCAGCTGCGGATAGGCGCCGTTGATCAGGCGAGCCACCTGCATGTAGCTCTTGGTCTTGCCGGGCGGGATCGAACGAAGCGCGTTCCATACGCGACGCTGGATCGGTGTACCGCGCATATCGAGCCTGAGATCGAGTCCCTCGGAGGGCTTGTCGGCGTAGCGTGCCACCTTCGCCAGGTCGTCGCGAACCATCACCTCGTGCGGAACGAGCGTGGAGTGCGGGAAGCCTTTCGCAAGATCATCTTCCAGTGCGCGAGCGTCATCACCGAGCAGGATGGCACAAATACCCTTGATGCTGCGCGCGATCAGAACCGTGCCGAACGCGCAGCCGCCGGTCGCATAGAAAAGAACGTCGGCGGCGGTGGTGGTGGCCAGGTCGGCCGAGGGCTCAGCGTGTGTCATGAGATTCATGGATCGTCTCCTTCATCCGTCCTCATGACCGAATGTACGTGGAAGCGCCCTACGCCAAACTCCGATGCTTGCTTTCAAATCGAGCAAGGCTTCACGCCGTTGACGAAACAAGAAAAGCCGAGCGCAGTGGCGAAAAGGATCAGAGAACCGTCTCACCAATCACGCGATGCGCGTGATCGTGGTCTGTTCAAGGAGATACGTTTCGCCCGTGTCCAGCCGCAGGCGGACGGTCCCGCAGTCCAGCGTCTGCCATTCGGCAAACCCGTCCGCGACGAGTTTCCGGAAATGGGCCATCACCTTCACCTTGGCGAGATCGGACTGCATCAGGGCCACAATCGCATCGAACGTCGCATCGACACGCGCACGCTTATCGAGCCGTTTGTTCGGTGCGGTGCGAGGATCCATCGTCAGGACATTTCGGAGAGACTCGGAAAGATCATTGATTCAGTTCAGGATTGACGGGCGGGCACCTGGACTTTCTGCGATCCCTCCCGATCGAGCAGAGCGCGCTTTCGCTCAACGCCCCACGCGTAACCTGAGACCGAACCATCCGTGCGGATGACGCGGTGGCAGGGAATTGCCACAGCGAGCTTGTTTGCGGCGCAGGCGCCGGCAACCGCGCGCACGGACTTGGAGGAACCTATGCGTTGCGCGAGTTCGGCATAGGTGACAGTCGTACCGACGGGAATCTCCTGGAGCGCCTGCCAGACGCGCTGTTGGAAGGCGGTGCCCCGGACATCGAGCGGCAGATCGAGCCCGAGTTCCGGTGCTTCCACGAAGCCGACAATGCGCGCGACTACAGCCTCGTATTCCCGGTCGGCACCAATCAGGCGGGCTTTTGGGAAGCGGTCCTGCAGATCGCGGAGCAGCGCCTCCGCATCATCGCCCAAAAGGATCGCGGCAACACCCTTCGTGCTCGACGCGACAAGTATGGCGCCCAGGACGGTCTGGCCGATCGCGAACTTGATCTCCTCATTCGCGCCGCCTGCGCGGTATTGCGATGGCGTCATGCCGAGCATGCCGGTGGATTTTTCGTAGAAACGGCCGCTTGAATTGAACCCGGCGTCATAGATCGCCTCTGTAACCCTGTTTCCCGAGATGAGACTTTCGCGAACCTTGTTGGCGCGGTTGGCGGCGGCATAGCCCTTGGGTGTCAGGCCGGTCGCCGCTTTGAACATGCGGTGGAAGTAGCTGGGGCTCAAGCAGACCGCGTCAGCCAACTCTTCGAGCGAAGGCTCTTCTTCCCGCTCTTCGACAAGACGGCACGCTTTGACAACAAGTGCAGCGTTCTCTGCCTCGATCGACAGCCCGTTCGGATTGCAGCGCCGGCAGGGCCGAAAACCGGTTGCCTTGGCGCTTTCCAGAGTGTCATGCAACTGAACATTCTTGGGATTCGCGGTGCGCGAAGGACATGAAGGCCGGCAGTAGACTCTGGTCGTCGCAACCGAATACCAGAACTCGCCATCCGCCGTCCTGTCGCGTGCGAGAACCCGAGCCCATCGCGGGTCGGCCGCGACGGAGAGCGGTGTCATTTTCTCGATCTTTCTGAGGTTCATGTCCATCGATAGCGCCACAAGACGGCCAACACTGCCACCCGATTTCGGAAAGGCACACTCCGATCCTTGCTTTCAAATCCGGACGGACGGGGCCAATCAAAGCCGGGAATCAAGGCCTTGGCCGGTCCAAGCGTCGTAGCCGACCACAGCGGCAAAGATGCCGACAGCGACGAGCGGGTGTACAAGCCGGCCCAGCAGGGCGGCAACGACGTAGAGCGCTATGCCGACAATTGGCAACAAGACCTGTGATGCGAAGAAGCCGGCCGGCAATTCGGGCCTCAGCAGGTCGGGGTAGCGATATACGTGCGGGAAGACGAAGTATCCGCCTGCCATGGGCAAACGAGGCCCGCAGATCGGTGCGGGCCTCGCTCGACTTCGCCGTTAGTGCTCGATCTTGCCGATTACGCAGCCTTCAGCAACCCGAGCTGTGTCAGCGCGGTGACGCCATCGTCGAGGCCGATCTCCTCAACGATCTTGCCGTTGACGACCTTCAGCACGGTGGTGCCGGTGAAGTGCATCTTGCGTCCCGTTGCGGCCGGCAGACCGCCGATCAGGAAGTCCCTGAAAGCAGGCCCTGTGTGGGTGCCGCCGCCTTCCCACTGACCGACAACATAGTCGCCCTCGGCGATGAGATCGGCCGTCCCCCAGAAATTGAGATCGGGGAATGCAGCCCGGAAATCGGTCATGAATGCCCGAATGTCTTCGCGTCCGCGGCGCGGCTCGTGCAGCGAATATTTCAATAGCATGTCGGGCGCGGCGATCTCGTTGATAACACCGAGATTGACGGTCTTGCCCCAAAACTCGGTGAACCAACGGCCGACAACCGCCTTGTTATCTTCTTCCTTGCTCATTCGGATGACTCCTTGATCAGACTCGTAGAAGGTCGCTGGCTTGCCTAGCGACCCGGGAAAAGGGTCTACGTCTGATTCCGATCGTCCAAACTCCGGTTCTTGTCGTTGAATTCCAAGGCTGTTCGCGGTCGCTGATATGCTCCATGTCGGCTTTGGGTCATTTTCGACCAAAGCGACGCAGTTGCCGCGCGGCGTCGAAATGACGCGATGGGCCATAACCCGACTTAGCACGCAGCTTGGGCTCGAGAATGCTGCGGACAAATGCTTTCGCGCCAGCCGCGTGTCATTAAGGCTGGCGACAGCCAGATGACAGGTCTTGAGCGGATCGCTCTCACCGAAGGAAAGTTGGTCAACTGTCGCCGCTAGATTGCCGCCTCAGTCTTCGCGTCGAAGACATGAAGCCCGGACGGACGCATGGCAATGCGCAGCTTGTCGCTTACCTTCACCCGGACGCCAGGCTCGACGCTCGCGACCATGACTTCGTCGCCGACCTTCATATCGAGCAGAATTTCTGAGCCGAGCTGCTCGACCACCTCGATCACAGCATCAAAGCAGGAGTGATCGGAATCGGCTGTATCAGCCACGGAGAGGTCCTCCGGGCGCACACCGAGCAGGACCTCGCGACCTATATGTCCGCGCAAGCGCCCCGCCGTCTCGTCCGGCAGCGTGATGCGCAAGCCGGAGCTTTCCGCGATCAGGGATCCGTTTGCCTCGGTTACAGTCACGGGGGCGAAATTCATCGACGGCGAACCGATGAAACCGGCGACGAACTTGTTGGCCGGATGGTTGTAGAGTTCGAGCGGCTCCCCAACCTGCTGCACCATGCCGTCCTTCATAACGACGACCCGGTCGCCCAGCGTCATGGCCTCGACCTGATCGTGGGTCACGTAGATGGCGGTGGTGCCGAGGCGCTGATGCAGCTTCTTGAGCTCGACGCGCATCTGCACCCTGAGCTTGGCGTCGAGGTTCGACAGCGGCTCGTCGAACAGAAACACGCGCGGGTGACGCACGATGGCACGGCCTAACGCCACGCGTTGGCGCTGGCCACCTGAAAGCTGTCGCGGCTTCCGCTTGAGCATTTCGCCGATGCCGAGGATGTCCGCCGCCTCGCGCACGCGCTTCTCGATCTCTTCTCTTCCGAATCGGCGCATCTTCAAGCCGAATGCCATGTTGTCGTACACGCTCATGTGCGGGTAGAGCGCGTAGTTCTGGAACACCATGGCGATGTCGCGGTCCATAGGCGCGAGTTCGTTGACCACATTGCCGTCGATCGAGATCTCGCCGGAGCTGATCGCTTCGAGCCCGGCAATCATCCTGAGCGTCGTCGTCTTGCCGCAGCCGGACGGTCCGACCAACACCAGGAATTCCTTGTCGCGGATCTGCAGATTGACGTCTTTGACGGCGTGCACGCCGTCGTAGAACTTGTTGATCCCCTTGAGGACGACCTGTCCCATTGATCTCATCTGCCTCCCAACAGTCAGCCCTTCACCGATCCGGTCAGTCCCGCCACGTAGTGCTCGACGAAGAACGAATAGACGATGGCAACCGGGATCGATCCGAGCAGCGCGCCGGCCATCAGCGGTCCCCAGAAGAAGACGTCGCCGCGGATCAGCTCCGATGTAACGCCGACCGGCACCGTCTTCTGCTGAGGCGAGGACAGGAAGACAAGCGCGTAGATAAACTCGTTCCAGGACAGCGTGAACGCGAAGATGCCGGCCGAGAGGATGCCGGGAATCGCCACCGGAATGACGATGTAGAGCATCGCCTGCCAGCGCGACGCGCCGTCGATGCGCGCGCATTCCTCAAGCTCCTTTGGCACCGCCTTGAAATATCCCATCATCAGCCAGGTGCAGAATGGAATGAGAAAGGTCGGATAGGTCAGAATCAGAGACCAGGGCGTATCACCCAGCCGATAGTTTCGGACGATCTCGGCCAGCGGAATGAACAAGAGCGTCTGCGGCACCAGATAGGTGATGAAGATGCCGGTGCCGAGGCTGCCGGCAAAAGGAAAGTTCAGGCGCGACAGCGCATAGCCGGCGAAAACGCCGCAGACGAGCGAGATCGCGGTGGACGCGAGCGCGATGAAGGTCGTGTTCCATAGCCACGATGCGAAGAGCGTCTCCTCGAACAGGTATCTGACGTGCTCCAAGGTTGGTTTCCAGGTCCAGAACGGATTGTAGTTGATCGAATTCCAGGGCCGGTAAAGCTCGCCGTCCGGCCGCATCGACGTGATCACCATCCAGTAGAATGGGAACAGCAGGAAAAGCAGGAACAGCGCCATCGGCGCGTAGAAGAAGACCCACTTTCGCCACAACGCGCCCTCGATCATTAGCGCACCTCAACGCGGCGGATATATAGAAGCTGGATGATGACGACCAGAAATAGCGCCGGAAACATTGCGAGCGAGATGGCGGCGCCCTCGCTCAAGAGGCCCGTGCCGATGCCGATCTGATACGCATAG
The DNA here is from genome assembly GCF_030378205.1 of Bradyrhizobium sp. NP1. Classification (NCBI taxonomy): domain Bacteria; kingdom Pseudomonadati; phylum Pseudomonadota; class Alphaproteobacteria; order Hyphomicrobiales; family Nitrobacteraceae; genus Bradyrhizobium; species Bradyrhizobium sp. NP1. The sequence goes on from NZ_CP127385.1 coordinate 6,325,442, forward strand.
GTGGCGAACAAGTGTGTCGCGTTGGCGGGACCGCCGCCCGTCATCACATAGACGATCTGGAAGTCGGCGAAGGTCTGAATCACCGAAAACAGCACCACGACCATGGTCACCGGCAAGAGCAGCGGCCAGGTGACGTACCAGAACCGCTGCCAGGGCCTTGCGCCATCTATTGCCGCGGCCTCGCTGAGCTCGGGACTGATGGTCTGTAGCCCGGCGAGCAGGCTGATGGCGAAGAACGGCACGCCGCGCCAGATGTTGACGATGATGATAGAGATCATCGCCAGCTGCGGGTCGCCCAGCCAATTGATCCGACCGGTGATCAGCCCAAGATGATAGAGGAGCCAGTTCAGAACGCTGAATGTCGGATCGAACATCCACTTCCAGGCGAACGTCGACAGTACCGTAGGGATGATGAAGGGCAGCAGGATGAAGGCACGCGTGAACGCCTTGCCGCGAAAATTGCGGTTGAGCAGCACGGCTAGCCATAGCCCGAGCGCCAGCTTGAAGACGGTGGTCACACCCGTATAGAGGAAGGTGTTGTAGACGGAGGTCCGGAAGATCCCGTCATTGAGGATCTTGTAGAAGTTGGCGAGGCCGACGAAGTTGCCGGGCACACCCACGCGTGCGTCCGTCACTGACAGCAAAATGCCGCGCAGGAACGGATAGGCGATGAACGTGGCGAGCAGTACCACGGTCGGCAGCAACAACACGAATGCAAGCCAACGCTCGTCTTCGAGCAGCCGGAGCCTCGGCCGCGGCGCTTGTGGCATGTAGACCTTGGTCTCGACCCGGCTCTCTGCGATCGCCATTTGGCTTCGCCTCGCTGCGGTCCCGGCCTGCGGCGGCAACCCCGCCGCCTCGGGGCCCGATGCGTGCATAGTTCAGGTGTAGATCTTCTTCAGCTCATCTTCCGCCCACTTCACGGCATCCTCCGCACTGCTGCCCTGTACGGCTTTGGCGTACATGTCGGTGATGACGTATTTGGTGAGCACTTCAGCGGCCTTCTTGCCCGACGTGGGCAAAGGATAGCCGGGCGTCTGGCCGAGTCGGCCGGCGATCTTGTAGGGCGTCATGACCTTGTCTTCGTCCCATAACTTGTGCGTCTCCCACTCGTGGGTCGGAGGCGTCGCAAAGCCCTTTTGGGAGACGAACCACGGCTCGTAGTTCGCTCGTGTATGGATCCACTTCAGCAACGCCTTCGCACCGTCCTGATTCTTCGAATAGTTCGGAATGACGTGAGAGAAGTAGGTATGCATGGCAAATTGGCCCGCCGGGCCCTTGGGTAACGGCGCATGCTGGATGTCAGTTCTGAGCTGCGCGCCTTTCTCGGTGATGTACTTGTCTGGGTTGCGCAACGCCTCGAGGTAGATCGACGCACCATTGAGCGTGGCGCAGATCGTTTGCGACAGGAACGCCCGGTTGTTGTTGGTGTCGTCCCAGGCAAGGCCGCCCTCGTCATGGGCTTCCTTCCAGAAGGCCGTCATGAACTTGACGGACTCGATCACCTCTTTCTTGTTGATATTGACGGTCTTGCCATCCTTCTCGACTTCCGTGCCGCCCCATGACCACAAATAGGGGTAGCTGAAGGTCGGCGCGTCGCCGAAGGTGTGGCCAAGAGTCTGACCGATCGGCCGGCCCTGGGCTTTGAGCTTCTTGCCGACCTCGCGATACTTCTCCCAAGTGTCCGGGAAGGTCGGGGAGCCGACCTCGTCGAACCACGATTTCCGGTAAGCGATCATGGCGCCGACGATTGCCCAGGGCAATGAAATCCATTTCTTGCCGTCGTCGGAGTTGGCTCTGCACAGATCATAGTAGCCATCCTCGGCCTCGCTCACGCGACCTGCGATGTCTGACAGGTCGATGACGCTCTCCGCATAGATCTGCGGATGGTTGTTGAAGAGCATGACTATGTCGGGACCTGAGCCTGACTGGATCGCTGAGGTGATCCGCGGCTGCAGGTCGTTGCCGTTCACGGTCTCCAGATTGATCTTGAGTCCCAGGGCTTTCTCGGCGGCGGGCAGCAGCTCCTTGCGCAACAGCTGATCGGACGTCGGCACGAAGTCGTTCCAGCGCAGCCAGTGAACCGTGGTGCCTTGCGCGAAAGCGGGTGCCCGGCCAGTGGCAAGGATGCCGGCCATGCCACCCACGAGCGCGGTACCCGCCTTGAGGACGTTGCGTCGGGTTATCCTCGTCATGCATTCCTCCCATTGTGATCGTGAGCCCCTCGGCCGATCTGACGGCGGCTTGGCGGGCCTTTCAGATGATTGCGCCTCCATAAGCGAGAGCATGCGCGCGCTCTCGCGCGCGCAATGCGTCGTCGCCATGATCATTTATTGGTGTTCGCGTTCTTCCGGCGCGAGCGGCGATGTCGGCGTCAGACAGCGGAGATTGCTCGCAGGGCACACCCTGCCGCCAGCGCATGAACCAAACAGCCATGCCCTTCCCTCCCACGCAGCAATGCTATTGCCGCAGCCCAGCGGGTTTCCCCCGTCTTATCGCCTGATATCGGAGTGCTTGCGCGGCGTCATTGTCGCCCGCTAGAACGGGAAATCAAGCGCTACCTTTGGCAGGCCCTCGTAAAGTGGTGCCATGCCTATCAAGGCATAGCTCGCCAGAGCGGCCCCGCGGTTCGGCGAGGGTACCCACCATGTCCGTTCAGGGTCATTTTCGACCGAGTCTGTGGGCGCCGCCTACCATTTGATGTCTGCTTTGCCTCATAAGCAACCGCGCCATAACCGGCTTGCCTCCAACCACCTCGCATTCGTCCAGCTTGCGTCTATCAGGCTATGGCTGCGCGCTAGTCAGTCCACGCCCTCGCCAGGCATGATGTTCTCAGCACAAACGGTTCGGCGTCTGTCGCGAGAAAGCCGGTATCCACGTTTCCGCATCATGCCGTAAACCCTGCCCAAAAGTTGGCTTTGCGGCCATCGCCGAAGCCCGTTAGAACCGGAAGCTCTGAACAAGAAGCGAGGGAGAGAAACATGAAAGCAGCCGCTGCCGCGCTCGCGGCGGGCCTGGCCCTGTCGGCCTTTTCCGGTTCCGCGCAGGCGCAGATTTCCGACGACGTCGTCAAGATCGGCGTTCTCACGGACATGTCGAGCCTCTATGCCGACGCCACCGGCAAGGGCTCGCTCGCCGCGGTGCAGATGGCGGTCGCCGACTATGGCGGCAAGGTCAAGGGCAAGCCGATCGAGGTGATCGCGGCCGACCACCAGAACAAGCCCGACGTCGGCATCAACATCGCGCGCAACTGGTACGACAACGACAAGGTCGATGCGATCTTCGACGTGCCGACCTCCTCGGTGGCGCTGCCGATCTCGGCGCTGACGCGCGAGAAGAACAAGATCCACATCAATTCCGGCGGCGGCTCCTCCGACATCACGGGCATCGCCTGCTCGCCGAACACCGTGCACTGGACCTACGACACCTATGCGCTTGCCAACGTCGCCGGCAGGGCGATGGTGAAGCGCGGCGAGGACACCTGGTTCTTCATCACCGCCGATTATGCCTTCGGCATGGCGCTGGAGCGCGACGCCGCCAATGTCGTCAAGGAGAGCGGCGGCAAGGTGCTCGGCGACGTCCGCCATCCGCTCAACTCGTCGGACTTCTCCTCCTTCCTGCTGCAGGCGCAGGCCTCCAAGGCCAAGGTGATCGGGCTGGCCAACGCCGGCGGCGACACCACCAACGCGCTGAAGCAGGCCTCGGAATTCGGCATCACCCAGGGCGGCCAGAAGATGATCGCGCTGCTGCAGGAGATCACCGACACCCACGCCCTCGGCATCAAGGCGACGCAGGGGCTGATCGTCACCGACGCCTTCTACTGGGACATGAACGACGAGACGCGCGCCTTCTCAAATCGCTTCAACGAGAAGGTCGGACACATGCCGAGCATGATCCAGGCCGGCCTCTATTCGGCGACCATGCATTACCTGAAGGCGATCGAGGCGATCGGCACCGACGAGGCGCCGAAGGTGATGGCGCAGATGCGCGCCACGCCGATCAACGACTTCTTTGCCAAGAACGGCAAGATCCGGATCGACGGCCGCATGGTGCACGACATGTACCTGTTCGAGGTCAAGAAGCCTGAGGAATCCAAGGGCGAGTGGGACCTCTACAAGCTGATCGCCACCGTGCCCGGCGACGAGGCGTTCCGCCCGCTGGACAAGGGCGGCTGCCCGCTGGTGAAGACGAACTGACTTCACTGCGCGCGAAGCGACGCAGTGAAGTCATTCCGGGGCGTCGTGAAGCGACGAACCCGGAATCTCGAGGTTCCGGGTTCGATGCTTTGCATCGCCCCGGAACGACGATGGTGCGCTGTTCGTGCCCAGCGTCTTGCGCCTACGAACCTTCGAACTTGAAGGAGACGTTGAGCTTGGCGCGGTAGGCTTCGATCTTGCCCTTGGCGTCAAGTTGAAGGTCAAGCTCCCGGACTTCGGCAACGCGAAGCTCACGCAGCGTCTTTGCCGCCTGCTCGACCGCATTGGCTGCGGCCTTCTCCCAGGAATCCTTGCTGGTACCGATCAGTTCAATGACCTTGTAGACGCTCTCACTCATTGTCGTCCTCCCGTTCGGTATGAAGCAGGAAGCAGGCTCTGCTCCTGCCGACGGGAAGCCTAGCATCGCCGCATCGATGCCGGAAGGACGCCGCCATCGAACTCGCGGCACGGCGGGGATGCACAGGCCCCTGAAACGGCAAATGGCCTGATGGCGTCACCGCCACCAGGCCATCAAAAAGAACGCGTGTTCGCGCGCCCTACTCTGTCGAATACTTGAATTCGGGCATCGCCTTCAGGTCATCCTTGGTCGCGTTGAACACCGCGTGGTCGGGATACCACGGATTGGGCTTCGAGCTCGCCGTCGGGGTGGTTGCGGTCGAGTCCTTGGCCGATCCGGTCGTCGTGGCCGGTGCCGGGCGGTTGCCGGTGCTGTTCGACGCGCCGGTATAGGTCACCGGCTGATCAGAGAATTTCAGCTTGTCGAAGGACACCGCGACCAGATGCTCGCCCACGCCGAGGAAGCCGCCGACGCCGATCACGGCAGCTTTGATGTTGCCGCTCTTGTCGACCAGGAGATCGTTGATCGAACCGACATTCTCATTGTTGTCGTTATAGACCTTCAGGCCGATGACCTTGGACGCGCGCCAGTCGCCCTTGAGCGTGGATTCCTGCATCGCCATGCCGGCCTTGTCGGAGGTCGTGGTCGGAGTTTGTGCGAACGCAACTGAAGCAAGCAGCGCCGACCCGACGACGCCGGTCGCAAGATACTTCGCCAACATTGGATTTCTCCCTCGTTATTGATCGATGAGGGAAGAACCCGGCTCGGGCCGGCACGTTCCCGCCGCGCGACGCAAAGACGCGAATCAAGGCAATGGAACGCGCTGCTTCACAGGACGCGTCGCCTCGTTGCAGCATTTGCCGCGCGACGCGGATCACGCATTCAGCGCTGCGATCAGAAGCCGCCCCAGTAGGGCGGGATTCCGTAGTAGCGATGCAGCGCCGCTTCCTGCGACCGATCGCCCCAGTCGAAATCCTGGTCGGCGCCGAACGACGGCGCGTTCCTCAACTCGCTTTCGCTGATGTCGAGCTCGTAGGCCTCGAAGCGCGTGTTGTAGCTGAGCTTGCCCCAGGGCACCGGCAGCAGCTTCGAGCCGAGCCCGAAGAAGCCGCCGAACGAGAGCACGGCATACGACACCTGGCCGGTGATCTTGTCGATCATCAGCCGCTCGATGTGGCCGACCAGGTCACCGCTCGGCCGTCGCACCGCAGTGCCCTCGACACGATCGCTCGCGATCAAGGGGTGCGGTCTGGACATGACGTCAACCATCATCCCCTCCCTTGGGGTTGATGAAGACTTCAACGCCGGAATTGGGAACCCGTTCCCTGCTCTAGGCGCGATCACGGCAGGCGCCGTGCGCAATCTGCCTTTTAGGCCGCGAGCGGTTCCTGCTCGGTGTGGGATCGGTCGAAGAAGGCGATCGCCTCGAAGCGATAGTTGCAGGACCTGCAGCACCAGAGATACGTGACGCGGCCGTCATCGCCGGTTTCGACCCAGTCCGGCAACGCGATAGGTTCGCCGCACTGCGCACAGGGATTGTATCGAGGCAGATAGCCGAGGAACGGTCTGGCCATGGCGCGTCTCCCTATGTTTCGTTGAAGAACGTTTCTTGTGCGCGGCGGTTGAGACAGGCTTGTTGCCAGAGTGGCGCGCCGGACATGGCATCCGGATTTCGCAAGCGCAGCACCCGCCCGGGCGCAACACTAGAATAGCATTGCGACGATAAAACGGCGATGACACGCGTCGCCGCACCAAACTGCGCATTTTAATTTCAATTCGCCGCTTTGCGTTCGCTCACGCCGGGCAGCCGCGCGCGATGCGAGGGGCGCGTGCCGGCTTTTCGCCAAAATCAGCGCGCCTAAAGCGAACAGCGCGCCGTTCGCGCCCTGAGGTTATTTTGATGAAACGTTTACTGATTGCTACAGGCCTCGTTTTCGCGAGCGCGCTACAAGCCGCACATGCCGGACAGAAAGAGCAATTCGACGCGATGGTCGCGGCGCACGCGCAGGCCAACAACGTACCGGAAGCGCTGGTGCATCGGGTGATCGTGCGCGAGAGCCGCTACAATCCCGGCCTCGTCGGGCGCGGCGGCACCATCGGTCTGATGCAGATCAAGCTCGCGACCGCGCGCGGCCTCGGCTACACCGGCGACGCTGCGGGCCTGCGCGATCCCGAGACCAACCTCACCTATGGCGTCAAATACCTCGCCGGCGCGTATCACGCCGCCCACGGCGATCACGGCCGCGCCGTCCATTATTATGCGAGCGGCTACTACTACGCCGCCAAGCGCGCGCGCGTGGCCGAGGCGCGCGCCTCCGCCCCGCTCGTGCTTGAGAGTGCACCGCGAAAAGAAAGGTTGAGGCGCGCCAGGACCCAGGTTCCCGGCGCGTACTAGCCCGCGCCCGCGCCCATACCACCGTGCAAACGCATGACTGATGCGTTGACACGCGCCCGCTTCCGCCTACATTAGCCCTGTTCCGAGGGGAGCTCCGAGGAGGAGCTGAGAAACCGCTATCGCGGTGACCCTTTGAACCTGATCCGGGTCATGCCGGCGAAGGGACAGGGATGTACCAGAACATCAGGCCGGGCGGGCAAACCGCCGTTTCCATCATCGGCGCAGGCATTGCTGGCGCCTGGCATGCGCTGCTGTTCGCGCAGGCCGGCCACGCCGTTACCCTGCACGAGCGCGGTGACGCCACGATGACGGAATCCACAAGCCATTTTGCCGGCGGCATGCTCGCGCCCTGGTGCGAGGCGGAAAGCTCGGAGCCGGTGATCGCAAGGCTCGGCATCCGCTCGCTCGACCTGTGGCGGCAGCACTTCCCGAACACCCCGTTCAACGGCTCGCTGGTGGTGGCGCATGCCCGCGACCGCGCCGATTTCGAGCGCTTCGCCCGGCTCACCTCCAATCACCGGCGGCTCGACGCGCGCGCCTTGAGCGAGCTTGAGCCGTCGCTGGAGGGCCGCTTCCGCGAGGGCCTGTTCTACCCCGAGGAGGGCCATGTCGAGCCGCGGCGCGTCTTGCCCGAGCTGCATGCGCGCATTGCGGCGCTGGGCGCCACCATCCGCTTCGGCAGCGAGGCCAGGGCTGCTGACCTCGACGGCGTCGTGATCGACTGCCGCGGGCTTTTCGCCCGCGACGCGCAATGCGAACTTCGCGGCGTCAAGGGCGAGATGATCGTGATCGAGACCGACGAGGTCACCCTTGCCCGCCCGGTGCGGCTGATCCATCCGCGATTTTCCCTCTACGTGATCCCGCGCGGCGACGGCCGCTTCATGCTGGGGGCGACCTCGATCGAGTCGGAGGATACCGGCGTCAGCGTCCGCTCGGCGCTGGAGCTGCTGGGCGCCGCCTATGCCGTGCATCCGGCCTTCGGCGAGGCGCGCATCGTCGAATTCGGCTCGGGCCTGCGCCCGGCCTTCCCCGACAATCTGCCGCGCATCGCGATCAATAACGAGAAGATCGCGGTGAACGGGCTCTACCGCCATGGCTTTTTGCTGGCACCGGCGCTTGCGGAGCTTTCGCTCGGCTATGTCGCGCGCGGCGAGATCGACAACGAGGTGATGCAATGCGCGTGATCGTCAATGGCGAAGAGCGGGACATCGCCGCTTCCCGCGTCGACGCGCTGCTCGCCGAGCTCGATTATGAAGGCACGCATTTCGCGATCGCCGTCAACTACGACGTGGTGCCGCGCGGCCTGTGGGCGGCGACCGAACTCAACGCCGGCGACGAGATCGAGATCATCACGCCGCGGCAGGGAGGCTGAGGGATGGGTGCGACGCACGCCGCACACTCCCTTCACCTCGCCCCGCTTGCGGGGAGAGGTCGGATCGCATCGCAAGATGCGGTCCGGGTGAGGGGGACTCTCCACGCCTCCCACTCTCACCGCCCTCGCGGAAAGCCCCCCTCACCCCAACCCTCCCAGAGCGAGCTTCGCTCGTCTCGCCCCCGCAAGCGGGGCGAGGGGGCAGACCGCAACATGCGGAGACATTGATGCTGAACTTCTACGGCAAGAGCTTTTCCTCCCGCCTCCTGATCGGCAGCGCGCTCTATCCCTCGCCCGCGATCATGCAGGCGGCGATCCGCAGCTCAGGCGCAGAGATCGTCACGGTGTCGCTGCGGCGCGAGGCCGCCGGCGGCAAGACCGGTGACGCCTTCTGGTCGCTGATCCGCGAGCTCGGCGTCACGGTGCTGCCGAACACCGCCGGCTGCCGCAGCGTCCGCGAGGCGGTGACCACCGCGAAGCTGGCGCGCGAGCTGTTCGGCACGAGTTGGATCAAGCTGGAGGTGATCGCCGACAACGACACGCTGCAGCCCGACGTGGTCGGCCTGGTCGAGGCCGCCACCATCCTGATCAAGGACGGCTTTGAGGTGTTCCCCTACTGCACGGAAGATCTGTCGGTGGCAACGCGGCTGGTGGACGCCGGCTGCAAGGTGGTGATGCCCTGGGCAGCTCCAATCGGCAGCGCAAAGGGCATCATCAACCGCGACGCGCTAAAGCTGTTGCGCGACCGCCTCTCCGACGTGACACTGGTGGTCGATGCCGGCCTTGGCGCGCCCTCGCACGCCGCGGAGGCGCTCGAACTCGGCTATGACGCCGTGCTGCTCAACACCGCGATCGCAAAGGCCGCCGATCCCGTCGCGATGGCGAACGCATTCCGCCTCGGCGTCGAGGCCGGCCGCACCGCCCATGAGGCCGGGCTGATGGAAGCCCGCGATTTCGCCTCCCCGTCAACCCCTGTCGTTGGGACCCCGTTCTGGCATGCCGTATCCTGATCGTTTCTACCCCGTCGTCGACAGCGTCGCCTGGGTCGCGCGCCTGGCGAAGCTTGGCGTCGGCACCATCCAGCTGCGCGCCAAGAACCTCAACGACGCCGAGGCGCTGCAAATCGTCTCGGACGCGCTTAGCCTGACCAGGGGCACGCCGACGAAGCTCGTGGTCAACGACTACTGGCGCGCGGCGATCGTGGCCGGCGCGGAGCATCTGCATCTCGGCCAGGAAGACCTTGCCGACGCCGATCTCGCGGAAGTCCGCAAAGCGAAGCTCACGCTCGGCATCTCGACCCATGACGACGCGGAGCTTGCAACCGCGCTTGCCGCCAAGCCCGATTATGTCGCGCTCGGTCCGATCTTCCCGACCACGCTGAAGTCGATGCGCTTCGCGCCGCAAGGCATTGCGAAGATCAGCGAGTGGAAGCAGCGTGTCGGCCAAATTCCGCTGGTTGCGATCGGCGGCATCAAGTTCGAGCAGGCGGCGGAAATCTTTGCCGCCGGCGCCGATTCCATCGCTGTCGTTTCCGATGTCACCCAGAATGCCGACCCCGATGCGCGGGTGCGGCAGTGGCTGGGCGAGAGCGCGGAGGCCGCGTGATGCATTTATCCGCCGGCGTCATTCCGGGGCGCGCAGCGACAAAATTGGCGCAATGCGCCAATTTTGCGCCGAAAAGCGCGAACCCGGAATCTCGCTCAATAACCTCGAGGTTCCGGATCAGCCCGCTGCGCGGCCTGTCCGGAACGACGCACCAAACAAGGAGGATCGCATGAACATCCGCTCCAACCCGAAAAAGACTGTGCCGGCCGTCACCACGGGATCGCTGCCCGCCTCGCGCAAGATCTTTGCGACGCCGGAAGGAGCGCCTGACATTCGCGTACCCCTCCGCGAGATCATCCTGTCCGAAGGCGCTGGTGAACCGAACCTGCCGGTCTACGACACCTCGGGCCCCTATACCGACCCCACCGTCACCATCGACGTCAACGCGGGTCTCGCCCGCAACCGCCGGGCCTGGGTGCTCGAACGTGGCGGCGTCGAGGAATATGAGGGCCGCACCATCAGGCCGGAGGACAACGGCAATGTCGGCGCGACGCACGCCGCAAAGGCCTTCACCGCGCACCACAAGCCGCTGCGCGGGCTCGACGGCCACAAGATCACGCAGCTTGAGTTTGCCCGCGCCGGCATCATCACCAAGGAGATGATCTATGTCGCCGAGCGCGAGAATCTTGGGCGTAAAGCACAGGTCGAACGCGCGGAGGCCGCCCTTGCGGACGGCGAGAGCTTTGGCGCGGAGGTCCCCGCCTTCATCACCCCGGAATTCGTCCGCAGCGAGATCGCACGCGGACGGGCCATCATCCCCTCCAACATCAACCATGCCGAACTCGAGCCGATGATCATCGGCCGCAACTTCCTCACCAAGATCAACGCCAATATCGGCAACTCGGCGGTGACCTCGTCGGTCGAGGAGGAAGTCGACAAGATGGTGTGGGCGATCCGCTGGGGCGCCGACACCGTGATGGACCTCTCCACCGGCCGCAACATCCACACGACGCGCGAATGGATTTTGCGCAACGCGCCGGTGCCGATCGGCACCGTACCGATCTACCAGGCGCTGGAGAAGTGCGACGGCGACCCGGTCAAGCTGACCTGGGAATTGTACAAGGACACCCTGATCGAGCAGTGCGAGCAGGGCGTCGACTATTTCACCATCCATGCCGGCGTGCGCCTGCCCTACATCCACCTCACCGCCAACCGCGTCACCGGTATTGTCTCGCGCGGGGGCTCGATCATGGCGAAGTGGTGCCTGGCGCATCACAAGGAGAGCTTCCTCTACACGCATTTCGACGAGATCTGCGATCTGATGCGCAAATATGACGTCTCGTTCTCGCTCGGCGACGGCCTGCGTCCGGGCTCGATCGCCGACGCCAACGATCGCGCGCAGTTCGCCGAGCTCGAGACGCTCGGCGAGTTGACAAAAATCGCGTGGGACAAGGGCTGCCAGGTCATGATCGAGGGGCCCGGCCATGTGCCGATGCACAAGATCAAGATCAACATGGACAAGCAGCTCAAGGAGTGCGGCGAGGCGCCGTTCTACACGCTGGGGCCGCTGACCACCGACATCGCGCCGGGCTATGACCACATCACCTCGGGCATTGGCGCGGCGATGATCGGCTGGTTCGGCTGCGCCATGCTCTGCTACGTCACGCCGAAGGAGCATCTCGGGCTCCCTGATCGTAACGACGTCAAGGTGGGCGTCATCACCTACAAGATCGCGGCGCACGCGGCTGATCTTGCCAAGGGACATCCCGCGGCGCAGCTTCGCGATGACGCTCTCTCGAGGGCGCGCTTCGATTTCCGCTGGGAGGACCAGTTCAACCTCGGCCTCGATCCGGAGACCGCGCGCGCCTTCCACGACGAGACGCTGCCGAAGGAAGCGCACAAGGTGGCGCATTTCTGCTCGATGTGCGGTCCGAAATTCTGCTCGATGAAGATCACGCAGGACGTGCGCGACTATGCGGCGACCCTGAATGATCCATCCGCGGTCGGCATGTCGATCTCGGGCACGATCGAGGACGGCATGAAGCAGATGAGCGCCAAGTTCAAGGAGATGGGCTCTAACGTCTATCTCGACGCGGACAAGGTGAAGGAGAGCAACAAGGCGTTGTGAGCAGGCGCCCTCTCCGCTCGTCATGCCCGGGCCAAAAGCGCAAAGCGCGTCTTTGCGCGAGGCCACCCGGACATCCATCAGAAAATGAAAAGGCCGGGCGAGAGCCCGGCTTTTTGTTGGGTCGCCCGTAGGGTGGGTTAGCGCAGCGTAACCCGCCCATCATGATCATGACGACCGACGACATAGCTGGTGGGTTACGCCGGAGCCTGTCATCGGGTCGCGCTTTGCGCGGACCCGTTGGGCTAACCCACCCTACAACACTACGCCGCCTCAAGGATGCGGCGGCGCGTTACGCACTTTGGCAGCGCCCCGCTGGCAGACGGAATCTGCACATTGTTGGTGGGGCCTTACAGGCGTATGGTTAAACGTAGGCCGCAATCGCCCGCATCGTGAGGCGACACACGACCGGTGCGATCGGCAATGGTGCCGCACGTTTCAGACTGACGTACAGCACATTGAATTCAGTGATCCCGAAATGACGGCTGGAGGCACAGGCAGGAGTTTGCGATGGATGATCGAACCGTGCGGGCGGCGCTGGAGCGCCATTGGAAGGCTTCGGACGCGAGCGATTTCAAGGCCGAGCATGACATCTACCGCGACGATGCCGTGCTTGAGTATCCGCAATCGGGCGAGCGGATTCGCGGCCGGCACAACATTCAGGAGAGCCGAACGGTCCAGCCCAACAAGAAGCGCTTTACGGTCCGGCGCATTATCGGCAGCGGCGATCTCTGGGTCACCGAGTTCGTACTTTCCTATGACGGCGTACCATCCTACACGGTGAGCATCATGGAATTCCGCGACGGACTGGTGGCCAACGAAACGCAGTATTTCGCCGACCGGTTTGAGCCTGCACCCTCGCGGGCGCATCTTGTCGAGCTGGTGGACGCAACCACGTCATCCTGAAGCACCGCCGGGGAGAACCCGGATCGGCGCTGATGCAGATTGCAACGGCTGGCGTTCGGCGAACGCCCGGTCGCGAACGTCAGCCCACAACGACTTCACTGATCTGGATGACCGGAGCCAGGTCGGTGTAGTTCTTGATGTCTCCCATGATCTCGTTCGCATGCGGTCCGAAACCGGCCTGAAACGCCTCGACCGAGTCGCAGAAGATGTGGCACATCGCGACGTATGCCGCGGGAGCACCGGGCGCCCCGCCCGCAAGGCCCTTGTCCACGGTGTAGGATTTGCAGGCATCCCCCATCCGGGTCTTGACGAGCGGCATATGCTTGTCCCGGTAATAGTCGTGGTCGAAGCGCGCTCCAGCGTTGTTCGGATACATGACGCTTACTTTGATCATGGCGTTTTCCCTGTTTTAACTCACCGTTGAACCATGGACAGGTGAGGCGTTGCTCGGACAATGAGCTGGCGGGTGTCGCTAACGCTCAACTCACCCTACAACGAGATTGGAAGTCATGCGAACGGTCATGTTCGTCCTCGCTTCGCTCTTTTTCGGCATCACGGTCAGCCTTGGCATTGGGCCCGCCTGCCCCAGCCTCCGGGGTGCGGACTAATTATCGCCAGTTCCTCGCCGAACATATCGCCGCGCGCCAGACCAAGTGGTGCGTGACGCGCAAATCACGAAACCCGATGAACGATGGGGTGGCCTGCTTAAGGGCGGCTCGTTCACCGCGTTCTGCGTTTGGGCATAAGCGCGAAGCGCATCTTCGCACAAGACCACCCGGGGCATCCACGCAAAATAAAAGACCGGGCGAGGGCCCGGCCTTTCGCATATTTGCATTCCGTTCGGTCAAACGGAGGCCGCTTCATCGAGCGCACGCTTCTCAATAGCTTCAGCTTTGGACTTCAGCTTTTTCACTCGTCGTCGCGCATCGACCCACAGAGAACCAAGGATAACCGGAGCCGGCAGGAAGGATGCCGCTATGGCGAAAACGGCAAAGAATTCGTATCCACCCAATATTTGATCATCAGCTTTCAAAGCGATCACGATCAAGAGCACTGCCAACAAGAACGCTACAGCAGAGTTAAGTGCGACGCACCAACGATACTCACGAAAGAATTCGATCTTGAAGAGTTCGTATCTGCTTTCAACCCAGTTCAGTTCCTCTTCAAGTTCGCGCGACGGGCGTTCTGCTTCGTCCGGTAGTCGGAATAGCCTTCTGATACGAGAGATACGCCGCTCAAGGGGAGCGATGCCGAGTTCTCCATATAGTTGGAGAACGGCGGTTCCCACGTGCAAACCAACCCCTAGTTGCACAATGCTCGAAAGGTCGCCATATTTCACGTGCTAGCCCCTCCGGTAACATTCGATTCGTGGCATATAACCCCAACATTCTCCAAGAGGCTCTTCGAGCCCGGCAGTTGACTCCTGCTAAGCTCTCAGAGCGGCTCGGTATGGACCCTTCCGCCCTGGCTCGAGAACTGCGGCGCGATCCGGAGCCGAAGCCCGACCTACTTCGGTCTGTTGCCCGTGAGTTGGTGTTACCACCATTTGCGTTTTACATGCAGCGCCTGCCCGCTCTTGACGAGGCTATTCCGGATTTTCGGTCCCTCGTTCCAGAGCCCGGCCCAAAGTCCCGAGAGACGATTGAGGCCATCAAGCTTGCGGAAGGCATTCAGAGGGCGACAATTCAATTTGAAGCTCGCGCCGCAGCTGATCTTCCCAAATTTACGGCCATCAGCGATGAGGAAATCGATCGCTTTGCCCTCAAAGCTCGGGCGTACTTCTCAATCACACTCGAGGATCAGCGAGAGGCGACAGACGCGCGGACGTTCTACGTCTTGGTTCGGCGGAAAGTCGAAGAGAAGGGCATTCTTGTTCTCCAGGATTCATTTCCGCGCGAGGATGGAAGCGGGTTCTGCCTAGCGCACGATACGCATCCACTCGTCCTAATAAATACTAAGCAGCAAACGCGCGCCCGCCGACTTTTCACGCTTGCGCACGAGCTTGCGCACATCCTCATGGGGCAGACCGGCATTTCGGACCCGTTTGTCAGAAAAAACGCGATCGAACGCCGCTGCAACCGATTTGCAGGCAGCTTTCTCGTTCCACAGATTTATGCATCGAGCTTACTCGGCACGTCGGTTACACGAGACCCCGACTTAGATGATGTGAGATGGGCTGCCCGCAAGCTCAAGCTAAGTCAGGAAGCAACTGTCCTGCGTCTTGAGCAGCTTAAGATTTATCAGATCGGAAGCCACAATAAGTGGCTTTCGTTGGTTCATAACGACAATCCTGACTATTCCGAGAAGGGAGGCGGCGGCAAACAACCGCCAGCTCAGGAAAAGGTAAAGCTCGCAAAATATGGCTTCACATTCGCAAGAGAGTTCAAGCGATTTCTAGATCAGGGACTGATTAGCGAAATTGACCTCTATCGTGCCTCCGGGTTGAAGCCGAAATACCAAAGGTCATACTTCGAATACGTAAACTCCCTCTCAACGAACGAGCTCCGAAATCTGGAGCTTGATGATGGCTAATAAGCCTGAGTCCGACTGCTCGTGTGTTATCGATACAAGTGGCCTTCACGAGTTAGCGACTGCATCGGGCAATCTGAAGGCAACGCTGATCGCCAGCTTGGACAACGGCACAATTGGCGTGCCGAGTTGGGCTTGGCAAGAATTTAAGGACCTTTACGAGGACGAGGCTAAAGAACTCGCTCCGCATGTCAGCAAGCGACTTCAGTTGACACCCCATGTAGAGGTACGAGCCGCGCGGATCACCGAAGAGCTGAATTTGGGGTTTTCACGAGGCGCCTATGACAATCATGTCGAACTACACACTGCATCGATCGCGTTGAACAAGGGTTATAAGGTGCTCACATCTGCCAACAATGTCAGCGCGTATGATGGTATGGATTGCCCTGTCCTTGACCTCGCCGGCTGGGTTAACGAGACCAACTAGCTAACTCCCAAAACTCTGCCCGACGGGCAAAACACCTTCGCTCCCGAAATCCGGCTGTCCAGCCCTCAGGCAAAAAATTTTCCGCTTAACACGTCGGGCAAATCACCCTTACGACTCCGCGCGTCTCACCGCACATAGAGGGGCGGGTCGCGATCGTCACGAACGTTGCGGTGGGATGCGGTGGACGTGAGCGGCGCGCCAGACGAGCGCGCAACTTGCGGACGGCGAAGTCGTGTGGTCCTGACGCCCCGACGCTGGCGTCACGTTCGCGGACGAATGTCCCGCGGGCAACGGTGGCAAGAAAGCCCGGTCACCGGGGAGAGCACGAAGGAAACCGTAAAACCATCGCGCAGGGAAAGCCGGATTGTTCGGTTGAGCCTGTGGTGACGAACTCGTGTGCTTTTTCCATTTGCGCACGAGGCTGCGGGTGCAACCGGCACCCGGCTTTCCCTGCGCCCTCTGCTTCCCAGGGGAGGGTGGAACGATGCAAAGCCCGGGCATCTCCTGCCGCGGGAATGCTGCGTCGTACCTCCCAACCGTCATCCTCCGCGAAAGCGGGGGATCCAGTACGCCGCGGATTCTCGGTTCAAGCGAGGGTCCCTGGAATACTGGATCGCCCGGTCAAGCCGGGCGATGACATTGCAAATTGGCAGCTTGATAATCAAATCAGCAATCGCTCGGAGGCGCCTCCCATTTTGTCCTGACCTGCGGGAGACGATTGCGGGGCAACGCTCACACGGAGACACGCACTGATGCACAACCTCACCCCCTGGTCGGGACTGCTGGGCGGCGCGCTGATCGGGCTTGCCGCGGCAAGCCTGATGCTGCTCACCGGCCGGATGGCCGGGATCAGCGGCATCTTCGGCTCCCTGGTGTCGCTCGCGCCCTCGAACCGCGACTGGCGGCTCGCCTTTGTCGCCGGCCTGATCGCCGCGCCGCTTCTGGCCGCGCTGGCCGGCGCGCCGCTGCCGAGACCGGCGATCAACGGCAACATCATCCTGGTGGCGGCCGCGGGCCTTTTGGTCGGCTTCGGCAGCCGGCTGGGCAATGGCTGCACGTCGGGCCACGGCGTCTGCGGCTTCGCGCGGCTCTCGACCCGCTCGATCGTGGCGACGATGATCTTCATGGGCACCGCCATCATCACCGTCGCGGTGATGCGCCACGCGATCGGAGGCTGATGCGATGCCGGTCATGATCGCCTCCTTTCTCTGCGGCCTGGTGTTCGGCGCCGGACTGCTGATCTCCGGCATGACGCAGCCGGAAAAGGTGCTCGGCTTTCTCGACGTGTTCGGCGCCTGGGACGCGACGCTCGCCTTCGTGATGGCCGGCGCCGTCGCGGTCTCGGCGGCCGGGTTCGCGCTCGCCCGCCGCCGCGGCGGGCCGGTGCTGGCATCGGCGTATCGCTGGCCGACGCGCACCGACATCGACGCGCCGCTGGCTGCGGGCGCGATCCTGTTCGGCATCGGCTGGGGCCTCGTCGGCCTCTGCCCGGGACCGGCGCTGGTCAATCTCGCAGGGTTGAGCCGGCCGATCCTGGTCTTCGTCGTCGCGATGGCGATCGGCATGCTGTTCCATGAGCGCTATCGCACGCTCGGCGCGACGCGGCAGCCCGCCGGCAGCGCGCAAGCCTCTTCGCGCGCTGATGGATAGTTCGCCTGTTGCACCGTCGGCCGACCGGCTTCCCGACCAGCTTGCGCACGATCTTCGGCTGGTCTTCGTCGGCACCGCGGCAAGCACACGCTCAGCGGCGCTCGGGCACTACTATGCCCATCCGGGAAACCGGTTCTGGCGCACGCTCCACGCGGTCGGCATCACCGCTCGCCAGTACGAACCGGGCGAGTTCGCCGCGCTGCTGCCGCTCGGCATCGGCTTCACCGATCTCTCCAAGACCGGCGCCGGGATGGATCACGAGATCGACGCCGCGTCGATCGACATTGCGGCCTTCACGGCCAAGATCAGACAATATCGACCGCGCACCATCGCCTTCACCAGCAAGAAGGCCGCAAGCCTTTTCTACCGCCGGCCCACCACGGCGATCGCGCTCGGCCGGCAGCCGCGGCAGGCGGATTTTCCTGACGTGTTCGTGCTGCCGTCGCCGTCAGGCGCTGCTTCGGGGAGCTGGACGGTGCAGCCGTGGCAGGAGCTCGCCGCGTGGATACGATCTACCTCATCGTGATCGCAAGGCCGGAGAGATCCGCATTCGCCATCAGCCCGACCTGGCGGCCGGAGAGCTCCAGCACCGCGCCCTTCTGGTTGGTGAGCACGATCGCCCGCGCGCCCGAGCCGACCGCGAGCCCGGCGCCGGCCGCGCCATAGACGCCGGCGACATCGGAGGGACGATAGATGTTGCTGACGCGCCCGCGCAGCACCGTCTTCGAGCCGCCGAACACCAGGCCATAATCGAGCCCGCCGGTGGAGAGCGCGTAAGCGCGGCCACGGAAATACAGCACGCCGGTGCCGCCGGAGCCGCCGATGATCCACCCGGCCTTGTAGATCGTGAGCGAGATGGTTCCCTCGTCCGCGCGGGCGGCGGTGAGGCCAGGGGAAGCGACAAGGGGAGCGACCAGGGAAACGATCAGCGCGACCAGCGCGGCGCGGGCGAAGGAAGAGAGCGTCATGGGCAGTCTCCGGGACTATTCGGTCAGCAGGACAGACGAATCAGGCGCGCGCCGAATCTAGCCGATGCCCCGGGCGTAAGGAATCGGCGAAGACGCGCGGACGCAGCGCAGCCCCCGGGAGCATCCCCGATATGCGAAGCCCACATCCACCCTTGCGCGCGCCCGTCAGGCCACTACGCTGAGCCGCGATCCCGACCATCGAAATGGTGCAACCATGGCAATCCAGCACTACCCCGCCCCGTCCCACATCAAGGCGCCGCCGCTGTCGTTTGCGACCCGCGTCGGGGATCTCCTGTTCATCTCGGGCATCCCCGGCTTCGACGAAAAGGGCGAGCTGCCCGACGGCTTCGAGCCGCAGTTCAACAACGTCGTGAAGAACATCACGCGCGTGCTGACGGAGGCCGGCGCGACCTTCCGCGACCTCGCCAAGGTCAACGTGCTGCTGACGCGGCCTTCCGACGTCGCGCCGATGAATGCGCTCTATGCCAGCGCCTTTGGCCCGCCGCCCTATCCGGCGCGCACCACCTGCGTGGTGCAGTCGCTGCCCAATCCGAAAATGCTGATCGAGATCGAGGCGGTGGCATCGCTCAAGCGCTGATCGCACCGACTGACGGCGTTTTACGGCTAGCGCTGTCAGGGGCCGGACGCGAAGCTTCATCGGCCTTTTTCGCCGCCCGGCACGGGAGCGCCCGGATGCTTACGCTTTACTCCTATCCCACCCTGTTCGGCGTCGCCGACAACAACGGCTACGGGTTGAAGGTGTTTGCCTTCCTCAAACTTGCCGGCGTGCCGTTCCGCCACGAGCATATCTTCGACGCCTCGAAGGCGCCGCGCGGGCAACTGCCCTATATCGTCGACGGCGACGACACCGTCGGCGACAGCGAGAGCATTTTGGCCTATGTCACCGAAAAATACCGGGTGACCATCGACGGCGGGCTTTCGCAAGGCCAGCGCGCGCAAAACCTCCTGATCACGCGCATGCTCGACGACCTCTACTGGGTGATGTCGTATTCGCGCTGGAAGGACGAACGCTACTGGCCGCTGTTCCGCGATGCGCTGATGCGCGAGCATCACGCCCTGACGGAAGAGGGTCTTGCGAAAGCAAAGGAGTTCAACGCGCAGCGCTATTACTACCAGGGGATCGGCCGCTACGATGCCGATGCGGCGATGGCGCGCGGGCTCGCCGACCTCAATGCGCTGGCGACGCTGATCCCGGCGCGCGGCTATGTGCATGGCGCGACGCCCGGCAGCATCGATGCCGGCATCTATGGCTTCATCGCCAACATCTATTTCTACGAGATCGACACGCCGCTGAAGCAGTTCGTGGTCGCGCACGACAACATCGTGCGGCACTGCCGAAGCATCCACGAAGCGGTGAGCTGAGGCGCAGTGTGTCCAGGTCGAGGCGCGCTAGCGATAGCGGATGCCGTGCTTCATCAACGCATCGCGCGCCGCGGAGAGCTCGAGAAAGGCCTGGGTGTCGCCGCCCATATCCGGATGCACGGCCTTGGCCGCGCGCTTGAAGGCCTGATGGATTTCCGGCGCGCTGAGGCGGCAATCGAGCGGCAGCCCGAGCATCTGCCGGTAACGCTCTTCCGTGGTCAGCTGCTTCGGCGTCGCGCAGCGCTGGCCGAAGCGCGGTGCGGTCAGCGCATGCAGCGCATCGCGGATGACGCCGAGCCGGCGCCGCGCCGCTTCCCGGGTGGCGCGGTCAGCGCCGCGGATCGCCGCGCTGTGCAGGATCGGCAGCGCCTGCGACGCGGCCTGGCCGAGCGTCTTGTCCTCGCTTACCTCCGCGATCGCGGTGGCCAGCCGCGCGGCCGCGATCCAGTCGATCTCGGCGCTCGACCAGAGCCGGTCCACACTGTGCTGCCATGCGCTCAGGCACCTTTCCATGAGGCCGATTCTGCTCCAGCAGGGTGAAAAAATCGTATCGAAACCGAAAGACCGCAACGCAGCGAAGCGAGCCCGGTGTTCCGGATCGCTCGGATTCGGCTAATATTTGTCTCGAGTTCTCGCAAAGACCAACGAAGGGTAAAGGAAACGCCATGCCGCTTCTCGAAGGCCACATCGCAGTCGTCACCGGCGCCGGTTCCGGCATCGGACGCGCGATCGCAACCGGCTACGCAAAGGAAGACGCGCGCGTCGTCGTGCTCGACATCAACGAAGGGGCGGCGGCCGCCGTCGCCGACGAAATCCGAACGGCCGGCGGCAAAGCGGAAAGCTTTCCGCTCGACGTGACCAGGCGCAGCGATTGCGTCGCGCTGGCAAAACGGATCGCCGATACGGTCGGACAGGTCTCGGTGCTGGTCAACAATGCCGGCATCGTTCGGCGCAACGGCATGCTGGGCGCGGACGAAGCCGTGATCAAGGACTGGGAGGACGTGATCGCGGTCAATCTGACCGGCGTGTTCAATGTGACGCATGCGTTCCTGCCGGCGCTGCGCGCAACGACAGGGCGGATCGTCAATATCGGCTCGATCCAGTCCTTCGTGCATCTGCGCACGCCAAGCTCGCCCGCCTATACGGCGTCCAAGCACGGCGTGCTCGGCCTTACCCGCGCGCTCGCCGCCGAGCTCGGCAAGGAGGGCGTGCGCGTCAACGCGATCGGGCCGGGCTTCATCGAGACGCCGCTGAACGCGAATGCGCGCGCCAACAACCCGGACCTGGTGAAAACCTTCATGACCCACACCCCGCTCGGCCGGCCCGGCCAGGCGGAGGACATCGTGGGACCGGCGGTCTTCCTCGCCTCCGACCTCTCGGCCTATGTCACCGGATCGATCGTGATGGTCGATGGCGGCTACCGGGCGGTGTAGCGATGACCGTCGCCTCGTCATTGCGGGCGACGCGGTTACTCCTTGCGGCGATCGTCGCGTCGGCGGCGCTCGCCTCCCCTGCCTGCGCCGGCACCTGGAGACACGAATATGTCTCCAACGACGGCAACGTGCTGACCTACAGCGAAGGCGGCAAGACCGTCTTCTATGTCGGCTGCGGCCGCGGCTTTGCCATTCACGTCAAATATCCGGCGACAGCAAAGCAGGAAGGCGATGCCGACATCGCGATCTCGACGGCGCGCGGCCGCATGACCTTCAACGGCGACTTCGAGGATCCGGAAGTCTTCAAGGGCACCGATTTCGGGCAGGCCTATCTCGGCTACGTCCATTCCGATCCCCGTGTGTTCGGCCGGAAGTGGAATGCGACCAAGGCGCGCGTGCTCAATATGCTGGATTCGCGCGGACCGATCACGATCTCGGCCGAGGGGCACAGCTACCGGATACCTCCGGTCGATGTGACCAGCGACTGGCACAAGGCGCTCGACGAATGCAAGTTCTAGAGCCGTCGCGGCCGCGCGGCATTTGACAGCAGAGCCCTGCTTCGCCACGCTGGCGGCAAAGCAAGATCAGGCAGGAAACGCCATGTCCAACGCGCCCCATTATCCGATCGACGTCGCCGCCTTCTGGGCCGACCCCTATCCCGATCTCGCCAGGATGCGGAAGGAAGCGCCGATCGCGTATGTGCCGCAGCTCGGCTCCACCATCTTCACCCGCCGCGACGACATCTTCAGCCAGGAGAAGCGCATCGACGTGTTCTCATCGCACCAGCCGCAGGGGCTGATGAACCGCATGATGGGCCACAACATGATGCGCAAGGACGGCGACGCGCACATGAGCGAGCGCACGCAGATGTTCCCGGCGGTTTCGCCGCGCGCGGTGCGCGAAGCCTGGCTCGCCAAGTTCAAGGCGCATGCCGAACGCATCCTCGATGAGCTCGCGCCGAAAGGACAGGCGGACCTCGTCAAAGAATTCGCACTGCCGCTCTCCGGCGAATGCCTCAAGGACATCACGGGGCTGACCAACATCCGTTACCAGGAGATGGATGCGTGGTCGCAGGCGATGATCGACGGCATCGCCAATTATGCCGGCGACAAGCAGGTCGAGGCGCGCTGCCATGCCGCGACCGCGGGCATCGATGCGGCGATCGACGACATGCTGCCGGTCGTGACGAAACAGCCCAACGCCTCGATCCTGAGCGTGCTCGTCGCCGCAGGCCAGCCGATGGAAAGCGTGCGCGCCAACGTCAAGCTTGCGATCTCGGGCGGCCAGAACGAGCCGCGCGATGCGATCTCCGGCTCGATCTGGGCGCTATTGACCCATCCCGCACAGCTTGCGCTGGTGCGCGAGGGGAAGGCGAAATGGATCGACGTGTTCGAGGAATATGCGCGTTGGATCGCGCCGATCGGCATGTCGCCGCGCCGCGTCGCAAAACCCTGCAACTATCGCGGCGTCGATTTCGAGCCCGAGGACCGCGTGTTCCTGATGTACGGCTCGGCCAATCGCGACGAAGCCTGTTTCGAGCATCCCGACCGCTTCGACATCATGCGCGACACTTCCAAGAGCATCGCGTTCGGCGCCGGCCCACATTACTGCGCCGGCGCCTTCGCCTCGCGCGCGATGGTCGCCGACGTGGCGCTCCCCGCGATCTTCGCGCGGCTGAAGAATTTGCGGCTCGATACGCGCGAGCCGGTGCGGATCGGCGGCTGGGCGTTTCGCGGCCTGCTCAACCTGCCCGTTGCGTGGGACGTGAACTAGTCAAGCGGGACGCGAAACGATGCCGCGCCCAGTTGTCGAACATCACGGCGAACGCCATCGTCGCGGCGCCTGACATCATCAGCTCGATCGCGCGCAGCACGAAGGCGGCTTGAACCGCCCACACCGCCTGCGGCTCTTCCGCAAAGGCGATCGGCACGATGTCGGGCACGAACAGGCGTTCCGCGGCGAACGCGGCCGCAAGGCCCGCGAGCGAAAGCAAGAAGAGCTTCATACCTTCGATCATCGAACACTCCAGCAGTGATCTCACGTCGAGCATGACACGGCCGTCGCGCGTGGTGATTGATGTTGATCAAAGGCGTCGTGCAATTGCTGGCTGCGTTGGACCTCTGCTAAGAAATGATCGACCACGATCACCGCGGGAGCGCGCCATTGGCCGACGAAACGACGAGCCGGCGAGGATCGCCGGGTTCACCGGGGCCGCAGGGCCCGCGCGGACGCCAGGGCGAGCCGGGACGGCCAGGACCACAGGGGCATCCCGGGCGGCGCGGTCCGGATGGCGCGCGGGGCAAGCCGGGGCCACAGGGCAAGGCGGGGACGCAAGGCAAGCCCGGGCCGCAGGGCAAGCGCGGCGAGCCGGGACCAGCCGGTCCGCGCGGTGAGCCCGGCGCGGCAGGAGCGCCGGGGCCGCGCGGCGAAGCAGGTCCACCCGGCCAGCTTCCCTCGATCGAGCAGGTCATCCCGTGGCTGACGCAGATCTTCGATGCCTGGGAAGAACACCGCCGCATGCGCGAGCAGGAGGCCGCCGAGCATCAGGCGCTCGAGGCGGCCGTGCGGGAAGCCTCGATCGATCCCGATGACGAGGCTGATGACGACGGCCACAAGAAGAAAAAGAAGAAAAAGCACAAGGGCAGGAAAGAGCGCGACGACTAGTGGTCCGATTCTAACATTCGCATCCCGTTTTGAGAGGCATGTTTGCGAATGCTGGAATCAAAGGACCACTGGCAAATATAGGTCTCAGCGGCCGCTGTCTGGACCGGCGGGAGGCAACATCCGCGTGCGGCGGAACTGCCATCGCATCAGGCGATGCCAGAGATAGCCGACGGCGATCCCGCAGACCGAAAGTATCGCGACATTGGCGCGGTCGAGCGATCGCTCCACCACAGCATCCAGCCAGTCCATAGCACCGCGAAAACGATTGCGTTCCACTTCAGCGCAGTTTCGGGATTCCTGTTCATGGCGCAGCTCCAAAGGCCGAGATGATTACGCCATGTTGCGCGCTGCCATCTCACCGCACCGTGCGCCAAGTCACGCCTGGGAAGTCCTCACCTTGCGAAGCGCAGCCGCGAGCGCTCCTTCGCCTTCTCGGCCTCGGTCGCACGGTCGCGTGCCGGTGCATGGGTATGCAGGGATGTCAAAAGCCGCCGCGCCGCCTCGGCGACCTCCTCCACCGCGCGCTCGAACGCCGCCTCGTTGGCCTGCGACGGCTTGTTGAAGCCGGAAAGCTTGCGCACGAATTGCAACGCGGAGGCCTCGATTTCATCCTCGGTCGCCGGCGGCTCGAAATTGAACAGCGTCTTGATATTGCGGCACATTCTCAGTCTCCCTGGGGCCCCAGCCCTCCCTTCAAGGACGTTCGGCCTCGGCAAAATTCTACATTGCCGCCAATTCTGTCATAGAATGGACGGACCTTCAGCCCGGTCGTGGCGCCTCAAAACAGCGAGTTCCGCATGATCCACGTCACCTACAAGATCGTCCAGCACGATGGCGGATGGGCCTACACGGTCAATGGCGTTTTCTCGGAGACCTTCGCGACCCACGCTGCGGCGCTTGCGGCTGCGCGCCGCGCCGCCACCGAGCAGCGCGTGCCCGGGCGGACCGAGGCGATCCAGTACGAGACCTCTGATGGCAAGTGGCACACCGAGACGGCCTCGGGCAGCGACCGGCCTGAAACCGATGTCGAGGACGCCGGCGCGTAAGCAAAACGTGTCAGAACGGCACGTCGGCGCCGAGCCGGCTGAAGAAGCCGCGGCCCTTCGGCGTCAGGCGTAGCGCCCGCGGAATGTCCGACGGCGCGACGCAGCGCGTTGCAAGCAGCCGGTCCAGGATCGCACTCGGAAACGCGCCGGCGAGATGCGGCACGCGCTCGGTCCAGTCGTTGCAAAGCCGCAGATGCGGCTCGCGCACCGGCTCGAAGGCAATCCCTTCGTCGCGGCACCACGCAAGGCCCTTGTCCGTGATGCGGCCGCTCCGGCCGTAGAGCGCGACCAGTTGACGGCGAACCAGGGCGTTGCAGAGCACCACGCCAAGCTGGCCCGCAAGATGGCGATAGCAGTTGCGCGACTGGCGGAACGGCCCGGGCAGCCGGGCCAGCCTGCGCTCGACTTTCCCGGCCTTCGCCGCGAGATCGACCAGGCTCTCGATCAGGGAGGCGACGTCGTCGTCGCTGATCCGGTAGTAGCGGAAGCGGCCCTGCGGCCACACCGACAGCACCCCGGCATCGACAAGCTTCTGCAGATGCGCGCTCGCGCTTTGCGGCGAGATGCCGGCGGCATCAGCCAGTTCACCCGCGGGCATCGCCCGACCATGGGACAGCGCGGTGACGATCGCCTCGCGCGCCGGATCGCTCAAGGCTTCCGTGATCTGGGAAAAGCCCGACTGCACCGCGCGCTGCCTCACCTCGAACCTCCGCCGAACGTCATCCAGCCTGGCCCGCCTTGCTGCTTCTTCATTTCAGAATTCGATGAAACATTGTCCAGTCCTTTCCGGCCAGTCTGCGCGGTGTTTTCGACATGCAGAAAGGAACCGGACATGGCGGCTGAGACACGCGACGCCGAACGAATCTACCAGCTGTGGGACCAGGCGCTCGGCAACAAGGACCTTGAAGCGTCGCTCTCGCTCTATGCGGACGACGCCTCGATCGAGAGTCCGCTGGTCTGCCATCTCATGAAGACCGCGCAAGGTGTCGTGCAGGGCAAGGACGCGCTGCGCAAGTTTATCGCGCGGGTGTTTGCGACCAATCCGCCGCAGCGCAAGCGCTTCCGCAAGGGCTTCTTCACCGACGGCCGCCTGATCAAATATCCACGCACGACTCCGGAAGGCGACCAGATGGAACTGGTCGAGGTCATGGAGATCGAGGACGGGCTGATCCGGCGCCACCGCGTCTATTGGGGCTGGTATGCGTTGAATGTACTAAGAAGGAGCGCATGACGGAATTTTCGCCCCTGTGGCGGGTTTTGCTGGTGGCCTGTGCTGCCGGCATGGCAGCCTCGCCAACCAAGCGGCCGGATCGCGGTCGCACGCAGGGGAGAATCGTGATGAAACATCGTTGCGCGGCGCTGTCGGCCGCCCTGATGATGATGTCGGTGACGGCGATGGCGGCGGACTATCCTGCGCCGAAGCAGGGCGAATGGATCGCGAAGGATTTCAAGTTCCACACCGGCGAGACCATCGCGGCGCTGCGGCTGCACTACACCACGATCGGCGAACCCTCGGGCCAGCCGGTCCTGGTGCTGCATGGCTCCGGCGGCTCGGCCGCCTCCATGCTGACTCCGACCTTCGCCGGCGAATTGTTCGGGCCCGGCCAGGCGCTCGACGCAGCGAAATATTACATCGTCATCCCTGATGGCATCGGCCACGGCCAGTCCTCAAAGCCCTCCGACGGGACGAAGACCGCGTTTCCGAAGTACGACTACAACGACATGGTCGACGCGCAATACCGGCTGGTCACCGAGGGCCTCGGCATCAGGCATTTGCGGCTGGTGCTCGGCAATTCGATGGGCGGCATGCATGCCTGGATCTGGGGCACGCGCTACCCGGGAATGATGGATGCGCTGGTGCCGATGGCCTCGCAACCGACCGAGATGGCGGCGCGCAACTGGATGCTGCGGCGGATGATGATCGAGACCATCCGCAACGATCCCGACTATGCCGGCGGCAACTACACCGCCCCGCCGCGGATGATGAAATATGCGATCGCGGCCTACCGGATCGCGAGCGCCGGCGGCACGCTCGGCTACCAGACGCTGGCGCCGACGGCGGCCAAGGCCGACGCGATGGTCGACGAGCTGCTCGCGGCACCCGTCGCTGACGCCAACGACTTCATCTATCAATGGGAAGCCTCGCACGACTACAATCCGTCCGCCGCGCTGGAGAAGATCGAGGCGAAGACGCTTGCGATCAACGCGGCCGACGACGAGCGAAATCCGCCAGAGACCGGCGTGACGGCCGCCGCAGTCAAGCGCATCCGGGACGGCAAGCTTTACCTCATCCCCGCCAGCACCGAGACACGCGGCCACCTCACCACGGGCAACGCGAAATTCTACATCGCGCCGCTGCGCGAGCTGCTGCAGACCGCGCCGCAGCGCACGATGTAAGCCCGCCGGCGAACGTGTGCGACTTTGCAAAATTGCAGCGGATTCATGCGACAAACCGGCTTACGCGCGCCTGATTGGAGGATAAGCTTGCGAGAGCCCGGAACCGCTTCAGGAGGTTGAACCGTGACCGATCTTGCCGCCGCCGACCTTGCCGCGATCTATCCGAAACCGACGCCCCGCGTCATCGCCAAGGCACGCCCGGAGCTCGACCGGCACGCGAAGAACTTCATCGCGATGTCGCCGTTCTGCGTGCTTGCGACATCAGCCACCGACGGCAGCGTCGACGCCTCGCCGCGCGGCGGCAATCCCGGCTTCGTCCATGTCGCTGGCCCCCACGAGCTCCTGATGCCGGACCGCGCCGGCAACAACCGCATCGACAGCTTCAGGAACATCGTCGAGGGCTCGGGCTTCGTGCAGTTGATCTTCTTCGTGCCCGGGATCGACGAGACGCTGCGCGTCGGCGGCAAGGGAGTGGTCACGGCCGATCCGGAGGTGCTGGCCTCGATGGTGGAGTTCGGCAAACCGCCGCGCGCGGTGCTGCGCGTCGCGGTGACCGAAGCCTATTTCCATTGCGGCAAGGCGCTGATGCGCTCGAAGCTGTGGTCGCCCGAGACGCGCCTGGAGCGCAAGGCATTCCCGAGCATCAGCGAAGTGATCCACGATCAGACAACGCTGGGCGAGCCGGAAAGCCAGGCGGCAGTCGAAGCGCGCTACAAGACGCAGCTTTAGCGCACCATGGATCGAACGCGCCGTTGCGAGGGGACCGAGTAACTCTCGTTCGTCGTCCCGGCCAAGCGACAGCGCGAGCCGGGACCCATAACCACAGGCGTCAGTTTTTGGAAACGTCGGGACGATAGCTTGATGTAACCGCAGGCCCTGGCTGTGGGTCCCCGCTCCAGTGCGCAATTGCGCACAAGGCGGGGACGACACAGGAGACGATCCGCCTCAGCCGCCTTCCTTGGAAAAGTCGCTCTCGAGCCCGCCGATATGCTTCTGGGTGTAGAGCTCGAGCCCGATGCGCTGGATCAGGTCGAGCTGGGTCTCGAGGAAGTCGATGTGATGCTCCTCGTCGCTCATCAGCTTCTCGAACAGGTCGCGCGACACGTAGTCCTTGACGCTGTGGCAGTAGGTTGCAGCCTCCTGGTAGAGCGCGCGGGCGCTGTGCTCAGCGGCAAGGTCGCATTCGATGATTTCCTTGACGTTCTGGCCGATCCGCAAGGGATCGAGCACCTGCATGTTGGGGAATCCGTCGAGGAACAGGATGCGGTCGGTGAACTTGTCGGCGTGCTCCATCTCCTCGATGGATTCCTTGCGCCAGACCTTCGCCATGTCGATCAGGCCCCAATTATTCAGCAGGCGAAAATGGAGCCAGTATTGGTTGATCGCGGTGAGTTCGTGACGCAGGCCCTTGTTGAGATACTCGATGACTTTCGGGTCGCCCTGCATTGTGTACTCCGCGGGTGCTTGAGGCCGAAAACGGCCGGAAACGTCGTTTAGAACGCTTCTAAATCACTGTGAGGGTGAGAGCAAGCCCGCGGGCAGCGCGGCGCGGCTTGAGGTCGCAAGATTGCAAGATCGAAGGTATCAGCAGGCCGCCAGTGCGAATTCGCCGGGCTCGTCCGCTTCCGCGTGGTTGTGCGGGCAGCCAGCCATGCAGGTCTTGGCGCAGGGCCCGAGTGCCTCATCGATGATGGTCTTGATGGTGCGCGCGCAGCGGCCGCATTCGGCACTGCAACCAAGGCATCCGTAGAGCTGCTTGGGGTTGCGGGGAAGGGCATCGGCCGAGTTCACGGCACTGCGCACATCGTGGTCGCTGAGGACGTTGCAGGAACAGACGATCATGAAAAACGCGGGGCCCTTCGGTGATGCGAGAAAATCGATATTGAAGACTCTCAGCCGATGCAAAAGGAAAAACTGCTGTTTCAAGTAATTCCAAATTGGCGCCAAAAAACTAGAACCGCTCTAAAAAACCGACATTGCGCAGGATCAAAATCGCTGCCGTTTGACGCCCGCCGCGAGCCTCAATCGCCGCCGCCTCCGCCATCACCACCGCCGCCGTCACCGCCGCCATCGCCGCCGGAACCGCCCCCTCCCCCGGCGCCATCGGTTCCGCCACCGCCA
This sequence comes from Bradyrhizobium sp. NP1, assembly GCF_030378205.1. Taxonomy (NCBI): domain Bacteria; kingdom Pseudomonadati; phylum Pseudomonadota; class Alphaproteobacteria; order Hyphomicrobiales; family Nitrobacteraceae; genus Bradyrhizobium; species Bradyrhizobium sp. NP1. The sequence continues at coordinate 6,354,957 of NZ_CP127385.1, forward strand.
TGATCGGACGAGCCGTGGCCGCCACCGAACCAGCCGAATAGCCCATCGCCGCCTCCGGCGTAGCCGCCGCCGCTGTCACTGCCATTGTCGGAGGATGATCCGCGCCGCCGGCGCCTCGCCTCGCGCCGTGGCGCCAGCAGGAGATAGGCAATCGCAGCCCCGCTGACCGCAAGCCCGACAGCCGTCGCGACGCTCATGATGGTACCTCCAAAAAGCGGCCGGAACGGCCGTTTCCCTGCCCGGCCGCCGCCCCGGCCGCCCAATTTGGTCGCCAATGTGGCGGGTGCGTTCATTGATCGTTCAAGCGAAATATGGAACTTTGCCCGGGACAGAAATCTATTCCGCTGTCCTTGCATCATCGGAATTTGCGGCCTTGTGTGGCCCTGCTTAGGAAAGGGACTGCCATGAAGAAAACCCTGATGGCGCTGGCTGCCGCGGCGACGCTGGCCGTTTCCGCGGTCGCCGCTCCCGCGCCCGCCCATGCGCAGCGCGGCGTCGGCGCGGGCATCGCCGCCGGCCTGATCGGCGGCGCCATCATCGGCGGCGCCATCGCATCGCAGAACCCCTATTACTATGGACCCGGCTACGGTTACGGCCCGGGCTACTACCGGCCCTACGGCTACAGCCCGGCCTATGTCGCGGACGAGCCGTATGGCTGCTACTGGCAGCGCCAGCGCTTCTGGGATGGCTACGGCTGGCGGGTGCGCAACATCCGCGTCTGCGGCTAACGCGTTCATCATCATTAAATCTGTGATGCGCTCCGAAAACCTGTGTTTTTCGGGGCGCATTGCGTTTGCGGCCAGAAAAACACCGCTTTTCCCGATCACGACGCACGGCGCGTTTACCTTGGATTGACTGTTCTGGGCTTTTCTTGAGCGATCGGCCAATTCAAGATTCCCGCATGCGTCCAGCCTCACCCGGCGCTGCACGAAGCGCCATGTCCAGGAGAGCCCGAAATATGAAGAACACCCTTGCCGCCATCCTCGCTGCTGCGACGATCGCCGGCTCGCTCGCCGTGGCACCCGCGCCGGCGCATGCGCAGCGCGGCGTCGCCGCCGGCCTTGCGGCCGGCCTGATCGGCGGCGCCATCGTCGGTGGCGCGATCGCCTCGAGCCGACCCGCCTATGGCGGCCCGGTCTATGTGGAAGGGCCCCCGCCGCCGCCGCCCGACTGCTACTGGACCCGTCAGCGTTACTGGGACGGCTATTACTGGGTCTCGCGCCCCGTTCAGGTCTGCAACTGATCCAGGCGCGTCCGCGCACGAATTCAAAGCCCGGCCTGTTTGGCCGGGCTTTTTCATTGCCGCCGGATTTTCCAGAGCATGATCCGGAAAGTGTGTAGCGGTTTTTCCGCGCGACAAACGCGGAACGCGTTTGCGCGGAGATCATGCTCAATCAAGAACCTGAAGCGCGATGACGATTCAACCCGATCTCATCGCGCTTTAGCGCGCGGCGTTGATCGAGCGCAGCACCGCTTCGCTCGGCCAGCAATCGACCTTAAGGCGCGCGGATTTCTGATAGGCGCCGAGTGCTGCGCGGGTCAGCATGCCGGCCTTGCCGTCGATCTTGTCCTTGTAGAGGCCGATCCGTGTCAGCCCGCGCTGCATCGCCTCCACATCGACGGTGCGCAGTTGCGTGGACGCCGACCAGGGCGTCGCGAACGGCTGCGGGGTCAGCATGCGGTCGGCGAGATGGCCGACGAACAGCACATAGAGGTCGGAGAAATTGTATTCCTTGATCACGAAGTAGTTCTTCGTGGTCAGGAATGACGGGCCGTAGATCCCTTCCGGCTGCAACAGCGATGCGGCCTGCGCCTGCTCGGCCGCGCCGAGCTTTTGCCCGCGCACCGGCACAAAACCCTCGCCCAGCCACTCGCGAAGCGGCTTCGTCACCTCGGGCACACCGAGCGTGCAGTCGACATCGGCGGGCGCGCGTACCTCGTAGGCCCATTGCACACCGCCCTGCCAGCCCTTGTTGACGAGCTGTTGCGCGGCGGAAGCAAGCGCATCCGGCACCGAATGCCAGATGTCGACGCGCCCATCGCCGTCGAGATCGACACCGTGCTTGTAGTATTCGGATGGCAGAAACTGCGTCAGCCCGGTGGCGCCGGCCCAGGAGGCGCGCATGTCCTTGCGGCTGACTGCGCCCTCGCCAAGGATCTTCAGGCCCAGGATGAACTCGTTGCGGTACTGATCCTTGCGGCGACCGACATAGGCTTGCGTTGCAAGCACGCGCACCGCGTCATAGGGCAGCGCGTAGCGGCCGTAGTCGGTCTCGCGGCCCCAGATCGCGAGCACGATGGTCGCAGGCACGCCGAAGCGCGCCTCGATCCCCTTCAATGGCGTCTGGTATTTCTGCATCAGGCGCTGGCCCTCGGATGCGAGCCGCGCGATGGAGGCTTCCCTGATGTAGTCGGCCGGCACCTGCACGAATTCGGCCTGCGACGGCGCGCCGGTCGCGGGCCGGCCGGGCAGGATCAGGTCGGGCAGCTTGTAGTCGGGCTCGAGGCCCGCGGTCTCGCGATCGAAGGTCGCGCGCGAGACGCCGGCGGCCTGCGCCTCCGGCCACAGCGAAGCGATGAATTGCGTGAACGCGGCATCGGCTGCGCGGGCGGGAACGCACGGCACGAACGCAAGAAACAGCAGGGCTGATGCGAGCGCGCGACAGCTCAATTGGATGGCATTGGTCACGCTTCGGCTAGATCGACGCACCGCTCGATCCGCCCGCCGCGGAGATGGCGCAAAGGTGCGAGAGAGATGTGACCTGCCTCATCCATGCCCATGAGATTAGCATGGCCACGTTTCCTTGTGAACCGGGGGCTAATGTGCGGCCTGCTGCTTCGCACCTTCGATCGAGTCATTCGACAGCTTGTCGACGATGGCGATGCCGATGGCTGACAGGATGAAGACGCAGTGGATGATCGTCTGCCACATCACGCCGGTTTCAGTGTAGTTCCCCTTCCCTGACGACAGTGCGCCCGCCTCGATGAAGGTCCGCAACAGGTGGATGGAGGAGATGCCGATGATGGCCATCGCCAGCTTGATCTTCAGGACGCTGGCGTTGACGTGGCTGAGCCATTCCGGCTCATCTGGATGTCCCCGCAGATTGAGGCGGGAAACGAAGGTCTCGTAGCCGCCGACGATCACCATCACCAGGAGGTTCGAGATCATCACGACATCGATCAGGCCGAGGACGGCCAACATGATCTGCTGCTCGCTGAAATCAAACGAATGGGCGAACAGGTGCCACAGCTCCTTGATGAACAGCACAACATAGACGCCCTGGGCGATGATGAGGCCGACATAGAGCGGCAATTGCAGCCAGCGCGATCCGAAGATCAGCATGGGGACGGGACGCAGTGACGGGCCCTTCGGCGGCGCGGGCGCGTCGGAAATAGCAGACATGGTGGATAGCTCGCGGGATTCGAATGCGGGACGCTCTATCTACGCAATCCCGCTCGATTGAAAAGCGACAACTGGCCGCAGCAGCGAGCCGGTGACGATCCTGCAATCGAGGAGAAGGCCGATCGCGCGACACGTTGTCCCGCGATCGACCAGGTCAGCCTGCCTACCGCGTCAGCTTCTTGTACTTCACCCGGTGCGGGATGATGGAGTCCTGACCCAGGCGGCGCATCTTGTCCTTCTCGTAGTCCTGGAAGTTGCCCTCGAACCATTCGACATGGCTGTCGTCCTCAAAGGCCAGGATGTGGGTCGCGATGCGGTCGAGGAACCAGCGGTCGTGGCTGATGATCACCGCGCAGCCGGCAAAGTCCTCCAGCGCCTCTTCAAGCGCGCGCAGCGTGTCGACGTCGAGGTCGTTGGTCGGTTCGTCGAGCAGCAGCACGTTGGCGCCGGAGCGCAGCATCTTGGCCAGATGCACGCGGTTGCGCTCGCCGCCCGACAACGCTCCGACCTTCTTCTGCTGGTCGGCGCCCTTGAAGTTGAACGAGGAGCAGTAGCCGCGCGAATTGACCTCGCGCTTTCCGAGCAGGATCAATTCGTTGCCGCCGGAAATCTCCTCCCACACGGTCTTGTTGCCGTCGAGACTGTCGCGCGACTGGTCGACATAGCCGAGATGCACCGACTCGCCGGTCGTGATCGTACCCTTGTCCGGCTTGTCCTGGCCCGTGATCATGCGGAACAGCGTGGTCTTGCCGGCGCCGTTCGGCCCGATCACGCCGACGATGCCGCCCGGCGGCAGCTTGAAGGTGAGATCGTCGATCAGGAGGCGATCGCCAAAACCCTTGGTCAGGCCCTCGAAATCGACGACGTTCTGGCCGAGCCGCTCGGCGACTGGGATCGTAATCTGCGCGGTCTGGACCTGCTTCTCGCTCGCCTTCTTCAGAAGGTCCTCGTAGCGCTGATAGCGCGCCTTGGACTTGGCCTGCCGTGCCTTGGGCGAGGCCGCGATCCACTCCTGCTCGCGCGCCAGCGTGCGCTGGTGCGCGGCCTCCTCGCGGCCCTCCTGCTCGAGCCGCTTCTGCTTCTGCACCAGCCAGGAGGAGTAATTGCCCTCGTAGGGAATGCCGCGGCCGCGGTCGAGCTCGAGGATCCACCCGGTGACGTTGTCGAGGAAGTAGCGGTCGTGGGTGACGATCAGGATCGCGCCGGGATAGTTGCGCAGGTGCCCTTCCAGCCATGACACCGACTCGGCGTCGAGATGGTTGGTCGGCTCGTCCAGCAGCAAGAGGTCGGGCTGGTCGAGCAGCAGGCGGCACAGCGCGACGCGGCGGCGCTCGCCGCCGGAGAGCTTTGCGACGTCGGCATCGTCGGGCGGGCAGCGCAGCGCGTCCATCGCCTGGTCGACTTTGCTGTCGAGATCCCACAGGCCCTGCGCCTCGATCTCGTCCTGCAGCTTGGTCATCTCGTCCGCGGTCTCGTCGGAATAGTTGACCGCAAGCTCGTTGTAGCGGTCGAGGATCGCCTTCTGCTTGGCGACGCCCAGCATGACGTTGTCGCGGACCGATAGCTTGGGATCGAGGTGCGGCTCCTGCTCGAGGTAACCGACGCGGGCGCCCTCGGCGACCCACGCCTCGCCGCTATACTCCTTGTCGAGCCCGGCCATGATCTTGAGCAAGGTCGACTTGCCCGATCCGTTGACGCCGAGCACGCCGATCTTGGCGTCCGGGTAGAACGACAGATGGATGTTGTCGAGCACCTTGCGGGTCGGATAGGCCTTGGTCAGACCCTGCATGAAGTAGATGAACTGGCGGGCCATCGCGTCCCCTGAAAAGCCGTGGATTTACCGAAAATTTGCTGCGGCTGATGTAGCCGCGCGACCCGCAAAGGGCAACCCGGCGGCGGGCGCGAGCGCAGGGCAGCCGTTTCCTTCCCGTTCACCACGGATGAATACGGGATCGACACCATGTGTGCGGCGAATCACGGCATTTGAAACTATCTTTTAACAAATTGGGCCAAAACTCGTTCTCAGCGCCGCAAAAAGCGCCCGCGGCAGGTGCCGCGAACAAGAACAGAGGCCGCGTCATGGCAACGAGCAGCACTCTTTCGGCCCCGGCGATCCGCCGCGACCACCGCGTTCCCTTCGCCGAGTTCAAGGCATTCTGGCTGCAGTTCTTCGCCAGGGCCTTCCACCCCTATCGCCCGGAACTGCACTATATGCGCGGCCCGGGCCCCGCCTGGCGCGCCAAGCACGGCGGGTGAGCCAGCGGCGAAAAGGCGCTTTTGCGAAAATGTGAGCGCGGCCTGGGGCTTCACGCCCGGTTTTGATCGTGCAGGCGCTTGCGCGTCGTGCGGCGGCAGGTGACGATGGCGGCTCCCCGGGACGGCGCTCGCCGTCTTCTTCGCCATCAACGGACCCCAGGACCCTGCTCATGACGCGGCTGCGCTGTGCGATCCTCGACGACTATTTTGACCTCGCGCTCAAGGTCGCGGATTGGTCTGGGATCAGCGACCGCGTCGACGTCAAGGTTTTCAACCAGCCTTTCGCGTCGGAAGCCGCGGCGGCGAGCGCGCTTCATGATTTCGAGATCGTCTGCGCGATGCGCGAGCGAACGCCGTTGCCGCGCAGCCTGCTTTCGGCGCTGCCGAAGCTGAAGCTGCTGCTCACCTCGGGCATGCGCAATGCCGCAATCGACATGGAAGCGGCGAAGCAACAGCAGATCGTGGTGTGCGGCACGCAATATGGCCGCGACCCCACGGCAGGCCTGGCCATGGGCCTGATCCTGGAACTGACCCGCGGCATCGGCCGCGAGAATGCGCGCATGCATGCGGGCGAGCCATGGCAGACTTTTGCGGGCGTCGAGATCGAGGGCAAGACGCTCGGCGTGATCGGGCTCGGCAAGCTCGGCAGCAAGGTTGCCAGGATCGCGCAGGCCTTCGGCATGAACGTGATCGCCTGGAGCCCGAACCTGACGCCGGAGCGCTGCAAGGAGGCAGGCGTCGGTTATGCGAGCAAGGAGGAATTGCTCGCAACCGCCGACATCGTCACCATCCACGTCGTGCTGAGCGAACGCTCGCGCGGGCTGGTGGGCAAAGCCGATCTCGCGCGCATGAAGCCGACCGCATTCCTGGTCAACACCTCGCGCGGACCGATCGTGGACGAGCAGGCATTGCTTGAAGCGCTTCGCGAGAGGAAAATCGCGGGCGCCGCGGTCGACGTGTTCTCGGTCGAGCCGCTGCCATCAGACCACCCCTTCCGCAAGCTCGACAACATGGTGCTGACGCCGCATCTCGGCTACGCCACCGTCGAGGGGTTGCGGACGCACTACTCCCAGATGGTCGAGGCGATCGACGCCTGGCTCAAGGGCGGCGAGCCGCCGCGACGGATCGCGTAACACAACCGAATACGTCCCCGGGGAAGTTTCCAGGCTGGCCGACGGCGCTGGTGCGCTGGTCCGCGTCCTTTCATTGCCGGCGCGGCACCGGCTGGTTCTGGCGGCTGTTCATGCAGCGCGTTCTTGCGACGTTGGCGAGGCGGCTTGCCACGGCGGCCGAGCGGTCACCGGCCTGAGGATCAAAGATCCCGGTCCAGAACCCAGCGAAACGCGCGCTTCAGTTCGGCCGCACCATCGCGCTCATACCAGCGCCCGTGCGCCAGGATGATCCGCTGCGGATTCCAATCGATCATGCGCTCGATCGCCTGCCGCAGCGCCTCGCTCCTGCGGAAGAACGTCATCCGCATATCGAGCGGCATCGATCCGTGCGGATGCTGAACGCCGCCGATCAAGGTAAGCAAGCGCATCGCCAGGCTCAGCTTCGGTGGCTCGAAATTCTCGATCAGGTCGGTCAGCACGAGCGTGCGCGAAGCATAATGGAAAAACACGACCTCGGTCATGTAGCGGCTTTCGACCGGCAGCGTCGCAATCGCGCCATCCCAGGGATAGCCTGATGAACGATCGAGCAGGCGGCAATCGAAGTCGAGGCGGTCGCGGCGGTCACCCTCGGCGACCTTCGGCGCGACAAAAACTTCCGCGCGCGGGTAGGCGCGTTGCCAGTCCGCCACCCACCAGTAATGCAACCGGTTTGGCGCGACGATCCAGCGCACGACACCGATGTCGGCGACCCTCTGCGCCGAGCTGCCTGGTGACCGGCGTGGGCGAATGCACGAACAGGTCGACGCCGATGCGGATGATGGTGGCGCGCGTCGAGAACGGGATGGCGAGCGCGCCGAACCGGATCACCGGCCCGTCGATGATCCAGACGCCCTCGGCGACCTGCTTGAGCGCGTTCAGCGGCGGATAGGTCAGGCGCGCCTGAGAAAACATTGTCGGCACCTCGCCATTCGGCAACGCCGATGCCTGTCGTCCGTTGCGACGCGTTGGCTCCAACAGCGCAAACAAAAAGGCACGCGGTTCCCGCGTGCCTTTCATGTGGTTCGATGTCTGCGACCGGCGGCTTAGCGGACCGTGACCGGCGCGGGCAACGGCGGCACCACGGTCGGCTGGGTGCCCGGCAGCGGACCGCTCGACATCTGCGCCGGCGGAGGTGCTGCGGCTGCAACCGGCGGCGGGGCTCCCGCGCCGGGCGCCGGCTGGGCGGAGGCGGTCGCGGTGCCCGGGGGCGAACCGCCCGGCCGCACCACCACGCGGGTGCCGACCTTCACGCGGTCGAAGAGGTCGCTGACATCCTCGTTCAGCATGCCGATGCAGCCGGAGGAGACGAACTTGCCGATCGTGGACGGCTGGTTGGTGCCGTGGATGCGGTAAACCGTCGAACCGAGATACATCGCGCGCGCGCCGAGCGGATTGCCCGGGCCGCCCGCCATGAAGCGCGGCAGATAGGGCTGGCGCTCGATCATCTCCGGCGGCGGGTGCCAGTCGGGCCATTCCGCCTTGCGGGTGATCTTCTGCACGCCGGTCCAGGTGAAGCCGTCGCGGCCGACGCGGACGCCATAGCGGATCGCCCGCCCATTGCCGAGCACGTAATAGAGGTAGGTGTTCGGGGTATCGACAATGATGGTTCCCGCCGGCTCCTTGGTGGCGAAGCCGACTTCCTGCCGGCGCAGGTTCGGCGGCAACTGCGCGGGCGCGACGTCCGGCTGCTCCTCGGGCGGCAGCGAGGCGATCGTCAGCGGCTTGCCGTCTGCGCCGACGAGGGGCTGTACCGCACCGGTGGCGCCAGCGCCTGCTCCGCCGACGACGCCTTCCGGCGGACGCGGAGCCCCGTCGCCACCCTGCGGCGGCCCGCCGGGGCGGTCGGCATAGATCACCGATGGCGGACCCGCGGGGCGGCCATAGCGGGGATCATCGGGCGACAGGATCGGACCAGTCGGTGCGCCACGATCGGAATAGACCGGCGGCGCGCCGGCGGGACGGCCATAGCGGGGGTCATCGGGTGACAGGATCGGCCCGGTCGGTGCGCCGCGATCGGAATAGACCGGTGGTGCGCCAGCGGGGCGGCCATAGCGGGGATCGTCGGGCGACAGGATCGGACCGGGTGGCGGCAACGCCGCCGAACTCCGGGGCTCGTCGTCGTCATCGAGCGCATCGAAATCGGGCGCGGCGGGCCGGCGATAGTCGTTCGGATAGCCGCCCCCCTGATAGGGACCCGGGGCGGGCGAATAGGCTCCGGGCGGCACCGGATAGCCTTGCTGGGCGTGGGCAAGCGAGGTTCCCGCCGCGGCCGCCGCCACAGCCGCGCAAATCGTCAGGACGTTCTTGATCATCATCGCTCTTGTATAGACCCCAGGCCCAATCGGACCGTTAAACGGGAATGGCCGAAGATCGCGGCGCATTCAAGACAAATCCGGCTGAGCTGAGCCTGATTTTGCCATTTGTGATCGTAGGTTACGCCGTTGCCGCCAAGCCTCAGGCGCGAAGAAAAAGCACATCCCGACAACGCAGCGATGTCGCAGCGCCGATTTTTCACGCCGGCGAGCTGCAACCTTGCGATATTCTCAAACAAGCCTGATTCGCGGCGCGAGGATGACCTTCACCTCATGCACAGCGAACGCGGCCTCTTGTTCCACCGCGTTCCCGCTCGATCTAGGCCTTTGCAGCCCGGCTGCGAAGGTGGAAATGCCCCTGCCATGCTGCCCGGCTTTCGTTTCCTGTTCGCCGCGATCGTGCTGTCGCTGTCGATCCTGGTATTCGGGTTGGGCGCCGCCGCGCTGCTGCGCGCCGCCCATGAGCAATTTGCCTCAAACCCGACCTGGCGTGCGCCGCCGGAAACGGTGTTTGCCCAGCAGAATGAGCCGACCAAAGCGGTGCTCGCCACCCTGGTCGTCGAGCCCGTGTCCGACCGGAAGGCGCCCGAGCCGAAGTCGCCCGAACAAGCGGCCACCGGGCCGAAGCAGCCGGACGTCGCGTCCGTACCGGACGTCCGGGCAACACCTGGCGCGCCGGCTCGCGAAGCTGAACCGAACGTCCCGCCAAAGCCTGAGCTAGTTGCAGCCGAGCCGGCCGCCGCGGAGCCGGTCACGGACGCTGCGGCCAATCCTGAACCCCGCAATCCGGAAGCCAAGGCCGAGGCGGCCGCGCCAGAGCCGCAGCAAGCGACGGCCGAGACGTCGGTCCCGCCCGCGGCGGCGCCAGCGTCGGAGATCAAGGTCGCGGCAAGTGAGCCGCCGCGCTCCGATCAATCGCCGGCGAGCGCGCCTGATGCCGCGGCGTCATCGAAGATCGCAACGCTCGGCGGCGAGCCGGTCACGATTGATCCTTCGGCGGCAAGGCCCGCCGATCAGGAAACCGAGCAGGACGCGGCCCGGAAGCGCCAGCGCGCCGAGGCGGCGCGGGAAAGGCGTCGTGAGGCGGCGCGGCGTCGCGCGCGCGCAGTCCGGCTCGCGCGCCTGCAGGCGGCCGCGCTGGCGCAACAGCAGGCGCTCAATCCCTTCGGGCAGCCACCGATCGCGGCGACGGCGGCAACCACGCGTACGCGCTAGATGCTCTGACCGGTCAGGCCGGCCCGGTCGCGACCGGCGGGCCGCCCGCCTGCCCCCATTCCGACCATGAGCCGTCATAGAGCGCGGGATTTTCAACCCCCAAGCGGTAGAGCGCGAGCGTGAGCACGGCCGCCGACACGCCCGAGCCGCAGCTCGTGACGATGGGCGCATCGAGCTTTGCGCCTGCGGCCGCAAACGCTGCGCGCAACTCGGCAAGCGGCTTCATCGTGCCGGTCGCCCCATCGAACAGCGTGTTGTAGGGAAGGCTGCGGCTGCCCGGGATGTGCCCGGAGCGAAGGCCCGGCCGCGGTTCGGCGACGCGGCCTTCGAAGCGGTCGGCGGCGCGCGCATCGATCACCTGCTCGGCATGGCTTGCGAGGTTTGCCGCCATCTGCTGCATCGAGCGCACGCGCCTTGCGTCGAACGTGGCCTTGAAGGTGGCGGGCTTCGGCGTGACTGCGCCGCTCTCGACCGGCCGGCCCTCGGCCTGCCACTTCTTCAATCCGCCGTCGAGCACGCGCACCTTGTCGTGGCCGTAGGCCAGCAACATCCACCAGGCGCGGGGACCTGCGACCCAGCCGCCGGCGTCATAGACCACGACCGTGTCGTCGTTGCCGATGCCGAGCGCCCCGACATCGCGGCCGAACTGCTCCGCGCCCGGAAACATGTGCGGCAGCGGATTTGAGTGGTCGGACACGGCGTCGACATCGAAGAACACGGCGCCGGGAATATGCGCCTTCAGGTAATCATCCTTCGGCAACGGCAGCACGCCCGGCATCTTGAACGAGGCGTCGACGATCCTGACGTTCGGGTCGTTGAGATGCGCGGCGAGCCATTCGGTGGAGACGAGCGGGTCGGTGGTGCTAGGGGGCATCGGTGTCTCCGTCCTTTCCACGGTCGTCATGGCCGGGCTCGTCCCGGCCATCCACGCCTTCCTTGTATGTCTGCAAAAACGTGCATGCCCGGGTCAAGCCCGGGCATGACGAGGGTGGTCGTTTCGACCACCGCTAGCCCTTCTTCTTCGGCTCCCACTTCTCGACCGGCCCGCCCGCGTCGCGCCAGGCCGCAAAGCCGCCGCCGATATGGGCGACCGGCCTCAAGCCCATGTCCTGCGCGGTCTTGGCCGCGAGCGCCGAGCGCAGGCCGCCTGCGCAATGGAAGATGAACTTCTTGTCCTCCTGGAAGATCGGCTTGGCATAGGGACTTTGCGGATCGATCCAGAACTCCAGCATGCCGCGGGTGCAGGAGAACGCACCGGGGATCTTGCCGTCGCGCTCGATCTCCCGGGGGTCGCGAATGTCGACGATGACGACGTCGCCGTTATGCACGATCTTGATGGCGTCGTCCGCGCTGATGGTCTCGATCTCGGCGTTGGCCTCGTCGACCATGGCCTTGATGCCGCGGTGGATGGTCTGGGGCATTTTGTCCTCCTTGACTCCGTCATTCCGGGGCGTCGCGCAGCGACGAACCCGGAATCTCGATCGTATTCCATGACCTCGAGGTTCTCAGGTGCGCAACTGCGCACCATAGTTCGATGCTTGCGCATCGCCCCGGAACGACAGTTCGCGCCTACCGCACCAGCTCCTTCATCGCGTTCTCCAGCCCCTCGATCGTGATCGGATACATGCGGCTTGCGAAGATGCGGCGGATGATGGTGGTCGATTCCGAATAGTCCCAGTGCTTCTGCTGCACCGGATTGAGCCAGACCGCGTGCGGATAGGTGCGCACGATGCGCTCGAGCCAGACCGAGCCGGCCTCCTCGTTGACGTGCTCGACCGAGCCGCCCGGCACCATGATCTCGTAAGGCGACATCGAGGCGTCGCCGACGAACACCACCTTGTAGTCGTGCGGATATTTGTGCAGCACGTCCCAGGTCGGCGTGCGGTCGGTGAAGCGTCGCTTGTTCTGCTTCCAGACGCCTTCATAGAGGCAGTTGTGGAAGTAGAAATATTCCATGTGCTTGAATTCGCTCTTCGCCGCCGAGAACAGCTCCTCGACCTGCTCGATGTGGGAATCCATCGAGCCGCCGATGTCGAAGAACACCAGCACCTTGACCGCGTTGCGCCGCTCGGGACGCATCACCACGTCGAGATAGCCGTGGTTGGCGGTCTCCTTGATCGTGGTATCGAGATCGAGCTCGTCGGGCGCGCCGGTGCGGGCGAATTTGCGCAGGCGGCGCAGCGCGATCTTGATGTTGCGGATGCCGAGCTCGACATTGCCGTCGAGATCCCTGAACTCGCGGCGGTCCCATACCTTCACGGCGCGGAAATTGCGGTTCTTCTCCTGGCCGATGCGCACGCCTTCGGGATTGTAACCGTGGGCGCCGAACGGCGAAGTGCCGGCGGTGCCAATCCACTTGCTGCCGCCCTGGTGGCGCCCCTTCTGCTCCTCGAGTCGCTTGCGCAGCGTCTCCATGAGCTTGTCCCAGCCCATGGCCTCGATCTGCTTCTTCTCTTCCTCGGTGAGATATTTTTCGGCGAGCTTCTTCAGCCATTCGGCCGGGATATCCGCCTTCTCCATCGCATCGAGCAGGTTCTCGAGCCCCTTGAAGACGGTACCGAAGACGCGATCGAACTTGTCGAGATTGCGCTCGTCCTTCACCAGCGCCGCGCGCGACAGGTAATAGAAATTCTCCACCGTCTGCTCGGCGAGGTCGGCGTCGAGCGCTTCCATCAGCGTCAGGTATTCGCGCAGGGTCACGGGGATCTGCGCGTCGCGGAGCGAGGTGAAGAACTGCAGGAACATGGGTGACAGATTGCGCGTCGGAGGTGGAAGGTCAAGGGCGGGATGGATGACAAGGATCATCTTTACCGCCGGGACGGCCGCAGACCCGCCTAGACCGGGCGGGTTTTTCCTCTAGAATTGCTCCCGTCAGGGCAGTTTTCGGGGGTTTTCTCCATGGGTATTCTTGCGGCACTGGTGATCGGAGCGATTGCAGGCTGGCTCGCCGGGCTGATCGTGCACGGCGCGGGCTTCGGCCTGATCGGAAACATCGTGGTCGGCATCATTGGCGCGCTGGTCGCGAGCTGGATCCTGCCGCAACTCGGCGTCAGCCTGGGGTCAGGCACCACGGTTCGCGACATCATCAACGCCACGATCGGCGCCGTCATCGTGCTGGTGATCCTGTCCCTGGTCAGGCGCGCCTAGCGCATTCCCCCATTCCGGCGACGAGGCTGTTTTGGCCGAGATTTCCTGTTAAGGCAGGAACAATCGCGAACGCGCTTTTTAAGGGAACAGGCGGATACTGGATGAAATTCACCGGCACCAAGGACTATGTCGCTACTGACGATCTCAAGGTCGCGGTCAACGCCTCGATCGTGCTCGAGCGCCCGCTGCTCGTGAAGGGCGAGCCCGGCACCGGCAAGACCGTGCTCGCCGAGGAGGTTGCGAAAGCGCTCGGCGCGCCGCTCCTCACCTGGCACATCAAGTCGACCACCAAGGCGCAGCAGGGCCTCTACGAATATGACGCGGTGTCGCGCCTGCGCGACAGCCAGCTCGGCGACGCCAGGGTGTCCGACATCTCGAACTACATCAAGCGCGGCAAATTGTGGGACGCGTTCACCTCCGAGAAGCGGCCGGTGCTCCTGATCGACGAGATCGACAAGGCCGATATCGAGTTTCCCAACGACCTGCTGCTCGAGCTCGATCGCATGGAGTTCTTCGTCTACGAGACCGGCGAGAACATCAAGGCGAAGCTGCGCCCGATCGTGATGATCACCTCCAACAACGAGAAGGAGCTGCCGGACGCCTTCCTGCGCCGCTGCTTCTTCCACTACATCAAGTTCCCCGATGCCGACACCATGGTGCGGATCGTCGACGTGCATTTCCCCGGGATCAAGAAGCGCCTGGTCGAGGAAGCGCTGCGCATCTTCTTCGAGGTGCGCGAGGTGCCCGGCCTGAAGAAGAAGCCGTCGACCTCGGAGCTGCTCGACTGGCTGAAGCTTCTGCTCAACGAGGACATCACGCCGGAGATGCTCAGGGAACGCGATCCGCGCAAGCTGATCCCACCGCTGCACGGCGCGCTGCTCAAGAACGAGCAAGACGTGCACCTATTCGAGCGGCTGGCGTTCTTGAGCCGGCGCGAGGTATAGCCCGACGCACGACCGGCTCAGCCGCGCTTCATCACACGCCGGCGACGACGCTGTCCGGAATGCGCGCGGCCTCCGGCGGCGCCTTGCCGCGGATCAGGTCACTGGCGCGGTCGGCGATCATCATCGTGGACGCGTTGAGATTGGCCGAGATCATGCGCGGCATGATCGAGGCATCGATCACGCGCAGGCCTTCGAGGCCATGCACGCGGAGCTGGTCGTCAACCACGGCCCAGTTCGTGCCGGCCGGTCCCATCCGGCAGGTGCAGCCGGGATGGAAGGTGGTGGTGCCGCGCTGGGTCGCCGCCGCCAGGAACTCGTCGTCCGACTGCACGTTCGGCCCGGGAAAATCCTCATAGGCGTAGTAGGGCGCGAGCGGCACCGACTGCAGCAGCCGCCGCGCCAGCTTCATGCCGGCGACGACGACGCGGCGGTCAAGCTCGTGGCCGAGATAGTTGGTCTGGATCACAGGCGCCTCGAACGGATCGGCGGAGCGGATACGAACATAGCCGCGCGCCTCCGGGCGCTGCTGCCAGGAAGCGACCGTCATGCCCGGCTCGTCCTCGAGCTGGCCCTGCACGCCCTCTTTGTAGCTGGCCGGCGTGAAGGTCAGCTGCAGGTCCGAGCTCTCGGTGGTCTCGCCGGAATGCCAGAAGCAATAGACCATGGTCGGCGACAGCGACAAAAGTCCGCGCCGCGTGGTCGCCCATTTCAGGGCCTCGACCCAGAGATGCCAGCCCTGGCGAAGCTGATTGATGGTCTTGATGTTCTTCACCCGCGCCACCGAGCGTGGCGCGTAGTGGTCCTGCAATCCCTCGCCGACGCCTGCGAGCGCATGACGTACCTCGATGCCGTGCGCGCGCAGCAATTCCGGTGAGCCGACGCCCGAGAGCTGCAGCAGCTGCGGCGAGTTGTAGGTGCCGCCGGAGAGGATCACCTCTTTCCTCGCGCGCACCTCGACCGGCGTGCCGCCCTTGCCACCCTGCATGTAGCGCACGCCGACCGCGCGCTTGCCCTCGAAGACGATCTCGGTCGCATGCGCATGCGTGCGGACGCTGACGTTGCCCCGCCTGCGCGCCGGATGCAGGAACGCGGTGGCGGCACTGACGCGCAGGCCCTTTTGAATGGTGCGCTGGGCGTAGGAAACGCCCTCCTGGATCGCGCCGTTATAGTCGGGGTTGCGCGGGATGCCGAGGCTCATCGCGCCCGCCATGAAGGCCTCGCACAGCGGGTCCTTCCAGTCCATGGTGGTGACGACCAGATTGCCGTCACGCCCGCGATAGGTGTCCTCGCCCTCGCCGACGCGCCGCTCCAGCCGCTTGAAATAGGGCAGCACGTCGGCATAGCCCCAACCGCGATTGCCGAGCTGCGCCCAGGTGTCGAAATCCTGGCGCTGGCCGCGGTTGTAGATATGACCGTTGATGGAGGACGAGCCGCCCAGCGTCTTGCCGCGCGGCGCATAGATGCTGCGGCCGCCGGTATAGGGACCTACCTCCTGCTGGTAGGCCCAGTTGATGCTTCGCATGTGGAAGGTCTTGATGAAGCCGGCCGGCAGATGAATGTAGGGATGCCAATCCTTCGGCCCGGCCTCGAGCACGCAGACCGTGGTGGCCGGATCTTCGCTCAGCCGATAGGCGAGCACGCTGCCGGCGGAACCCGAACCCACGATCACATAGTCGAAAATATCCATCGTTGCAGCCGTTCCCGTCGTGACGCGACTTGTCGCAAACCCGGCGCCGCTGCGGCGATCATTCGCGCAGCTTCTCGCTGAGCTGGTAGGTCAGATGCGCCTTCACCGTCGGCCATTCGGCCGCGATGATGGAATAGACCACGGTGTCGCGCAGCGTGCCGTTCGGCGCGATCTGGTGGCTGCGCAGGATGCCGTCCTGCTTGGCGCCCAGCCGCTCGATGCCGCGCCGGCTCTGATGGTTGAAGAAATGGGTACGGAACTCGACCGCGATGCAGTCGAGCTTTTCGAACGCGTGCGTGAGCAGCAGGAGCTTGCATTGGGTGTTGAGCGCGGTGCGCTGCACCCGCTTCGTGTACCAGGTCGAGCCGATCTCGACACGGCGGTTGGCCGCATCCACGTTCATGTAGGTGGTCATGCCGGCGATCCTGCCGTCGGCGTCGAACGCCGTGAACGGCAGCATCGATCCCGCCGCCTGCAGGCCGAGCCGGCGCTCGATCTCCTTGCCCATGGTCTCGGGCCGCGGGACAGACGTGTACCAGAGCTTCCACAGCTCGCCGTCCCGCACTGCCTCCACCAGCCCGTCGCGATGCTCATGCGACAGCGGCTCGAGCCTTGCATGCGGGCCGCGCAGGGTGACGGGTTGAAGCCAGCTCATCGATCGATCCACTCACTTGTTCAGGAAATTCAGCGGCAGGCCGGGCCGCGGCCAGTCCATCGCGATCAGCTCGCCCTTGCCCGACAGCGTGATATAGGCCGTTTTCAATTCGGGACCACCGAAGGCGATGTTGGTGGTGACGCGGTCGCCGGTCGGCACCTGCTCGACAACGGAACCATCGGGCGCGATCACCGTGATGCAGCCGGAGACCAGGGTCGCGACGCAGACATTGCCTGACGCCTCGACCGCGAGCGAGTCGAACATCTGGTAGCCGCCGAGGCCCGCGATCGGCTTGCCCCGCTCGCCGCGATAGATGACGTCGCGCGGGCGAACCACGCCAGGCGCCGAAAGGTCGTAGGCCCACAGCCGCGCGGTCGGCGTCTCCGCGATGTACACCGTGTTCTCGTCCGGCGACAGCCCGATGCCGTTCGCCGGCAGCACGCCATGCACGGCCTCGACGATCTCCTTCATCCCCGGCTTGATGTAATAGAAGGCGCCGACATCCATCTCGCGGGCGCGGCGCTTGCCGAGATCGGAGAACCACAGCCCGCCATGGCGGTCGAACACCAGATCGTTAGGGCCGCGCAGCGCATGCTCGCCGCATTTGTCGACGACGGTCTCGACCTTGCCGCTCGCAAGATCGACGCGCTGGATCGAGCCGCCGCGATAGTCCTCGGGCTGCGGTCCCGGCATGATCATGTTGCGGGTCGGGATCCAGGAAAAGCCGCCATTGTTGCAGACGTACATCTTGCCGTCGGGGCCTAGCGCTGCACCATTGGGACCGCCGGGAATCTTGGCCACCACTTCCTTGCGGCCGTCGGGCCACACGCGGGTCAGCCGCTGGCCGCGAATTTCCACCAGCACGACAGAGCCGTCCGGCATCGCCACCGGCCCTTCCGGAAATTCCAGATCGCTGGCAAGTACCCGGACGCTGGACATGGTCCCTCCCGCTTCTCGGCTGCCGGCGGATGTCAGTCCTCAGGTCCCGCGCACGCAACGCTTGTTTGGCAAGTTATGACAAAGTCGCCCGCCCTTGCCAAGCAACGCGCGGACGACTTTGCGCAGGGCTGCGTTGCAGCGTGGGTTCAGTCTTCGACCGGCACCCAGATCTCGAACCCGCCATTGCCGGTGAGCGGATCGAACTTCTCGTCGTAGCGCTCGAAAGTGGGCGCGTCCGCCGCCTTCAGTCCGGAATTCGGCAGCCAGTGATTCCAGATGGTGTTGACGGTGCGCCGCACCGTGGAGACGTGCTCGCGATGGGTGAAGACAGCGTAGCGCCGCGCCGGAATGCGCACCCGCGCAAAGCCGCGCGGCAGGTCGGAATAGTCCGACACCTCGACGCCGGCGATATAGTCGAAGTTGCCGGAATCATCGCTGTTGCAGCAGACGCCATAGGCGACCTGCCCGATCCGATCGGGGATCGCGCCGATCTCCCGATGAAACCGCTGCCACTGGCCCGGGATGGCGGCGCTGCTCTCGCAGGAGTAGCGCTCGCCGAGGCCTGCGATCAACAACGCCTTGCCGGTCTCGAAGCGCGGCGGGTGAAGGTCGTCTCTGAGGGTAGAGTCCATGAGGATCGGCTCCTGAAGCTCGAGATGGTCGAGGCACGTTGCAGCGCGCACCGCTTCGGGTGTCACCCCGAAATGGTCGCGGAACGCGCGGGTGAACGCTTCGTGGGAGCCGTAATCGGCATCCAGCGCCAAAGTGAGGATATCCGGCGCACCGGCGGCGAGCGCGCGCGCCGCCTCGGAGAGGCGGCGGGCGCGCACGTAACGCATCACCGAGAAGCCGGTCGCGACAGCGAACGCCCGCACCAGGTGGAAGCGTGAGATGCCGGCGACATCGGCGATATCATCGAGGCTGAGCGGGTCGGCGAGATGGCTCTCGACGAACCAGAGGGCCTTCTGGGCTGGATTCATGGCGATCACGGCCTCCTTCGAAGCCCGGTCATCATGGGCGACCGGCCCATTCGCCGCTTGACAGTTCTTGCCGCGGTCATGGCTTCGACACCGCCGATTTTGGTGGCGCGGCTTCCGTCGTGCGGAAAACAATAACGAAGCCGTTGCTGGCAACGCGATCCTGTTCGTGCATACTGGATACGCATCCGGCGGCTCCAGGCTGTCCCCCGAGAGATGGCGCGAGCCCAACGTCAGGGAGGACGATGATGCAATACCGTGTCTTGAGCCAAGTCACCATTCGAGTCAGCATTGTTGCGCTGGCGGGTCTTCTGGCCGCCGTCGGCACCGCCAGCGCGCAGAAGAAATACGACCCGGGCGCCACCGACACCGAGATCAAGATCGGCAACATCATGCCCTATTCGGGGCCGGCCTCCGCCTACGCCACGATCGGCAAGACCGAAGCCGCCTACTTCAACAAGATCAATGCCGAGGGCGGCATCCACGGGCGCAAGATCAACTTCATCTCCTATGACGATGGCTATTCGCCGCCCAAGACCGTCGAACAGGCGCGCAAGCTGGTGGAAAGCGACGAGGTGCTTCTGATCTTCAACCCACTGGGCACGCCGGGCAACACCGCGATCCAGAAGTACATGAACACGAAGAAGGTGCCACAGATCTTCGTCTCCACGGGCGCTGCGAAATGGAACGACCCGAAGAACTTTCCATGGACCATGGGCTGGCAGCCGAGCTACCAGGTCGAGGCGCGCATCTATGCCGCCTACATCCTGAAGAACCTGCCGGGCAAGACCATCGGCGTGCTCTACCAGAACGACGATTTCGGCAAGGACTACCTGATCGGGCTGCATGAAGGCCTCGGCGATCAGGCGGGCAAGCTGATCGTGGTCGAATCCTCCTACGAGACTTCGGCGCCGACGGTCGATTCCCAGGTGGTGCAGATCAGGGGCGCCAACCCCGACATCTTCGTCAACGTCACCACGCCGAAATTCGCAGCCCAAGCGATCAAGAAGATCGCCGAACTCGGCTGGCATCCGGCGCACTTCCTCACCAACGTCTCGGTCTCGATCGGCGGCGTGATGAAGCCCGCCGGCTACGAGAACGATCAGGGCATCCTGTCGACCAACTACCTGAAGGATCCGAAGGACCCGAAATGGAAAGACGATCCGGCCATGACGGAATGGCGGGCCTTCATGACCAAATGGTATCCCGAAGGCGACCAGGACGACGCCTCCACCGTGTTCGGCTACGGCGTGGCCAAGGGGCTAGAGCAGGTGCTGCGGCAATGCGGCGACGATCTCACGAGGGAGAACGTCATGAAGCAGGCCGCCAATCTCAATTTCGAGATCGGCATCTATCTGCCGGGCACGCGGATCAAGACCGGCCCGACCGACTACGCGCCGCTCGAGCAATTGCAGATGATGCGCTTCAAGGGCGAGAGCTGGGAATTGTTCGGACCCGTGATGTCGGGCGAGAAGGGTTCGTAGCTCCAACGGAGGCGACGACAATCCGACGCCCTACTTCGCGCCGTCCTTCGCCGCGGCCGGCGCGGCGTCCTTGACCGGCGTATCCTTGGCGGGCGGCGCATCTTTTGCGACAGGTGCGGCGGCCGCCTTCTTGCCGGAATCGTCGCCGGCTTTCTTCTGCGCCGCCTGCAGGTCGTCGGTGATTTTCTGCAGCGAGACGAGCGAGGCTTTCAGGACTTCGATCTGCCGGTTCGCCGCATCCAGCTTCTGCTGATGATCCGCGGCGAGCTTCGTGATCGTCTTCTGCAAGAACTCGACATTGCTTTGCAGGCAGCTGGTGCGCCGCTCCATGGTTTTTTCCACCGTGCAGATCTCGATCCCGGGAACATCCTGGGCGCGCGCTGCAGAAAAGCACGGTATGGTTGCAACGACGAACGGAACCGCGAGCGCGATTCGGCGCATGCTGGAGTTCTTCATGCACGAGTACTCTTTCCCATCACACGTTCACGGCAAATTGCACGGCACTATCCGCCGATTTGCAGCATACCACACTGAAACCTCAATCGCGCGTTGAGGATTGAGGTGATGCCCGACCGGATGCAGGGGTGCTCGAAGGTCGGGGGTCTACTTTGAGGGGAGATTTATTGATGGCGACGCGTGAACGACGTCTGGCTGAATTTGATGGCCAAGGGGAACCACCGTCGGGATTACCGGTGCAGGTATTGTGTGAGGATCAGAGCGGAACTTACCAATTGCCTTTTGCCTGCCGCTTTGTCGATGGCCGCTGGCGCAACGACGAGTCCGGCCAGATGGTGGAAGCCACCGTCGTCGGCTGGCGCCTGCCGCGCCTGAAGCAGGCGAGCAATGCCTGAACGACGACGATTGTCCCAGAATGCGACTTTCCCGCCGCGCAGCTTAACGAAGTGAACGCGGCGGGAACGAAGCAGGTCCGAATCAGTGGTTCGATGCCGTACTCGCTTGTTCACGGCTAGATGTCGGCGGCGGGCGGAACGGAAGCACAATATTCAGCAGCATGGTGATCGGCCGCAGCCAGCGGCCGATGACAAAGGTTAATTCTTCAGCCGACGACATGGCCTCTCCTATTTCCAGGGCGTGACGGGCGGGACCTTGTCTGTGGCCGGCGGCATGTCGACGGTCTTGAAGTCCGCCGGGCCCACGATCTCCAGATATTCCATGTCGGGCGAGTAATCGAACAGGTAGTGCACGATGCCCGGGCGCTGATGCACGACGTCACCAGCCGACACCAGCGTCGGCTTGTCCTCGTACATGAAGCGCGCCCAGCCCTTCATCATGATCACGATCTGAAAATCGCAATCGTGACGATGCCAGCCGGTGCCGTCCTCGGGCGGCATGTCCGCATTGGCCTTGACCAGATGCGCGATCACCTGGCCGCCGGTCGCGTCCGCAATACCGAGATCGCGGTAGAGAAAGAAGTCGCGCAAGCCCCCTCCCTTGAATTCGGTATCGCCGGGCTTGACGTGAGAAAACCTGCTGACGACGGCATGCTGGTTCATGACGGCCTCCACCGCATTGTTGATGCGTGCGCGACCATCGTCAGCGTCCAAATTTTCGGCAGCGCCGCGTCGTCGCGTTCACAGCTCCATGGCGCCATGCGAAATTCGCGCCAGCTGCGCCGCGTCATCCCGATCGCAGCCGCGCTTTGCGGAAGCGCTTGATGCGCGGCGCGAATCTGCCGCGACCGGCTTTCGTGCGGCATCGGCACGCGCGATCCCGGAGGTCGCGGCGTGGACGCGGCGTGAGCAGGACGTGCTCGATGCGCGCGCCACGCAAACGGGCAGCATGATCGCGGCGCTGCCTAATATTCGACCTCGAGCTCCTCGATCGCGGCAGGCTCGTCCCTGGCGGCCGCGATCCATTCCTGCATCTCGGGCATCGCCATGATCGTCGCCGCATAGCGCGCAAGCAGCGGCTCGAGCTTCACGTCGTAGGTCGCAAAGCGCGTGACGACGGGCGCATACATCGCGTCCGCCACGGTGCGGCTGCCGAACAGAAACGGGCCGCCGGACATGGCGAGGCATTCGCGCCAGATGGCGCAGACGCGGTCGATGTCGGCCTGCGCGCGCGACCAGATCTTGAAGTTCGGAAAATGTGCCTTGAGGTTGACCGGCAGCGAGGCGCGCAGCGTGGTGAAGCCGGAATGGATTTCCCCCGAGATCGAGCGGCAATGCGCGCGCTGCACGCGGTCGGCAGGCAAAAGCCCGGCGTCCGGCATGATCTCGCCGAGATATTCCGCGATCGACAGCGTGTCCCAGATGGTCGCGCCGTCATGGCGCAGGCACGGCACCAGGATCGAGGACGACAGCAGCAGGATCTCGGCGCGCGCGGCCGGATCGTCGGGCGCGACAGCGATCTCGTCGAACTCCAGCCCGGAAAACTTCGTCAATAGCCAGCCGCGCAGCGACCAGGACGAATAGTTCTTGCTGCTGATCGTCAGGGTCGCCTTCGCCATGGAACCGCTCCTCGCATCTGGACGCGGGGCGCGCGCACGCCGTCGCCCGGCAGCACCTGTCCCCGTAATCCTCCGCCGCAGCAAGTGACGTGCCATTCCCGAAGAGCCCCTTGGCGTCGATATTGCATGACTTGGGATGGCGGGGGCATGGCCGATGAAGTCGATGTTGTATCAGGCGTTTCAGAACCATATGGACCTGACGGAGCCGTGGCGTCGCAGCGCCGTATCGGCATTGAACGTCCTCAGCCTGGCGCCCCAGGGCGCCTCCGACCGGCTGTTCAGCCGCCTTTCCGCGGCGCTGGAACTGATCGCCCGCTCCTCGCTGACCTACAGCCGCCCGCCCTACGGCATCGACCGCGTGATGGTCGGCAACCGCGAAGTCACGGTCACCGAAGAGGTCGTCCATGCGACGCCGTTCGGTTCGCTGCTGCGCTTTGCCAAGGAAGATGCCCGGGATCATCCGAAGCTGTTGC
The DNA here is from genome assembly GCF_030378205.1 of Bradyrhizobium sp. NP1. Classification (NCBI taxonomy): domain Bacteria; kingdom Pseudomonadati; phylum Pseudomonadota; class Alphaproteobacteria; order Hyphomicrobiales; family Nitrobacteraceae; genus Bradyrhizobium; species Bradyrhizobium sp. NP1. The sequence continues at coordinate 6,378,070 of NZ_CP127385.1, forward strand.
TGGTCGCGCCGATGTCGGGCCATTTCGCCACGCTGCTGCGCGGCACGGTGCAGACGCTGCTGCAGGACCACGACGTCTACATCACCGACTGGCACAACCCGCGCGACATACCCATAGGACATGGCCCCTTTGGGCTCGACGACTACACCGAGCATCTCATCACCTTCCTCGGCCATCTCGGACCGCGCCCGCACATGGTCGCGATCTGCCAGCCGTCGGTCTCGGCGCTCGCGGCGGCGGCGATCATGTGCGAGGACGAGCACCCTTCGCGCCCGGCAAGCCTGACGCTGATGGCCGGACCGATCGATACGCGCGTTCAGCCGACGAAGGTGAACGTCTTCGCCAAGAGCAAGCGGCTGCAATGGTTCGCGGACAATTTGATCAACTACGTGCCGCTGCAGTGCAAGGGAGCGTTCCGGCAGGTCTATCCGGGCTTCGTGCAGCTTGCCGCCTTCATGTCGATGAACATCGAGCGCCACATCAAGCAGCATCTCGATCTCGCCGACCACCTCGTGAGAGGCGAAAAGGACAAGGCCCAGACCATCAAGACCTTCTACGACGAATATTTCGCGGTGATGGACCTGCCGGCGGAATTCTATCTCGAGACCGTGCGCGACGTGTTTCAGGAGCATCTGTTGCCGCAGGGCAAGCTCACCTATCGCGGCAGGACGGTGAACCCCGCCGCGATCCGGCGTATGGGCCTGATGACGGTCGAGGGCGAGAAGGATGATATCTGCTCGATCGGCCAGACGCTCGCCGCACAGGATCTCTGCACCGGCGTGCGCGCCTATCGCAAGGTGCACCACATGCAGGCCGGCGTCGGCCACTACGGAGTGTTCAGCGGCAAGCGCTGGAATAACGAGATCTATCCGCTGCTGCGGGATTTCGTGCACCTCAACGCGTGACGTCAGCGCTCACGCGGCACTCGCGCTGCTTGCTGTGTCCCGAACGCGAGGTCCGCATCATTTTGCGCGCCGCGCTCTTGCGAACGTCAGAGCGCGGTACATGGAACCGATGCATTCCGCGACAGGTCGGTCGCTATCCCTTTTTTCCATCGGCAAGAAGGTTCTTGTAGACCTTTCCACCCTTCATGATGACCAGGAAGTTCTTTGCGGGATCTTCGATGAGTCTGATGTTGTCGACCGGATTGCCGTCAACCAGCAGGAGGTCGGCGAGAGCGCCCTCCTCCACCACGCCCAGCTTTCCCGGATATGGATTTCGGAGCCCGGACAGGCTGAGCAATTCGGCATTGGTCGATGTTGCCATGGTCAGCGCTTCGGCCGGCGTATACCACCGGGTGAGGTTGGCCAGCATCGCGCCCTGCCCGTCCGCCAGCGCCTTCGAGAACAGGATGTCGGTGCCAAAGGCCGTCTTGATCCCGTACTTTTTTGCGAGCGCATAGACCCGATCCGTGCCGGCGACCACCTGCCGCATCTTTTCCTGCTCCGCAGGACCAAGCGCATTTGCACCGGACGGATCGATAAAAGGCTGGGTGCTCAACCAGATCCCTTTTTCCGCCATCAGGCGAGCCGTGGCCTCATCCATCAGATGCCCGTGCTCTATGCACTTCACTCCCGCCGCAATCGACCGCTGGATCGCTGCCGACGTATAGGCGTGCACGGCAACGTAGGTGCCCCAGTTCTCGGCAGCCTCCACGGCCGCATGGAGCTCCGGCTCGGTAAATGTGGATACGTCGAGCGGGCTGAATGGCGAGGCGACACCGCCACCCGCGGTGAGTTTTATCTGTGTTGCGCCCTGCATGAGTTGCTCGCGCGCCCGGACACGAACCTCGTCCGGACTGTCCGCGACCATGCTGCCCCCGATTCTTTCCATGCGACTGAGCATGCCGCCGATGGTCCTTGGCAGATCGGAGAGCTGCCGGAAGTCGCCATGGCCGCCGGTGATCGTGATCACGGCTCCGGACGGATAGATGCGCGGGCCGACGACGAGGTTCTCGTCAATGGCGCGCTTCAGTCCGAACGTCGGCCCACCCATGTCGCGAATGGTGGTAAATCCGCGCATCAGCGTGTCGGTCGCTTCCGCGGCCGCGAGAAGATTATTGTACCCGACGTCGTTCGCGAGTGAGGACGCGGGAGTTGGTCGCACCAGCATCGCGTGCCAATGCGCGTCGATCAGGCCCGGCATCAAGACCCGTCCGCCGCCATTAATCCTCTGCGCATCATCGGCCGCAATGTCCGCGGTCGAGACTTTTTCTATCTTGCCGCTTCTGATCAGGACATTCGCCGGTCCCGAAACACCAGCGTTTTTCCCGTCAAAGATACGAACGTTGAGAAAGAGGACCGGGGAATCCCGTTGAGCTTGCGCCGACGAAGGACCCGGCATGCCGGCGCCTGCCAACACGAAAAACACTAAAATTCGAGCGATTGCGCCTGATTTCAAACCGGCCATTTTGGCCTCCACCACCGATACGTACGCTTGGCGGTCTGGTCGTCATCTGCCACGGGCTAGGCAAGCGAAACAATCAATAACGGCAAGAATCGCTATTGTGGCAGCTATCGCACCTCCGCTATCTTAACGTGCGTCCTTACAGACCAGCGTCGGATAGGTTTTCGCATCGGAGGACCGTCATGACAAGTTCTTCAGATAGAATGCAAGATCTTCGCACCGGCACGGGCCCGCATCGCGGTCCGGTTTCGCCACGGCCGCATCTCCACACCTGATCGCATTGCGACTGTGCCGTCGCGTCGAAAATTGGCTAGTCGATATTCCGCCCTTCGGGGAGGAAGGAGGACCCATGCGCTGGATCTATTTGGCCCTGATCATCCTGTTCGCCGTCGCAACGTTGATCTTCGCCCTGCAGAACCTGGAAGTCATCACCATGTCGTTCCTCGGCTTCAATATTCGCGCGCCGCTCGCACTGCTGACGATTGTCGTCTACGTGCTGGGCGCAGCGACAGGCAGCAGCTTGCTGGCGTTGCTCCGCCGGTCCTACGAGGGATCGAGGCGCAGCGTCATGGGTCCGGCCTGAGAATCTGGAGGGCCGGTGGAGCAACAACAGCTAGATGAGGCGGCGCGGACGCCTGTCTTGATAGACCTGGCGCTGCAGGGCGGCGGTTCGCACGGCGCGTTCACATGGGGCGTGCTCGATCGCCTCCTTGAAGAGTCGTGGCTGCAAATCGAGGGCATCTCCGGCACCTCCGCCGGCGCGATGAACGCCGCCGTGCTGGCGAGCGGATGGACAAATGGCGGCGCCACAGGCGCAAGGGCGGCTCTCGATGCCTATTGGGAGCGCGTCTCGCGCGCAGCCGCGTTCAGCCCATTGCAACGCTCGCCGCTCGATCACCTGCTCGGCCGCTGGACCCTCGACACTTCACCGGCCTACGTCGCGTTCGATCTGATGTCGCGGATGCTCTCTCCCTACGATCTAAATCCGCTCGGCCTGAACCCGCTGCGCGCCATCCTCGCCGAAAGCATCGACTTCGATCGTCTCAAGCAAGCCTCCATAAAGCTGTTCGTTACCGCAACGAGCGTGCGGACCGGTCGCGGCCGCATCTTCCGCAATGCGGAGATCACACCGGACGCCTTGCTCGCTTCCGCCTGTCTGCCGACGATGTTCCAGGCGGTCGAGATCGATGGCGAGCTGTACTGGGATGGCGGCTTTGCCGGCAATCCGACCATAACGCCGCTGGTCCGGGAGACCGACGGACAGGACACCATCCTGGTGCAGATCAATCCGCGTGAACGCACCGACCAACCGCGTTCGGCGGCCGAGATCTTGAACCGTCTTAACGAAATTTCCTTCAATTCGCCGCTCATGAAGGAGCTGCGGATGATCGCGCTGCTGCAGCAGGTCGCCGATCCCGGCAGCGGCGAAGGTGCACGTTGGGCAAGAATGCGCACGCACCGCATCAAGAGCGATCAGCTCGCGGAGTTTGGCGCGTCGTCGAAGCTGAACGCCGAATGGAAGTTCATCTCGTTGCTCAAGGAGGAAGGCCGCCGCAGCGCAGACGAATTCCTCAAGGCCCATGGCGACGATCTGGGGCGGCGTTCCACCGCCGAGCTGGACGTGCTGCTGGCGGAGTGCTGAGCCATGACGGCGATCGGACTTGCCGGCATGATTGTCGGGCTTGGCGTTTTGATCGCGTTCGCGTTTCGCGGCTGGAGCGTCCTGCTGCTTTCGCCGCTTGCGGCACTTGTTGCAGCCTTGTTCTCCCGCGAACCCCTCCTGGCGCACTGGACGCAAACCTTCATGGGCAGCGCCGCCGGGTTTCTCGAGCGATTCTTCCCGTTGTTCCTGCTCGGCGCCCTGTTCGGCAAGCTCATGGAGGACAGCGGTTCGGTGACCGCCATCGCGAACTTCATGATCGAGCGGCTGGGTCCACAGCGTGCGATGCTGGCCGTCGTGCTCGCCGGCGCGCTCGTTACCTATGGCGGAGTGAGCCTGTTCGTCGCGTTTTTCGTGCTGGCGCCAATGGCGCAGCAGCTGTTTCGCGCGGCAAACATTCCGCGCCGACTGATGCCTGCGGCAATCGTGCTCGGCACCTCGACTTTCACCATGTCGGCGCTGCCCGGCACGCCGTCGATCCAGAACGCGATTCCGATGCCGTTCTTTGGCACCACGCCGTTCGCAGCACCAGGGCTCGGCATTCTGGCATCGTTGATCATGCTGGGCTTCGGCCTGTGGTGGCTTGGTCGCGAGGAAGCAATCGCAAGGAGGAAAGGCGAAAGCTTCGGCGACGGGGCTCCAACGCCGGGCGAACGTCTGGCGATGGATGAAACGCTGAGGGAGCGAGCCACCGTCGCTCGCGAATTCGATCCGGCGGAAATCGTGCACGGCGAGAGAACCGACATGCCTCCGACGATCGGCCTCGCTGCGCTGCCTCTCGTCGTGGTGATCGCCGTCAATCTTGCGATGGCGCTGTTTGTCCTGCCGGCGCTCGACACCGGCTATCTGGCTGATCCCCGTTTCGGTAACGTCTCCTTGGGCGACGTCGGCGGCGTCTGGGCGGTGATCACCGCGCTTGCTTGCGCCACCATCACGGTGCTTGTGGTCCATCGCAGGCGGCTACCCTCCCTGCGCGCCACCATGGACGCCGGCGCCAATGCAGCGGTGCTGCCGGCGGTCAGCGTAGCGAGCCTGGTCGGATTCGGCGCGGTCGTGGCCGCGATGCCGGCGTTCGCGGTCGTGCGCGATGCCGTCCTTGGTATCGGCGGCGGCCCGCTGGTGTCGCTGGCGCTCGCGACCAATGTGCTTGCCGCTCTGACCGGCTCGGCATCGGGCGGGCTGACGATCGCGCTGGACGCGCTTGGAGCGACCTACATGATGCGCGCGGCGGAAATCGGGCTCGATCCGGCCCTGCTGCATCGCGTCGCGGTGATCGGATCCGGCACGCTCGATAGCTTGCCGCATAACGGCGCGGTCGTGACGCTGCTTTCCGTCTGCGGCTCGACGCATCGGCAAAGCTACCGCGACATCGTCATGGTCGGTATCGTGGGCGCTGTCATCGCGCTCGTGGCCGTGATCGCGATCGGCTCAGTGGCGGGCTCGTTCTGAATTGACTTGACCACCGCACTAGGCCAAAGCCCTTTCGCGCGATACGATCCGACCGCTCATCAAGGGCGGCCGATCAACGAGCCTTCAGCGGGAGGACCTTCAACATGAAACAAGCAGCCCGTTTCCGCACTGCGCTGCTCGCGTTTGCCACCACACTGCTCCTGAGCGGCGCGGCCGGCGCCGCAGAGGTCCGGGTGATGATCTCCGGCGGGCTCACGGCCGCCTTCAACGCGCTGGCGCCGGAATTCGAGCGCGCAACCGGCAACAAGGTGCTCATCGCCTACGGCCCCTCGATGGGCACGACCGCGAACGCCATACCCGTCCGGCTCGAGCGCGGTGAGCCGGCCGACGTGCTGATCATGGTCGGTTATGCGCTCGCCGACCTCGCCAAGAACGGCAAGGTGGTCCCCGACAGCCGGGTCGACCTCGTGAAATCTCCGATCGGCATTGCGGTCAAGTCCGGCGCAGCCAGACCCGACATCTCGACACCGGACGCGCTCAAGCGCGCGCTGCTTGCGACAAAATCGGTCGCCTATTCGGACAGCGCCAGCGGCGTCTATGTCTCGACCGAGATGTTCCAGAAGCTCGGCATCGCCGAGGAGATGAAGGGCAAGGCGCGGATGATCCCTGCCACGCCCGTGGGCGAGATCGTCGCCAAGGGCGAGGCCGAGATCGGTTTCCAGCAGATCAGCGAGCTCAAGCCGGTCGCCGGCATCGATATCGTCGGTCCGCTGCCCGCCGAGTTGCAGAAGATCACGGTATTCTCCGCAGGCATCGCGACGGTGTCGAGGGAGCCGGAGGCCGGACGGGCACTGATCAAGTTCCTGGCGTCGCCGGCGGCGCGCGATCAGACCGTCAAGAGCGGCATGGAGCCGATCGCCGCAGGCGCGACCAACTAGTGGAGTGGTTCGCTACACATCCCAACCACGGGCCGGCAAAACGAATGTCAAATCCAGAACTCCACTAGTGCCGGGGTTCAGAAGTCCGCATCATTCTACACCGACCACTAGCAACGAGAGAGCAGGATGAGCATCATTGTCGAGGCAGCCGACGCACCGGTTGCGAAACTGCCGCTCTGGCCGACGGTCCGCCTTGCCTACGCGACCTACTTCGCGCATTTCGGCGAGGGGCTGAAGATCGCCGCGCTGTGGCTGCCGCTGGTCGCCGGAGTTGCGGCCATTGGCGGCTGGCTGCAGGCCGCCCTGATCGCGCAGTTGCTCGCAAACCCGCAAACCGCGATCGACGTCGCGCAACCGGCCCATCTGCTGATGTTGGGCTATGCCAGAAATCTCCTGCTCGCCTTTGCAGCCGTCAGCAGTGCCGTGGCCTGGCACCGGCTTCTGCTGTTGAACGAAGCGCCGCGCTTCGGCGGCAATATCGGCACGCGCAGCCTTTGGCGCTATGTCGGCGCGGGGCTCCTGATCTGCCTGATCGCCGCACTTCCGCCTGCGATCGTGCTGGTGCCGATGGCGCTGTTGGGGCTGTTGCCCTCGGTCGGCAAGGCGCCGCCTGCCGAATTCGCGATCATCGCACTGGCCTATCTTGCCGGCGTCGTGCTGATGATGCGCCTCAGCGTGCTGCTTCCAGCGCGCGCCACCGGCAACGCGACGCTCTCGCTGAAGGATGCATGGCAGCGCAGCCGTGGCAATACCTGGCGCCTGCTTGGCGGCATCGTTCTCTGCACCGTACCGCCCTTCCTGCTGATTGACCTCATTTTCGTCGGGCTGACCGCCGTTCCCTTCGGCGCTGGCGCTTACCTCGCGCAATGGGCGGCAGCGAGCGCAATCGCGCTGTGCTGCTGGCTGCTCACATGGCCGATCTGGGTCGGCTTCCTGTCTCACGCATACCGGCATCTGAGCGGGCCCGCGTGAGACGAAGTCGTCCTACTCGGTGCGGATGGGCGAGTCCTTCAACCCGTTATTGTCGTAGGCCTTGCGCAACACGCCGTTCGTCCGCGCATCCGTCATGAATTTCGTGACGAAGGCGAGCGATTGCGGATGGTTGAGCGGCACGGCAACGGCCGTGACCGTCTTCTTGAAGGTCTCGTCCAGCACCCTGGTGCCCGGAATTTTCTTCGCCATCGCATTGAGCTGGTCGCGCGACAGCGCGAACGCGTCGATCTCGCCGTTCTTCAGGAGGCTGAAGATCTCGTCATAGGTCTGGTAGCCCGTGACAACAGCGTTTTTCAGATGCGCCTGCGCGCCGCGCATGGTCGTGGTGTTGTTGACCGCGGCAACCTTGACGCCCGCCTGATCGAGCGCTGCGAAATTCGTGATCGGCGAGCCTGCCTTGATGATGTAGGTGGCGTCCGCCACCTCATAGATCGGCCCGAACGACATCTTGGTCTCGCGCTCTGGATCCTTCGGCAGGAAAGTGACATCCCAGCTTCCCTTGCCGGCGGCATCGGTGATCTGTCCGGAATTCTGGTGTACCACATACTCCACGGGCACGCCGAGCTGGGCCGCCATCTCCTTGCCGAGCTCGACGGGCACCCCGGCATAGCCGCCGCTGTCCGTTTTGGTGGACCAGAATGCGCCGCCGGCCGGGCTGATCGCAATCGCGACGCGCAGCTTGCCGGTCGGCGCGATCTCCTCCTTCAGGCTGTCGGCAGACGCAGGCACAGCCGTCATGATCGCGGCCGCCAGGACAAGGCCGGCGAGCCGCGGCACGGAGACATCGAACATCTGGAATTCCTCTTGATTTCCTTCCCCATCGGGTTCGCTTCGCGCTCCCATTGCGAACTCTCATCCGCATATTGCGCGATCGAGCGTGGCGTGGAAACCAAAATCGGACGGCGCGGCGACTATTTTGCCGCTCCGGTCATTGCTGAAACTGCCGGATTCGCGGCTTGGCGCCCCAATGACAAAAACCCTTCGGTTCGAAGGGAAACTGCCGTTCGCGATACAGCAATTCATCGGCGATCGATTTCACGCCGGACGAGTATTCGAAGACCATCCCGTCGGGGCCTTCGAAATAGAGAAAGCGGGCGGATGAGGACGGATGTCGACCCGGTCCGAAAACCATTGGCACGCCCCGCTCCGCCAGGAAGCGGTACGAGCGCATCACGTCGTCGCCCGTTTCGACCTGGTGGTTGACGTGCTGAATGCCCGGCCTGTCCGACGGGAACAGGGCGATGGCATGGTGCACCTCGTCGATTCGCAACAGCGGCGCGTCGCCGATACGATCGGAAACGCGCGCATTGCAAACCGTGGTCCAGAACCTTTCGTCACGGACGACATCGGAGGAGCAAAGACCGACGTGACTGAAGCCGGTTATTCCGGCGTCGCGGCTGCCGTGATAGCGCCTGCCCGAATGCGCCGGCCGCCACACCAGTTCGATGGCGTTTCCGCTCGGGTCTTTGAATGCGATGAAGCGCCTGACATGGCGCGCATCGGCCTCACCCGCCGTTCCCAGCCGCACCGCATGCCCGAGCCGGTCGAGCTCGGCGGCCGCGGCATCGAGATCGCCGGCGTCGCCGATCTCGAAACCGACGGACTGATCGGCGGGATCGCCGTCGACATAGCACAGCGTGTGCTCGCGCGCGTCGGACTTGAAGTGCGCAAAACCCCGGCCATGGGTAGATATCTCGAGACCGAGAAAATCGGTTGCAAACGTCGTCGCAGCGTCGAGGTCGCGCGTGCCGAGCCTGACATAACTTACATCCAAAAGGCGGATCATGCTGCGGCTTCCCTCTTCAGCGGAATTCAGGAACTTCGCTTTCGCTGCCCCACGCGCAGAACGACGACTGCCGGCGCGGAAACTGGCGGGGCCGGTGGGCTTTCTCGTCGGCAATCTCGTCGCCTTCGGTCACGAAGGAAAACAGTGTCTCCTCGGGCCCCGCGAAGGTGACGAAGATTTGGTTCGAGGTCGGCCGGCGGCCCGGACCATGAACGATCCGCACCTGCGACGATTGCAAAAAATAGCTGTTCTGCATCAACAGGTCGACATTCTCGACGGCGAATTCGACGGCGAGGATGCCCCGCGCATTCGAAGGGTAATAGGCGAGCCGGTGATGGGCGTTGTCGAACCGCAGGAAGGCCGCGTCCCCTACCCAGTCGCTGACGCGCCCGTTGAACAGGGTGGTCCAGAACGTCTCGCATGAAGGGACGTCGCTCGCGCCGAGCGCCACGCCCGACAACCCGACGATGCCGGCATCGCGCGCCGGAAAATAGCGCCAACCCGAATGCAGCGGTCGGAGGACGAGCTCGATGGCATTTCCGCCGGGATCGCGGAAACCGGCGAAAGCGCGCACCTTGCGCGCGGCGCATTCTTCGCTCGCTCCGATCGTAACGTCGATCTCGCGCCGCGCCAGCTCGGCAAGCGCGGATTCCCATTGCGCCTCGCCGTGAATTTCCAGCCCGACGCAGCGTTCAGAGGGGTCACCAGGAAAAAACGCCAGCGTGTGATCGCGAAAATCCGACCTGAAATAGACGGCTTGGTCGGACCGATCGACCTGTTGCAGGCCGAGTATCCGCGCCGCGAAATCGATCGATGCCTCCATGTCTCGCGTTCCAAGGCGCACATAGCGAAGCTGATCGATCGGGATCATAACCATGCATCCGAATTCGCGGCATTCTCTGCGCGGAGCCTCACCATCCCGAGCCTCCACGCAGAGAAATCACCGGTCAGTTGTTGGCAAGCTTGGTCGGGTCGCTGACCGCCTCGAAGGTCGCAAACTCGACGCTGTAAAGGGCTCCGTCGACCTTCTCGACGCGGCGTATGTAGATGTCGTGCACGACGTCACGGGTCCTCGCATCGATCGACATCGGCCCTCGCGGGCTCTCCCATGCCATGCCCTTCATCGCCTCCACCAGCGCGGTGCCGTCCGTTCTGCCCTGCGTCTTTCCGAGCGCGTTGTAGATCAGATGCATGCCGTCATAGGCGCTGACGCTGATGAAATTGGGCCGGACGCCTGAATTCGCCTTCTTGAATGCGGCAACATAGTCGCGGTTCATCTGCGATGGATGATAGGCGGAGTAGAAGCCGGCCGTCACCGTGCCCGCCATCGCATCGCTCATGCCGGGCAGATCCTCGTCGTCAGCGATATCGCCGGGGCCGATCAGCCTGATGCCGGATTTGTCCAGCCCCCGCTCCACGAACTGCTTCGCCAGGATCGCCGCCTGGCTCGCAGGAACGAAGACAAAGAGCGTATCAGGGTTGCCGTCGCGCGCGCGTTGCAGGAACGGCGCGAAATCAGGATTGGCCAGCGGCACCTTGAGCGTCTCGACAATGGTGCCGCCGGCTTTCGTGAATGTATTGGCGAACACGCCTGACGCTTCGTGCCCCGGCGCCCAGTCGGAAGAAATGATCGTCACCCGCTTCGCGCCGTTTTGCGCCGCCCAGTTGGCCAGCACGCTCGCCTGTTGCGCGTGGGTCCAACTGGTGCGCACGAAATACGGCGATCGCTCGGTGACGATCGACGTGCCCGATACCATGACCACCGTTGCGGTCTTGCTTTCGGTCACCAGCGGCGCCATCGCCAGCACGCTTGGGGTGAGGCCTGCCCCGAGAACCGCGACCTTGTCGGTGACGATCATCTCCTGCGCGATGCGCTTGGCGTTGTCCGGGACGCTGGCGTCGTCTCTGACGATAAGCTCGACCTTCCGCCCCGCGACGGTATCGCCATGCTGGGCCATATAGAGCCTGGCCCCGGCAACGGCCTGTTTGCCAACTGGCCCCAGCACGCCGGTGAGCGGCATGACCAGACCAATCCTGATGCTTTCTTGCGCCGCAGCTTGCCCGCAATAGAACGCACCCAATCCGGCGATGGCAAAAATCGCAAATAAATTGAAGGATTTCCGGGGCATGACGTTCTGCCTCCAACAGTATCGACTATTAAAACACCGAGCTTAGCCCTATTTTCGCGTTCGCGGCAGCCGCAAGATTGCGTCGCGCAAAGTCAAGAGTGAATAGCTCATGTTTGACTGGAACGATCTTCGGCATTTTCTCGCGGTCGCCCGCCACGGCAGCACCCTCGCAGCTGCGAAGTCTCTCCACGTCAGCCAGTCGACCGTGCATCGCAGGCTGGTGGAGCTGGAACGGCGCATCGGACGCCCCGTGATGATCCGGCATGCGACCGGCTATCGCCTCACCGAATTTGGCGTTGAATTGCGACCCTTGGCCGAGCAGGTCGAACAGGCCGTTGCATCGTTCGAACGCCATCTGATCGCCGCCAATGATACCCCCGCCGGTTCGATCCGGGTGACCTGCCCGGAATCGATCGGCTATCGGCTGATCCGGTCAACACTGATCGAGCAATTTCATAGTCGCTACCCGGGCCTGCGCGTCGAACTTGTGATGAGCGACCATTTTCTCGACCTCGCCAAAGGCGAGGCCGACATCGCGATACGCGCGGGCGTCACGAACGAAGTAGCGCTCGTGGGCCGCAAGATCGCCGACGTGCCCTGGGCGCTGTACGGCAGCCGCGCCTATCTCGAACGCCACGGCCGCATTGAGCGTGTGGAGGACGTCGCGCATCATGCGCTGATCGAGTTCGACGGCGACATCAAGGATCATCACGCGGCCAAATGGCTGCGATCGATCGCTCCTTCCGCCAGGGTCGTGGCCCGCAGCAACACCGTGCCGGGTCTGCTGATGAGCGTAAAATCCGGCGCAGGGCTTGCGCCATTGCCGATGCCTTTGGCGGCCAAAGAGGAGGATCTTGAGTGCATGCTCGGACCCCTGCCCGGACTCTATTCGCCGATCTACCTGCTTACCCATCCGGAGCTCCGTCAGATGCCGCGCATCCGGAGCTTTTTTGACTTCATTGGTGCCGAAATCGATCAAGTCCGTGCCGTGCTCATCAACGGCAAATAGCAAATAAAAGGCAAGGCGCGCGTTCGAGCCGTTCCGAACGCCATCATCGCCACACGCCGCGGACGAGCTGCCAGTTTTCCGTTCCAGCTCGGGCCGATTATGCTATTCAACCGGAGAGCAGCCAGCGCTCGCAAAGAGGGGGCACAGCGATGAAGCCTGCGCGTCTACCCTGTCGCACGCAGCACGCCGCCAGGCGTGCCTGGCCGATCGGCCGGACGAGCATCGTCATGCTCGCGACCACCCTGCTTGGAGCGTGCGAGCAAAACAGCTTCGTGCCGCCGCCGCCGCCGAAGGTCGACGTCGCAACACCGCTCCAGCGTGCAGTAACGCGCTACCTCGACGCCACCGGCAACACCGCGCCGATCAGGAGCGTCGATCTGGTGGCGCGGGTACAGGGCTTCCTGCAGTCGATCGATTACCAGGACGGCTCCTTCGTCAAGGAAGGCACGACCCTGTTCACGATCGAGCCCGAGACCTACAAGCTGAAGCTCGATCAGGCCCAGGCTGCGGAAGCCGGCGCCCAGGCATCGCTGAAGCAGGCCGAGTTCGACTTCAAGCGGCAATCCGATCTGGTGGCGCGCCAGGCGGTGTCGCAGGCGACGCTCGATACGTCGACCTCGAACCGCGACAACGCGCAGGCCAATCTGCAGCAGGCCCAGGCCAATACCCGGATCGCCGAGGTCAACTACGGCTATACCAAGGTCGCGGCCCCCTTCGACGGCATCGTCAGCGCGCATCTCGTTTCGATCGGCGAGCTGGTCGGCGTCGCCTCGCCGACGCAGCTTGCGACCATCGTGACGCTCGACCCGATCTATGTGAACTTCACCGTCAATGAGCGCGATGTGCTGCGGGTGCGCGAGGAGGCGCGGCGCCGCGGCCTCACCACTGCCGAGCTCAAGACGCTGCCGCTCGAAGTCGGCTTGCAGACCGAGACCGGCTATCCGCACCAGGGCAAGCTCGATTATGCCGCGCCGACCGTCAACCAGTCGACCGGAACGCTCGCGGTGCGCGGCATCCTCCCCAATCCCGATCGCGTGCTGCTGCCCGGCTATTTCGTGCGCGTCCGTGTTCCTTTCGAGAAGCAGCAGAATGCGCTGCTCGTGCCCGATACCGCGCTCGGGGCCGACCAGAGCGGCCGCTACGTGCTGGTGGTGAACGGCGACAATGTCGTTACACAGCGCAAGGTCGAAACTGGCCAGCTCGAAGGCGAGCTGCGCGTGATCGAGAGCGGACTGAAGGCAGACGATCGCGTGGTGATTGCCGGCCTGTTGCGCGCCATTCCCGGACAGAAAGTCGATCCGCAGCTCAAGACCATCGAACAGCCGCCGCAACCCGCCAAATAGGGACCGGGCATGATATCGAAATTCTTCATCGAGCGGCCGGTCCTTTCCAACGTCATCGCGCTCCTGATGATCCTGATCGGCGCGGTGGCGCTGTTCAACCTCGCGGTCGCGCAATATCCGGACGTGGTGCCCCCGACCGTGCAGGTCACCACCCGCTATCCCGGCGCCAGCGCCAAGACCGTGATCGACACCGTGGCGCTGCCGATCGAGCAGCAGGTCAACGGCGTCGAGGACATGCTGTACATGCAGTCCTACAGCGGCGCCGACGGCACCTATTCGCTCACCGTGACATTCAAGATCGGCACCGACCTCAACTTCGCGCAGGTGCTGGTGCAGAACCGCGTTTCCAGCGCGCTGGCGCAGCTGCCGCAGGCGGTGCAGAACCAGGGCGTGACGGTGCAGAAGAAGTCGACGTCGATCCTGCTGTTCGTGACGCTGACCTCGCCGGACGCGACCTATGACAGCCTCTATCTGAGCAACTACGCGACCATCAATCTGCGCGACGAGCTGTCGCGGCTGCCCGGCGTCGGCAACGTCACCGTGTTCGGCGCCGGCCAGTATTCGATGCGGATCTGGCTCGATCCGGACAAGCTGCAGGTGCTCGCGCTGATGCCGCAGGACGTGATCCAGGCGATCCAGCAGCAGAGCCAGCAGGTCACCGCCGGCCAGGTCGGCAGCCCGCCGACGCCGCCGGGCCAGGCCTTCCAGTACACGCTCAATGTCGCCGGCCGGCTCGACGAGCCCGCGCAGTTCGAGAACATCATCGTCAAGACCGGCAGCAATGGCGACGTCACGCGGGTGCGCGATGTCGGCCGCGTCGAGCTGGGCGCGCAGACCTACAGCCAGATCTTCTCGCTCAACAAGCAGCCCGCCACCGGCATCGGCGTATTCCAGTCGCCGGGCGCCAACGCGCTTCAGGTCGAGCAGGCGGTCGAGAAGAAGATGGCCGAGCTTGCGAAGGCATTCCCGCCCGGCATCAAATACGACACGCCGTTCGACACCACCAAATTCGTCAACGCCTCGATCCACGAGGTCTACAAGACGCTGATCGAGGCCGGCGTGCTCGTGCTGGTGGTGATCCTGGTCTTCCTGCAGGACTGGCGCGCCATGCTGGTGCCGGCGACCACCGTGCCGGTGACCATCATCGGCGCCTTTGCGGCGATGGCCGCGCTCGGCTTCACCATCAACCTCTCGACGCTGTTTGCGATCGTGCTCGCGATCGGCATCGTGGTCGACGACGCCATCGTCGTGGTCGAGGGCGCCGCGCACAACATCGAGCAGGGCATGTCCGGCCACGACGCCGCGATCAAGGCGATGGACCAGCTGTTCGCGCCGATCGTCGGCATCACGCTGGTGCTGGTGTCGGTGTTCCTGCCGGCGGCGTTCCTGCCGGGCCTCACGGGGCGCATCTACGCGCAGTTCGCACTGGTGATCGCGGCGACTGCGCTCTTGTCCGCCATCAACGCAGCGACGCTGAAGCCGACGCAATGCGCGCTGTGGCTGCGCCGCCCGGTGCCGCCCGAACAGCGCAACTGGTTCTACCGCGGCTTCAACAGCGTCTATGACCGGGTGGAGCGCGGCTATACGCGGCTGATCGGCCACATCGCCGGGCACAGCACGGTTTCCGTGATCGTGGCGCTGATCCTGATCGGGATCGGCGGCTACGGGCTGTCGCGGGTGCCGACCGGATTCCTGCCGATCGAGGACCAGGGCTACCTGATCGCGGCGGTGCAACTGCCCGACGGCGCCGCGCTCGACCGCACCCAGAACGTGCTCGACCAGGTCAGCGAGATCGTCGGCAAGGCGCCCGGCGTCGCGCAGGTCGTCACCATTGCCGGCATCTCGGCGCTCGACAACAGCGCCAGCCTCGCCAACGCCGGCGTCGCCTACGTCGTGCTGAAGGACTGGGAGGCGCGCGGGCCGGGCGAGGATCTGCGCTCGCTGGTGATCGGGCTGAACCAGAAGGTTGCTTCGATCCTCGAGGCGCGCACGCTGATCCTGCCGCCGCCGCCGATCCAGGGCATCGGCAACGCCGCCGGCTTTGCCATGCAGCTCGAGCTGCGCGACGGCAACAGCGACTTCGGCAAGCTGCAGGCGATCACCAATGCGGTCGTCGAAAGCGCCCAGAGCCAGAGCGCGCTGCAGCGCGTCTCCTCGCCGTTCCGCGCCATGGTGCCGCAATTCGACATCGAGATCGACCGCGTCAAGACCCAGACGCTGTACGTCACCACCGACCAGGTGTTCTCCACCCTCGCTTCCTATCTCGGCTCCTCCTACGTCAACCAGTTCAACAAGTTCGGCCGCGTGTTCCAGGTCTATGCGCAGGCCGATTCGAAGTTCCGCCTGACCACCCGGGACATCGCCAACCTGATGGTGCGCAACCAGCAGGGCAACATGGTCCCGCTCGGCACGGTGGCGAAGATCACGCCCTCCGTGGGCCCCGCGCTGATCAGCCTCTACAACCTCTATCCCTCCTCGACCATCGTCGGGCTGCCGGCGCAGGGCTACAGCTCCGGCCAGTCGCTGCAGCTGATGGAAGAGATCGCCGCCAAGACGCTGCCGCCCGGCACCGGCTACGACTGGACCGCGATGTCCTACCAGGAGAAGGCGGTATCCAATCAGATCTACTACGTCTTCGGCCTTGCCATGCTGCTGGTCTATCTCGTGCTCGCCGGCCAGTACGAGAGCTGGTACGCGCCGATCTCGGTGATCCTCGCGGTGCCGCTGTCGCTGCTCGGGCCGATGCTGGTGCTGGAGGCACTCAAGATCGACAACAACCTCTACGTCCAGATCGGCCTGATCCTGCTGATCGCGCTGTCGGCCAAGAACGCCATCCTGATCGTCGAGGTCGCGCTCGAACACCACGTCCACGACGGCAGGCCGGTCCTGGAATCCGCGATCGAGGCCGCGCGCGCGCGGTTCCGCCCCATTCTGATGACCTCCTTCGCCTTCATCCTCGGCGTCGTGCCGCTGGTGCTGGCGACCGGGGCCGGCGCCAGCGCCCGCAAGTCGATCGGCATCACGGTGTTCTCGGGCATGCTCGCCTCGACCTGCCTGGCGGTGCTGTTCGTGCCCGCCTTCTTCGTCGTGGTGCAGCGCTTCGAGAACTGGCGCGCGGCGCGCAAGAACCGCGCTCCCACCGTGCACCCGGTCTCGCGGGCCTGAGCTCTCAGTTCGCCTGCGCCACCGGTGCCCTGATCTCGCGCGGCAGGATGATCGCGGCCGCAATCACCAGCAGGCACAGCGCGCCGAAGGCGTGCAGCATGGTGACGAAGCCACCCCGCTCATAGAGCCAGGCGACGAGGCCGACGGAGGCGCCGGCCGCGGTGAAGCCGACGAAGTAGCGCACCGCATAGGCGCGCGAGCGCCACTCCTCGGTGGTGTACTTGCCGACCATGGCGTCGTTGACCGTGACCTGGCCGAACGCGCCCATCACGATCCCGATCGAGACCACGATCAGCGGCAGGTTCGACAGCGTGGCGGCGAGATAGAGCAACGGCGCCAGCACCACCGACAGCGGCAGCGCCACCGTCTTCAGCGAGTGCCGGTCCAGCAGCTGGCCGACCGTATATTGCGTCATCGCGCCGAACACGTAGACGCCGGCCGCGATCACGCCGAGCATCGCCGGACTTTTGGTGAGATCGGCGAGCCGCTCGGCGAACAGCTTCGGCAGCGCGACCGTCACCGCGTTGAAGGTGGTGGAGATCGCGATCACCACGATGAGCAGCGCCAGAATCACGCGCCACATGTCCTCCTTCGCCACGCGCGCCTGCGCCGCCGCCTGCCGCGTGCCCTTGCGGTCCTCATGCACCACCATGAGCGAAAAGGCGATGCCGAGCAGGACGGTGACGATTCCAGGCACGATGAAGGCGAAGCGCCAGCCGAGATACTGGCCGATCACGCCGGTGACCAGCGCCGAGGACGCCACCCCGAGATTGCCCCAGACGCCGTTGAGCCCCATCTCGCGGCCGAGCCTGTCCGCATAGGACACCAGCATCGCGGTGCCGACGGGGTGATAGATCGAGGCGAAGATGCCGATCGACAACAGCGCCGCGCCGAGCTGCAGCGGGGTCGAAACGAAGCCGACCGCGATCATCGAGGCGCCGATGCCGAGATAAAAGATCACCATCATGTGGCGGCGGCTCCAGCGGTCGCCCAGCCAGCCGGTGATCAGCGATCCGGCGCCGAAGGCGATGAAGCCCGGCGTCGCGTAGGGCAAGAGCTCCGAATAGGCCATGCCGAGCGCCGGTCCCATGACGATGACGGCAGCGGCGAAGATCAGCATCGAATAGTGGTCGATGAAATGCGCCAAATTGACGAAGGCGATCACCCGGCTGGGGCTGTTCATGGAGCGATTCCCGTATTTCCTGGTGGTCTCGATTCCAACATTCGCTTCCCATTTGGGCGGCACTTTTGCGAATATTGGAATCGAAGGACGACCACCAAATCTAAGATTCCAGTGGAGTTTTGGATTTGACATTCGCTTTGCGAGCTCGCGGCTGGTGCGAAGCGAATGTCAAATCCACTCCACTGGGTTAGGTTATATGGGCTTGCCGTGACGGGATGCAGCCAATGAATATCGCCGAAAAGCCACTCGCCGCCGTCAGGGGCCGCCACCGGGCGACCGGCGACGGCGTCACGATGGTGGCCCAGCACTACCGCAGGGGTATCCGTCTCGAGCCGCACATGCACCGCGAGGCGCAACTGGTCTATGCCGCGAGAGGCACCATGCAGGTCACCACGCCGAAGGGCCGCTGGCTGGTGCCGCCGGACCGTGCAGTCTGGGTCCCTGCCCGGCTCGAGCACGCCATCGACGTGCTCGCCGATATCGAGATGCGCTCGCTCTATTTCGACCTCGGCTGGCTGAAGCGCGAGACGCGCAGCGAGAGCCTGAAGGCGGAGTTCGTGGTGCGGGTGTCGCCGCTGCTGCATCAGGCGATCCTGGCGCTGTTCGACGACCGCAACGAGCGCGACCGCACCGCGCTGCTGATCCGCCTCGCGCTGCTCGAGCTGCACCATGCCGAGGATTCCACCACCTTCATCCCGCTGCCGAGCGAGCCGCGCTGCCGCCGTGCCGCCGACATCGTGCTCGACGATCCGACCGCGGCGCACGAGATCGAGCGGCTCGCAGAAAAGGTCGGAACCTCGGCACGCACGCTGTCGCGGCTGTTTTCGTCGGAAACGCAATTGAGCTTCAAGAGCTGGTGCCAGCGGGCGCGGATCGCCGCCGCAATCGCCCGGCTGTCGACTGCCCAGGACATCTCGGTCAAGCAGCTTGCGGCCGATCTCGGCTATGCCAGCGTGCCGGCGTTCTCGCATGCGTTCCGGCAGGTGACGGGCAAGACGCCGACCGAGTTCGCCGGCCAGCCATGAGCCCGCCTTGAAATGGCGCGACACATTGTTGTGCTTGAATATGGCTTGCCCCGCCTTAAATCCATGTAACAATCGGCCCTCTCCGGATTCGACGTAAAGCACATGGCCAACGCCTTCCTTTCCGATCTGCTTGCCACGATTTCGGAGCGCGGGCGCACGCTGCTGCGGCGCAAACCGTCGCACGACGGCGAGGACGCAGCCGGGCTGATCGAGCTGTGCGAGGCGCTGCTGTCCGGCCGGGGCGAGGCCTCCGGTACCGCCATGGCGCGCGAGGTGCTGGACCGCTACCACGACCTCGATGCGGCCGGCCGGCTCGCCTTTTTCCAGGCGCTGGTTCGGGATTTCGGCCCGGACCGGGAGAAGCTTGCGAAGGCGATCCAGACTTGGCAGGCGCAGCCCGGTGACGGGAACGGCACGCTGCTGCATTTTGCCTCGGAGCCGCGGCGGCAGGAGCTGATCCGGCGCCTCAACCGTGCGCCGCGCGGCACCAGCGAACTGGTCGCGATGCGCGCCGACCTGCTGACGCTGATGGACGGCCGGCAGGACCTCGCCGCGCTCGACCGCGACGTCGTGCATCTCTTGGGTTCTTGGTTCAACAGGGGGTTTCTCGTGTTGCGCAGGATAGACTGGTCGACGCCCGCCAACATCCTGGAGCAGATCATCCGCTACGAGGCGGTGCACGAGATCAGCGACTGGGACGATCTGCGCCGGCGCATCGACCCCGTCGACCGGCGCTGCTACGCCTTCTTCCATCCGGCGCTGGCCGACGAGCCGCTGATCTTCGTCGAGGTGGCGCTGACCGAAACCATTCCCGGCGCGATCGCGCCGCTGCTCGCGGTCGACCGCCAGCCGGTCCCGGCCGAGCGCGCCCGCACCGCGGTGTTCTACTCGATCTCCAACACCCAGCGCGGGCTCGGTGGCATCTCCTTCGGCAGCTTCCTGATCAAGCAGGTGGTCGAGGAGCTGCGCCGCGAATTGCCGAAGCTCGACACCTTCGTGACGCTGTCGCCGGTGCCGAACTTCACGCAATGGCTGAAGCAGGCCGAGGACGTGCCGGTCACCGAGGAAGATCGCGCGCTGCTGAAGCATCTCGACGAACCGAACTGGTTCGAGAACGAGGAGACCGAAGCAGGCCTGCGCGCGCTGCTGGAGCCCCTGGCCGCGCATTATTTCCTGAAGGCCCGCAACCCGAAGGGGCGGCTTCATGATTCCGTCGCGCGCTTCCATCTCGGCAACGGCGCACGGCTCGAGCGCATCAACTGGCTCGGCGACCTCTCGCCCAAGGGCCTGCGCGAATCCGCGGGCATCATGGTCAACTACCTCTACCGCCTCGACGACATCGAGAAGAACCACGAGGCCTACGCCAACGAGGGCGAGGTGGTCGCCTCCAGCGCGGTGAAGAAGCTGTTGAGGGGTGAAGGCCGCCGCCTGCTCGACATGCGGCTGTCGTAAGTCGGGCGAACAGCGCGAATTGCCGTCATGGCCGGGCCTCGTCCCGGCCATCCACGTCTTGGCCACAAGAAAGACGTGGATGCCCGGGTCAAGCCCGGGCACGACGAATCGAACCCGATCGCCGGTGTACAAGCGAGGCGCCGCTGAAGATTTCGCGATCGACCCCCAAGACATGACCTCGCCTTCCCGCGGCGCGCTTGCGCCCGAGTTTTGCGATAACGATCCCTCAAAAGGCAGAGGGCGCAGGGAAAGCCGGATGCTGGTCGCACCCGCAGCCTCGCGTGCAGCAAAAAAGCACACGAGTTAGTCACCACAGGTTCGACCGAAACAGTCCGGCCTTCCCCGCGCGATTGGTTTTAACGGTTTCCTTCGTGCTCTCCCCGGTGTCCATGACTTTTTAGTCACCGTCGCCCACGGATCATCATCCGCAAACTTAGCACCAGCCCAGGGATGCCAGGACCACACGACTTCGCCGTCCGCGTTGGTATCGTTCGTCTTGCGATACCAATCGCGTCCATCGCATCCCGCACCCAACGTTCGTGACGATCGCGAAGCGCCCCTCTTGGAGAGCGCGGGACGGGCCGATGGAAGCCACTGATTTGCCCGACGCAACAAGCGGAATATTTTTGCGCAAAGGACTGGACGACCCAAATCAGCCTGAATCTGTTCATGAATTTCGATCTTGCGCGCAGGCGATGCCGGCGCGATGACACAGTATTCGACGACAGTCGAATAACCAGTGCGCGAGGGATCGACGACCCTTCAGGCGTCAAGTCACCCCGTGTTCACGCGGCATGATTTCGTCACGACGCAATCACTCTGTTGTGCGCGAATGCCGGTACCCAGGCGATCACCCTGTAACGCGCCTTTCAAGCCGAGTTGAGTTCCCTGAAGCGGAATTTAAATAGAACGGCTCCGATCTCTCCCTACATCAAGGTCGAAGGCATCCGCATCGGATGCTGCAAGCCGATAGCTCGCATTTGGACAGCACGCTCGTCTCACGAAGCGTGACCGCCTTGTGTTGTCTGCGCGCGGGTCTGCGACCGATCGATATAGGAGAAAAACGACAATGGTTTCATTCAAAGCTCTTGCAGCGGCCGTGCTGCTGTCCGCGACCGCGGCGACGTCCGCATTCGCGCAAGCTCCTGCGGGTGCGAGCGGCAGCTCCCTGTACGCCAAAAATCTACGCGACTCCGGATATAATCCGAGGAACGACTACAATCCGAACGGGACCATGAGAGCCGCCATCCAGGAGCCGGGAGCTTTCGCGTTCTATTATCCGAACCTGGACGTTCTGAATGGTGGGGCTCCAACTCCCGCTGCCAGAATGTCTCCCGACTGGCCCGCGTTGAAGGGCGCGTGTGCGTCCGCCGGCGGCGGCATCACTTACTGCGGCGACCGCGACGACGCATATGCTTCTGCGCCCGACGCATTCCCGCATCATCATGCGCGCCGCCATCACGGGTCGTGACTCGACCGCGCAATAGAGCGCCACGCGTGGCCCCACGGCGCGTGGCGCGCCATGGCGCAAGGCAGACCTCATCAGGAAGCGCGCCCCGCCAGGACACGCCCCAGTCGGTTGCTCACGACGCCAGCGCAGTCCGCAGCATCCGAGCGAGATCGGAGCTGACATAAGGCTTCGCCAGCAGCAGCACGCCGGCGTCGAGGCGGCCATGATGCACGATCGCGTTCTCGGTATAGCCGGACGTGTAAAGCACCTTGAGTTCGGGGCGCCGCTTCAATGCTTCGGCGGCGAGCTGGCGGCCGTTCATGCCCCCGGGGATAATCACGTCAGTGAACAGCAGATCGATGCGCTCGCGACTGTCGATGATTGCCAGCGCTTCAGCGGCATTGCCGGCGGCCAGCGTGCGGTATCCAAAGCGGCCGACATGCGTCACGACGTATTCGCGCACCAGGGCGTCGTCCTCGACGATCAGGATCGACTCGTCGCCGTGCTGGTCCCCGAGGATGCTGGTCTCGGCAGTCAATGCTTCCGGCGCACCCGTGCACGCGGGCAGGTACAGCTTCACGGTGGTGCCGTGACCCTCCTCGCTGTAGATCTTGATATGCCCGTTCGACTGTTTGACGAAGCCGTAAACCATGCTGAGACCGAGCCCCGATCCCTTGCCGACGTCCTTGGTGGTGAAGAAGGGTTCAAACACCTTGTCGAGCAGGCTCGCGGGGATTCCTTCGCCCGTGTCGCTGACCGCGATCATGACGTAGCTGCCGGGCTTAACCTCGCTGTTCATCCTGGCGTAGTCCTCGTCGAGCACGGCATTCCTGGTTTCAAGCGTCAGCTTGCCGCCGTTCGGCATGGCGTCACGCGCATTCAGCGCCAGGTTCAGGATCGCGGTCGAGAGCTGGCTCGGATCGATCAGGGCCGGCGCGGGATCGTGCGCCAGCATCGATTCGATCTCGACGTGTTCGCCGAGGGTCGGTCGCAGCAACCGTGCTGCGTCAACGACGAGGGCGTTGACGTCGGTGCTGCGCGGCTGCAGCGGCTGTTGACGGGAAAAGGCGAGCAGATGCCGGGTGAGGTCAGCGCCCCTGGCCGCCGCGGCGCTGATCAGGTTGGCGATCTCGGCGAGAGACGGACGATCCTTGACCGCGTCGCCGAGGATTTCGATGGTGCCGGTGATGACAGTCAGAATGTTGTTGAAATCGTGCGCGACGCCGCCGGTGAGCTGGCCGATGGCTTCCATCTTCTGCGATTGCCGGAGCTGGGCCTCGCTGGCTTCCATCTCCTGAAAACGCTGGACCATGGCTTCGGCGTTGCGCCGCTGCCTGGTTTCCTCCTCGAGGGCGGCATAAGCCTGCTGAAGCTGGATGCGCGTCGGCAGCACCAGGATCCGCGGCAGCATCAGCAGCAGTGCGACCATCATCGCGATCGAGATCAGCGCCAGCAGGCCCTTGGCAACCGCCTCGACCTCGTAGGCGGGCACCCACAGGGTGAGGATCGCCAGCAGGCGGGTCACCCCGCAGACGGCTGCGAAGACGGCGAATGTCCAGAATACGCTGCCGAACATGACATCGCGCCGGCGCCGCCACACGAAGAATCCGAGCACGAACGCGGTGGTGAAGAAGGCGCCTGCGAGCAGCGCGTCGGAAACGGCATTCAACCAGATCAATTCCGGCTTCCACAGCAAGGAGGCGCCATGCGGGGTGAACGTCGACATATCCAAAATCTCTCCAGGAGAGATCGCAAGCGCGACCCATTGTCCATCGGAACGACCGGTAAGATCATTCAGGTTTTCGCCAGCGGCGCAAGCCAGAGCCGAGCGTCGCTCCGGCAATGTGGAGCCACGGAGCCCGCCCGCGGCAGTCGAGCACATCCACTCATAAGCACATCGTCTGCTCACGATGGAAAATGCGGGCACCAAATGGCTTTGGGGCTTCCGCTTGTGGGGCAAATCCGAAAGAGAATTGATCAGATTGGTCGGCAAATCATTGGTGGCGGGAGCGGCATTCGGTTGTGCAATCGCAAGCGCTCGTCCATAAATTCGTGGTGACCAAGCACGACAGAACGAGATTTTATGCCGCCCTCGCCGCCGCCTCGTTGCTTGGCCCCGTCGGACAGGCGCGAGCCGAGGACAAGGAACCGTTCGCCCTGGTCGAGCTCGGCGCGGCAACGGAGCGAAGCCTTCAGGAGAATAGCCACGCCTCCGGTCCCTCAATGGCGGTGGAGTTTCCCGTCATCAAGGAATGGCTGGAAATCGAAGCAGGGATTTCGCCGCTGTTTCGGCCGGGGCAAACCGAATGGCAGGCCGACCTGCTGTTCAAGAAACCGTTCACGCTGAATGAACGGGTCGAATTCATGGTCGGTGCCGGCCCGCAGGTGAGCTATGCGACGGCTGGTGGCGGCACCAAGATTGCCGGTGAGATCGCCTTGGAGTGGATGATCTGGCCCTCCGCCGAACGCAAGTTCGGCTGGTTCGTCGAGCCGACCTATAGCTACTCGTTCAGCAAGGGCCACGAGCAATCTGTCGGTGTGACCACTGGATTGATCATCGCCATCCCATGACGAGGCCTGCCGAACAAGGCGCCGGTCCGCAATCCACGCTGAAGTCTCCGGTTCGTCAGGAGCACTCGTCGCAGCACGCCTCGCCTTCCCAAGCCTCGCGTCCCTCGCGAACCAGGAACCAAACGATCCCAAGCGATGCGACCGGGTCCAGCCACCAGGCATCCACCCAAAATTGCGCCGCCAGGGCGCCCACCACGACGAAAGCAAGCCAGCCGCAGGTGACGCTCTCGATCGCGTCCGCACGAAGAGCGCGGCTGCCCAACGCCTCTGCGAGCCGAAGCTTGCGCCGAGAAAGGGCATACATGATCGGAATCGCCAAGCTACTGACGATGAGACCCACAGACGAGAATTCGGCGCCTTGCCGAGTCCACAACTTCCAACCCGCACCAGCCACGACATAGATCGCCAGGGCAAACAGCAGGACCGCCCCAATCCGCGACGCCGTTCGCTCTGCATGCTCGGCGAACACTTCACCGTGCCGAAGCTCGACGTTGAGCCGCCACAACAGAACGCCCGCAGACGCAAGTTCGATCAGGCTATCGATGCCAAACGCGGTGAGAACCAGACTGCCGGCCACAAGCCCAGACGCGATCGCCACCGCGGCTTCGATCGTCATCCAGGCAACGGTCAGATATTCGAGCTGAAAGGCCTGCGATATCAGCGCAGATCGTTCGGTCCCGCTCGAGGTAGCACCTATATTGAACATAGGCATTCCGGCTGCCAAACCCTCATGACGTCTCAGCTTAACTGGAATCGTGTGACAGCCAAGCCGGCGAGCTGAACTTGTCAGCCAATAATCACTACGCCGCGAGCGCCTTCATCTCGGCATAGAGATCGGACTTGCCCTCGAAGCCGATGCCGGGAAGATCAGGCATCACGATGTGGCCAGCCTCGACGCGCACGCCATCGGGAAAACCGCCATAGGGCTGGAACAGGTCCGGATAGCTCTCATTGCCGCCGAGCCCGAGGCCGGCTGCGATGTTGAGCGACATCTGGTGGCCGCCATGCGGGATGCAGCGGGCCGGCGACCAGCCATGGGTGTGCAGCACGGCGAGCGTGCGCTGGTATTCGCACAGGCCATAGGACAGCGCGCAATCGAACTGCAGCCAGTCGCGGTCGGGCCGCATGCCGCCATAGCGGATCAGGTTCTTGGCGTCCTGATGGCTGAACAGGTTTTCGCCGGTCGCCATCGGCCCGGGATAGAATTCGGCCAGCGCTGCCTGCAGCGCGAAGTCGAGCGGGTCGCCCGCCTCCTCGTACCAGAACAAGGGATAGTCGCGCAGCATCTTGGCGTAGAGAATCGCGGTCTCCAGATCGAAGCGGCCGTTGGCGTCGACCGCAAGCTGCGCCGCGCTGCCGATCTCCTTCAGCACCGCCTCGATGCGCGTGCGATCCTCCTCGATTGCTGCGCCGCCGATCTTCATCTTCACGACGTTGTAGCCGCGGTCGAGGTAGGAGCGCATCTCGCCGCGCAGCATCGAAAGATCCTTGCCGGGATAGTAGTAGCCGCCGGCGGCATAGACGAAGACGCGCGGATCGGCGACGCGGCCATGACGCTCCGCCAGCAGGCGGAACAGCGGCTTGTTCGCGATCTTGGCGACCGCGTCCCACACCGCCATGTCGATGGTGCCGACCGCGACCGAGCGCTCGCCGTGGCCGCCCGGCTTCTCGTTCGCCATCATCGCCGCCCAGACCTTGTCCGGATCGAGATTGTCGCCGGCCGCGTTGAGCAGCGCCTTCGGATCGGCCTCCGCGAGACGTGGCGCAAAGCGCTCGCGTATCAGGCCGCCCTGCCCGTAGCGGCCGTTGGAATTGAAGCCGTAGCCGACCACGCGCCTGCCGTCGACGACCGCGTCGGTGACGACGGCGACGAGACTCGTCGTCATCTTCGAGAAATCGATGTAGGCGTTGCGGATCGCGGACGCGATCGGCTTGGTCACTTCCCTGATGTCCACGATGCGGACGGACATGGGCTTTGGTCCTCTTGTCTTGTCATTATCGCCGGCAACAGCGCCAACAGCTTCAGGCAAAGCGCGGCGCGGGAGTCGACTTTTATGCCGGCTGTAAAAGGTCTTAGCAGCCAATGGCGGCGAGGGAAATATCGCCTGCGCCAAATCGAGGGCATGTACTGATAAATGCGCGATTTCTGGCGTGGTCCCAAGAACGGGTCTTTAGACAAGCACGCATAATCGGAGCTAGGATCAGCATGGTCACCGAGAGGTGGAGCATTCGCAAACATGATGAATCTATTGATTTCGTTGCTTGTGTTCGCGCTGATATTTGGCGGCGCCCTGGCTGGGATGGCCGTTCGGCCGTTGTTGTCGGAACATCACCTGCACTCGGACTCCAGGGACGTCGTCAAGCTGACCGCGGGCCTGATTGGCACACTGACCGCACTCGTGCTGGGCCTGCTGATCGCATCCGCAAAGACCACATTCGACCAGAAGGCAAACCAGGTCAGGGAGATGACGGCAACGATCATCCTTCTGGACGATCTGGTCACGCAATACGGACCGGAAGCGGCTTCTCTGCGAAAACTCCTGCGGCAGAGCATACCACCGATGGCCGATCGCATTTGGCATGAGCAAGCGAACGAA
Source organism: Bradyrhizobium sp. NP1 (assembly GCF_030378205.1). Classification (NCBI taxonomy): domain Bacteria; kingdom Pseudomonadati; phylum Pseudomonadota; class Alphaproteobacteria; order Hyphomicrobiales; family Nitrobacteraceae; genus Bradyrhizobium; species Bradyrhizobium sp. NP1. The sequence continues at coordinate 6,405,187 of NZ_CP127385.1, forward strand.
AGCGGGAAACCCGCACGCTTCGAGTCCAGTGTGGAGGCGTGGGCCTTCTATAATGCGCTCGAACGGCTGTCGCCGAACAACGACATGCAACGGTCCCTGCAGTCTCGCGCGATTGCCGCCTTCACGGAAGGCGCGCAGATGCGATTGCGGTTGTTTACGCAGGCCGGCGGTTCAATTCCGACGCCGTTTCTGGTGATCATGGTATTCTGGCTGAGCGCGATCTTTGTAAGCGCCACCCTGTTCGTGCGGGCGAATACGGTCATCACGATCTCGCTGTTTGTGTGCGCACTGTCGTTTGCCGGCGCGATCTTTCTGGTTTTCGAGCTGGATGATCCCTTCAGCGGACTCATGGGGATTTCAAGCTCGATACTGCGGAATGCACTGTTGCCGCTGAACTCGTAAGCTCTGATGGTTGTGACATAAGAAGCGATGACGGGAGAGTCGTGGATGCCCGGGTCAAGCCCGGGCATGGCGAGGCATCACCGATACCCGTCGCGACGCTCGATCCCGTCTACTTCTTGTCGCGAAAATAAGGCTCGACGGGCCCGTGGACCTTGATGGTGAGCGGATTGCCGTGGCGGTCCTTGGCATTGCCCGCGGTCACGCGCACCCAGCCCTCGCTGACGCAATATTCCTCGACATTGGTCTTCTCGACGCCCTTGAAGCGGATGCCGACGTCGCGCGCCAGGACGTCCGCATTGTAATAGGGGCTGGCCGGGTCGACCGACAGGCGGTCGGGCAGTTGCTCGGTCTCGGTTTTCTTGTCGTTCACAATAGCGCCTCGATATCACGTCGCAGACTCTCGGGGGTAGCGGTCGGCGGATAGCGCCCGACCACCTTGCCTCCCCGATCGACCAGGAACTTGGTGAAATTCCACTTGATCGAGGAGCCGAGCAGGCCCGATTTCGCAGCTTTGAGGTAGCTGTACAAGGGGTGGGCCTTCGTCCCGTTGACGTCGATCTTGGCGAACATCGGAAAGCTGACGTCGTATTTGCTCTCGCAGAAATTGGCGATTTGCCTGGCGTCGCCCGGCTCCTGGTGGCCGAACTGGTTGCAGGGAAAGCCGAGCACGGCAAAGCCGCGCGGGCCGAGGTCGCGATAAAGCGCTTCCAGCCCCTTGTATTGCGGCGTGAACCCGCAGGCGCTCGCCGTGTTGACGATCAGGAGCACCTTTCCTTCGTATTGCTTCAGCGCCACCTCCTCGCCTGACAGCGACGCGGCATTGAAATCGTAGATGCTCGCCATGGCGCGACCCGTCAGCTTGCGGGATCGACAGGCGACGGCGCCGTCCCGCCCGCCTCGATCGCCTCGCCCGCGAGCAGGCAGAGGTCTTCGCGGTAGCGGCCGGAGACGACCTGCACGCCGACGGGCACGCGTCCGACGAGTCCGGTGGAGACGGTCAGGCCCGGCAGGCCCAGGAAGGGGATCGCGACCTGGGGCAGCTGCGCCCGCCAGACCCGCGCAAAGGACGCCTCGTCCTTGCGGTCGAGCCCATCCGGAAACGGCAGCTCGCCCGACACCGGCATCACGACGACGGCGTATTTCTCAAGAAATTCCAGCCACTGCCGCGCCAGGGTCGCGCGGCGCGTCAAGGCGTGCGAGAACGCCGCCGCATCGAACGGAAAGACTTTTGCGCGGTTGCCGCGCAGGCAGACCAGCGCGCCCGGATCGCCCTCGCGCTCGGCGGCCGCAAGCTGCGCCTCATAATTATCACCGAGCCAGAGCTTCGTCTGATGCTCGGCCGCCTCCTGCAGCGGCGGCGTGGTCGCCACCTGCTCCACGATCCAGCCGGCGCGCTCCAGCCGCTTGCCGGCATCGACCAGCGCGGCCTTCACCTCGCTCGCGATCTCCAGCCCGTCGGGGTTGAGGCACAGCGCCGCGCGCTTCTCGCGCTTCGGGCCCTCCAGCGGCGCCGGCACCCACCAGGGATCGCGGGGATCGCGCGCGGACATCGCAGCAAGCGCCATCCGCAGGTCGCCGATGGTGCGGGCGAGCGGGCCCGACACCGCGCCGAGCTGCGGGCCGATGCTGCGCTCCGGCAGGCCCGGATTGTAGGCGGCGATCCGCCCGAGCGTCGGCCGCAAGCCGTGCACGCCGCAGGCATAGGCCGGATAGCGGATCGATCCGGCGATGTCGGTGCCGTGGGCGATATGCCCGATGCCGGCCGCGACCGCCGCCCCCGCCCCGCCGGACGAGCCGCCCGGGGTGATCGAGGGATCGTGCGGGTTCTTGGTGTCGCCATGGATCAGGTTGGTGGTGAACCAGCGATAGGAGAAGGCCGGGCAGTTGGTGCGCCCGAGAATGACGGCGCCGGCTTTCAGGAGGTTGTCGACCACCGGATTGTTCGCAGGTGCGATCGCGTCGCGCTGCGCCTTCAGGCCGTTGGTGGTGGCATAGCCCTCTTGATCGACATTGACCTTCACCGTGACCGGCACGCCGGCAAGCGGGCCGACATCATCGCCGCGGCCGATCGCGGCGTCGATTGCGGCCGCCTGCCGCAAGGCGTCATCCGGCCGGTGGTCGACCACCGCGTTGATCCTGGGATTGACCGCGTCGAGCCGCGAAAGCCCGGCCGTGGCGGCCTCTTTGGCCGAAATCTTCTTCTGCCTGATGAGGGCGGCGACCTCGGTGGCCGGCAAACGCCAGATGTCCTGCATGATGAGCTCCAGATGATGGCCGCCTTGTAGCGCGCCGCCCGCGGCAAGGCCATACGGACTAAGTCGTTAGCGGACGCGGGCGATGTAATAGGCGAGATCGGCGATCTGCTCTGCCGTGACCGGCTGCATCACGTCGGCCATGGTGGCGTCGTAGCCGTGGCGGGTGTTGTTCTTGTATTCGGCGAGCGTCTTGGCGAGGTAGTCCTCGCGCTGGTTGGCGATGCGCGGAACGTTGTCGCCGCCGGAAAAGTCCGCCTTGTGGCAGGCGTTGCAGTGGTTCTGGGAGACGATCGCCTGCGCGCGCTGCACGCGCGCAGGATCGCCTGCGTCCGCCGGCGGCTGCGGCTTCGGCAGCGTGCCTATGAAATCAGAAAAGGTGCGCAAGTCGTCGTCGGTGAACGACTTCGCCACCTCGTTCATCGGCTCGAAGGTCCTCAACTTCTCGCGAAACATGAAGAGCTGGATCAGCGCGTAGGGCGGCTGCTGGCCGCCGAGCGAGGGCGTGTTCTCGGTTTCCGACGTGCCGTGCTCGCCGTGGCAGGCGAAGCAGGCGGCTGCGCGCTCGGCAACGGTTTCGGCGCGGGCGGAAAAGGCGAGCAGCGCGAGCGCGAAGGCCGCGATTGTTGTTTTGTGCATTTCTTCTCGCATTTTGCCGTCATTGCGCGGAGCGAAAGCGACGAAGCAATCCAGCGCCCAACCATGACTCTGGATTGCTTCCGTCTACGCGCTCACGCGCTTCGCCGGACTCATCCCCGGCGAAGCGGGTCGCTTGCGCTCGCAATGACGTCGTTACAACGACGACGTTACTGGTTCGCTACCTTCTGCTTGCCGTAAGTGACGCGATAGACCGCGCCGTTCCAGTCGTCCGAGACGAGCAGCGAGCCGTCCTTGAGCTGCAGCACGTCGACCGGCCGGCCGATATAGCTGTTGTTCTCCAGGAAGCCGGTGATGAAGGGCTCGACGTTCTTCACCGTGCCGTCCTTGTTGAGGTGGACGACGACGAGGTCCCCGCCGAACTTCTTCGACCGGTTCCACGAGCCGTGGCGCGCCACGATGATCGCGTTCTTGAAGCCCTTCGGGAACATGTTGCCGGTGTAGAAGCGCATGCCGAGCGAGGCCGAGTGCGGGCCCATCAGCGTGACCGGCGGGGTGAACTCGCTGCAGGAATGGCCCCAGCCGAATTCCGGATCCGGAATGTTGCCCTGATAGCAATAGGGTGCGCCGAAATCCTCGCCGACCTTGGTGACGCGGTTCAGCTCGTCCTCCGGCACGTCTTCGGAGAGCCAGTCGCGGCCGTTGTCGGTGAAATAGAGCTCCTTGCTCACCGGATGCCAGTCGAAGCCGACCGAGTGGCGAACGCCATAGGCGACCACTTCCGCGCCTGTGCCATCAAGATTGATGCGACGGATCTGGCCGTGATCCTTGTCATGCAGCACGTTGTTGCCGGGCTGCCCAACCTCGACATAGAGCTTGTTGTCCGGCCCGACGGCGATGAACTTCCAGCCATGCGCCTCGTCCTTCGGCAAATTGTCGTAGATGACGGTCGGCTTCGGCGGATTGTCCAGCACGTCCTCGACATGCTCGATCTTGGAGATCTTCGACAGCTCGGCGATGTAGAGCGTGCCGTCGCGGAAGGCGACGCCGTTCGGCCGGTAGAGGCCCGAGACCAGCACCTTGACCGAGCGCTTGCCGTCCTTGTTGACGATCGCATAGACCTTGTCGACGAGGCGCGAGCCCACGAACACCGTGCCCTTGTCGCCGACCGCCATCTCGCGGGCATTGGCCATCCCTGCGGCATAGACCTCGATGTTGAAGCCGGCCGGCACTTTCAGCTTGCCGACCGGAACCTTGTCGGGCGCGGCCGCGAGCGGCGGCGGCGCCACCGGCGCGAGCTTTTGCGCGGCTTCGTTGTCGGGGCGGCCGATCAGCGGCGAGCCGGGCGGCAGCGGCGGCGTGGCGGCCGCGGTCGTCGCGGCTGGTGCGGGCGGCGCCGCAGGCGCGGCCGATGCCGCGGGCGCCGGCGCGGCGGAGGGCGCGGCTGCCGACGGCGCTGGCGCGGCCGGCGGCGGTGAAGCGGCTGGTGCTTCGGAAGGCGCGGGTGCCGGTGCGGCCGCCGCCGGCGCCGCCTGTTGCGCTGCAGCGGGCGTGTCGCCCTGCTGCTGCGCCGCGGCGCCAAGTGTAAATGCGCCGAAGAAAGCGCCGGCGAGCAACAGGCCGCGCGGCGAGGACCCAATCATCATGACGTTCTCCCCTGTGGTGGAGGCCTTGGTCTTGCGCGCGGGCAACATCCGCTGCGGGCGGCCTTCCGGACGGGAAGTCTCAATATTTTTGTCGTCGGCGCAATCGGAAAGAGGGCGCAAAGGCCGTCAAGCCACGGCATGGAACAGAAGCGGCCGGCCGGTGTCGGGATCAGATCAATGCTTCGTGACCGACCGGTCCGGCGTATCGAACATCGCCTCGGTGAAGGGAAACTCGAGCACGATCTCGCCCTCGTCGTCGGTCACCTCGATCACCGCCGACAAAAGCCCCGGCTGGGCGCCCTCGCTGCGCAGGATCTCGCGGATCATGCTCCGCGCGACTTCCCAGGCGCGGTCGGGATCGCGCAGTTCCTCGCCCTCGGGATCGTCGATCAGCTCGTCGCCAATCCGGGTGTTGAAAAAATATCGCGGCATGGTCGAATCCAGTGGGGGCCGGCTCAGCGAAAGGGAAGGCTCCTCCCTCTCACAAGTTCTTTATCCCAATTGGCGACGCGCTTGCCAATCCGGATCGCGCGGGGCCGTCTCGCCAGGCGCCCGGCAAGCCCTTGACGGCGCATGGCTTTGCCGGCCCTCGGCAAGCCATCGCGGAAACTGCTTTTGCGCCGCAATAGGGCAGACCGAAGGCCGCCGGAAAAGATTTTGCTGGCGAACTTTTCGTTCCGCGATACCTTATTGTGCAGGACAGTCTGTTCGTCCGCTTCTTCAACAAGGAGAGCCTAATGGCCTGGAAAGCACCAAAGATCGTCGAAGTGCCGGTCGGCATGGAAATCAATATGTATGCGTGCGCCGCCCGCAAGTAAGCGACGCATCACCGTTCGAGCTTTGACGTAAGGTGGACCTTCGGCTGTGACGTGTTCCCGCTCAAGAGGGGGACGCGTCGGAACCGGCGTCCACCTTCGAGCTATCTGGGTCCAGGCAAGGACTGGCCCCACGTTCTGGTCCCAAGTCTTGACCGCAAGTCTTGGCTCCAAGTCTTGGGTCCAAATCTTGATCCCAGTCTTGGCCCCAAAATCCTGACGCCAAGTTCTGACGCCAAGTCCAAGCGGCGGCCTCAAGTCAGGCGGCCTCAAGTAAAGACCGAAGATCGCGTTCCAGGAGACGGATCATGCTTCGCATCGTCGTCCTGGGTGCCGCAGCCGGTGGCGGCGTTCCGCAATGGAATTGCGGGTGCGAGGTGTGCCGCGCCGCGCGAGGCAACCATCCCGAGCTGCAGTCGACGCAGACCTCGATCGCGGTGAGCCGCGACGGCGAGCACTGGTTCCTGATCAACGCCTCGCCCGACCTGCGCCAGCAACTGACGGCGACGCCGCAATTGCACCCGAGAGCGGGTGCGCTGCGGCAAAGCCCGATCGCGGGCGTCATCCTCACCAATGGCGAGATCGACGCCATCGCGGGCCTGTTGTCGATGCGCGAGGGCGCGCGCTTTGCGATCTACGCCCATCCCAAGGTGCTCGCGATCCTCAAGGCCAACAGCATCTTTGATGTATTGAACGAGAAGAACGTCGCGCGCGTCGCGATCGAGACCGACTGCGCCTTCGAGCCCACCCTGCCCGACGGGACGCCGAGCGGGCTGGAGATCCTGCCCTTTGCCGTATCAGGCAAGGCGGCCTGGTATCTCGAAGGCAAGGCGCATCCCGGCGGCAATGCGGGAACCGGCGACACCCTGGGCCTGCGCATCCTGGACAGGACAAGCGGCAAGTTCCTCTATTTCATCGCCGCCTGCGCTCATGTCGACGACGCGCTGAAGGCGCGGCTCGACGGCGCGCCGCTGCTGCTGTTCGACGGCACGGTGTGGCGCGACGACGAATTGATCGCGGCGGGGCTTGCCGGCAAGACCGGCCAGGCGATGGGCCATATCGCGATGTCGGGCGAGGCCGGCGCGATCGCGGCGCTGTCGGGCCTTGATATCGGCCGGCGGGTGTTCTTGCATATCAACAATTCCAACCCGGCGCTGCTCAAAGCCTCCGACCAGCGCAAACTCGCGGAGCGCGCGGGCTGGCAGATTCCCGCTGACGGAACGGAGATCGTGCTGTGAACGCCCCTCCCCTCAAGGGCATGACCGCGCTTTCGATCGGCAAGGGCGTGTCGCTGAACAGCGCGGCCGAGCTGGAGGCCGCATTGCGCCAGATCGGCGCCACCCGCTATCACAGCCTGCATCCGTTCCATCGGCTGCTGCACGGCGGCAAGCTGAACAAGGGCCAGGTGCAGGCCTGGGCGCTGAACCGCTACTATTACCAGAGCACGATCCCGATCAAGGACGCGGTCGTGATCTCGCGCTTCCGCGACCGCGCCATCCGCCAGGAGTGGCGCCACCGCATCGAGGACCATGACGGCGAGGCGGGCAGCGAAGGCGGCATCGAGCGCTGGCTGAAGCTCACCGAGGGGCTCGGGCTCGACACGGCCTACGTGGAATCGACCGAAGGCATTCTGCCGGCGACGCGCTTTGCGGTGGAGGCCTACGTGCATTTCTGCCGCGACCGCACGCCGCTGGAGGCGATCGCGTCTTCGCTGACGGAGCTATTCGCGCCGAACCTGCATGAAGAGCGCATCAGCGGCATGCTGAAGCACTATGATTTCGTCAACCCCGACATCATGAGCTATTTCAGCCGCCGCCTGCAGCAGGCGCCGCGTGACGCCGGCTTCGCGCTCGCCTATGTCAGGGAGCATGCGACGACGCCCGCCGAGCGCGAGGCGGTATGCAACGCGCTGATCTTCAAGACCAACGTGCTGTGGGTGCAGCTCGACGCGCTGTACCATGCCTATGTCGAGGGCCATGTCCCACCCGGCGCCTTCGTGCCCAAGGAAAGCCGGGAGGAAGGTTGAAGCGATGGCGAGCCGCAACATCAGCGTCGGCGAGGCGAGCTGCCCGGTGCTGCCGCGGCACACCAGGCTGAAATTCGACGAGACCCGCCAGGTGTGGGTGATCCTCGCGCCCGAGCGCGTGCTGGCGCCGGACGACATCTCGGTCGAGGTCTTGCAGCTCTGCGACGGCGCGCGCAGCGTCGGCGCGATCGCCGACCTGTTGGCAGAGAAATACGCCGCGCCACGCGAGACCATCCTGGCCGACGTGATCGCGATGCTGCAGGATCTCGCCGACAAGGGCTTTCTCACCGAAGCGCGCGAGAAGATGTCATGAGCGACAATGACGCGCTGAGCATACTGGAGCAGCAGAGGTCGAAGGCGGAGACCTTCGGCATTCCGCTGGCGGTGCTTCTCGAGCTCACCCATCGCTGCCCGCTGCAATGCCCCTATTGCTCGAACCCGGTCGAGCTCGACCGCGCCGGCAGCGAGCTCACCACGGAGGAATGGAAGAAGGTGCTTTCGGAGCTCGCCGAGATCGGCGTGCTGCAGGTCCATTTCTCCGGCGGCGAGCCGACCGCGCGCAAAGACCTGGTCGAGCTGGCGCAGCACGCGACCACCGTCGGGCTCTACACCAACCTGATCACCTCGGCCGTATTGCTGACCCGCGAAAAATTGGCGGCGCTGGCGCAAGCCGGCCTCTGCCATGTCCAGATCAGCTTTCAGGGCAACGAGCCAGATGTCGCCGACCGCGTCGCCGGGCTGAAGCAATCGCACAACAAGAAGATCGAGGTTGCGAAGTGGACGCGCGAGGCCGGCCTGCCGCTCACGGTGAACGCGGTGATGCACCGGCAGAACCTGCATCAGCTCGCCGACATCATTCAGATGGCGGTTGATCTCGACGCCGACCGGCTCGAGGTCGCCAACGTGCAGTATTACGGCTGGGCGCTGAAGAACCGCGCCGCGCTGATGCCGACGCTGGCCCAGATCGAGGAGGCGAGCCGGATCGTCGAGGAAGCGCAGGCGCGGCTGAAAGGCGTTCTCGCCATCGACTATGTCGTGCCCGACTACTACGCGCTGCGGCCGAAGAAATGCATGGGCGGCTGGGGGCGGCAGTTCTTCAACATCTCGCCGGCTGGCAAGGTGCTGCCCTGCCACGCCGCCGAAAGCATCACCGGGCTGCAATTCGAATCGGTGCGCTCGAACCATTCGATCGCCTGGATCTGGCAGAACTCGGAGGCCTTCAACCGTTATCGCGGCACAAGCTGGATGAAGGAGCCGTGCAGGAGTTGCGAATTCCGCGAGATCGATTTCGGCGGCTGCCGCTGCCAGGCCTTCGCGCTGACGGGGGACGCGGCCAACACCGACCCTGCCTGCACGCTGTCGCCGAAGCACGAGGAAATCTTCCGCCAGGCCGAGCGCGAGGCGGCCGAGGGCGGCGATCTCTTCCTCTATCGCAATTTCGCCGGCGGCACGCGCGAGAGAGATCATGGCGCCTGAGGCCGACAGCGGCAAGACAAGACGCATCGACGCTTCGGGCCCGGTGACGTCGGAATGGCTCGATGCCGGCGACGGCCACGAGATCTATGTCGAGAGCGTCGGGCGTAAAGACGGCATTCCCGCCGTCTACCTGCATGGCGGCCCCGGCAGCGGCTGCCAGGCGGATCACCGCCGGCTGTTCGATCCCGAGCGCTTCCACGCCGTGCTGTTCGACCAGCGTGGCGCCGGCCGCAGCCGTCCCAGAGGCGGCCGCGAGCATAACACGCTGCCGCATCTGATCGCCGACATGGAGATGATCCGCGAGAAGTTCGGCTTTGCGCGCTGGATGGTGATCGGCGGCTCCTGGGGCGCGACGCTGGCGCTTGCTTATGCGCAAGCGCATCCCGACCGCGTCTCGGGGCTGGTGCTGCGCGCGGCCTTTCTCGGCACCCGCGCCGAGATCAAGGCCGCCTTCACCGAGACGCTTCCGCGCTTCTACCCCGACCTCAATCGCGATTTCCTGGATGCGCTGCCGCCGGACGAACGCGCACAACCGCTGGACGCGTATTGGCGCCGCATTCTCGATCCCGATCCCGCCCGCCACATCCCGGCCGCGCGGGCCTGGGGCGAGACCGAGCAGATCCTGTCGACCCACGCACCACCCCGCACGCGCATCGAGCGGGCGACGCTGAACGCGCCGCCGCTCCCCACAACTCCCTTCATGGAAGCGCACTACTTCCAGAACGACTGCTTCATGCGGCCGAACCAGCTTCTCGATGAGGCGGCAAGGCTTGCCGGCATTCCCGGGATCATCGTGCAGGGCCGCTACGACCTGCTCTGCCCGCCCGCGACCTCGCATGCGCTTGCGGACGCGTGGCCGGGAAGCGAAATTCGCATCGTCGAGGGCGCGGGCCACCTGCTGTACGATCACGGCGTCCGCGATGCCGTGATGAAGGCCATCGCCGACATGGCGACAGGGATCACGAAATGACCTGCCTCGCTGCCGCCCGGCGTGCTCGGGTGCACGCGCGCCTCGCCATGAGGAATTGAGAGCACAATAAGGAGAAGAAAATGCCGATCGCCGGAAAGGGCATGCTGCTGACGTCGATGGATATCGATCCCGCCGATGAGGCCGAGTTCAACCGCTGGTACGACCGCGAGCATATCGAGGAGCGCGTGGCGATCGACGGCTTTGTGGAAGCGCGGCGCTACGTCGCCCATGCGGCGAGCCCGAAATATCTCGGCCTCTACTCCACGGCAAGCTTCGAGGTGCTCGACAGCCCCGCTTATCGGGAGAAGCTGAAGCACCAGACCGACTGGTCCAACAAGGTGATGGCGCGGTTCAAGAACATGATCCGCAGCGTTGCACGCATCACCATCAGCCACGGTACCGGCCGTGGCGGCGCGCTCGGCCTGATCAGGCTGCGCCCCGCCGCTGGCGACGCCGAGAAGCTGCGTGCGACGCTGCGCGAAAAACTCGATCCCGCGCAGCGCGACGGCATCATCTCGATGCACCTGCTCGAAGGCGATCCGCAACTGTCCAAGGCGATCGGCAGCGACACGCCGGGTCCCGGCGCCGGCGACTGGTTCGTGCTGATCGACGGCACCGGGATGGAAGCGGTCACCGCCGCCGTCGCCGGATTGAAGGACGTTGGCCCGCAAGTCTCGAGCGGTACCTATCGCCTGATGTGGGATCTCGCCAAGAGCGACATCCCGCGGCCTTGAGGCTCCGCCGCGTCCGGACCGCCGCCATCATCACGCCGTGGCCGCCGGGCTGCTTCCATCTCCCAATCAAACATGCGGAGCGCTTATGGCAGTTTCGCTGGTTCGGACCTGGACGAAAGAGACTTCGGCTCGGACACTGATGACGCCGGGCTGCATCAGCACACAAAACTATGTGAATCGGATCGGAGCTCAGCGCCGGAATAACGGCATCAGCATCATCGCGAGTCATCAACCGGTCGCGCGACTGCGCGGCCCGTCGCGCATCAGCGTGTTCCTCGACGACGCGGTCGAAACGCACGAGCTTGCGCCACCGCTTCGTCGGCACCGCCGACACGTTTCATCACACGAAAGAAATCATGCTGCACTGCCGCATCACCCGCGCGTTGCGTGCAGGATGCGGCGTTTTGGCATGCGAAAGCTGAAGATCGCGCAAATTTGCCTTTGTGCGTGATCTTGAATGGCTCTAATAAGATAAGCCTATGATCCAATTAAAAAACCAGAAGATCAGCGGCCAAAGCGGGCGCCAGCAAAACCAACCAAAACAAGGCTGCGCTATCATGGGCTGGCCGCGCGGAAAGCAAGAATGAAACCGACCGATATTTCGGCGCCCGACTACTTCCACAAGGTGGTCGACTGCCAATGGGCTTGTCCCGCACATACCCCGGTTCCCGAATATATCCGACTGATCGCGCAGGGGCGTTACAGCGACGCCTACATGATCAATTGGCAGTCCAACGTATTCCCTGGCATTCTCGGCCGCACCTGCGACCGTCCCTGCGAGCCGGCCTGCCGGCGCGGCCGCGTCGAGGAAAATCCGGTCGCGATCTGCCGCCTGAAGCGCGTCGCAGCCGATTTCAAGGACGACATCAGACAACGCCTGCCGAGGCCGAGCGCCAGGAACGGCAAGCGCATCGCGCTGGTCGGCGGCGGCCCCGCCTCGCTCGCGGTGGCGCGCGATCTCGCCCCGCTCGGCTATCACTGCACCGTGTTCGATGCTGATCCGAAGGCGGGCGGCATGATGCGGTCGCAGATTCCGAAGTTCCGCCTGCCCGACTCCGTGATCGACGAGGAGACCGACTACATCCTGAACCTCGGCATCGAGTTCAAGGGCGGCACGCGCATCGACAGCATGAAGAAGCTGCTCGCCGACAAGTACGATGCGATCTTCGTCGGAAGTGGCGCGCCGCGCGGCCGCGAGCTCGACATTCCCGGCCGGAAAGAGGCGGCCAAGAACATCCATATCGGCATCGACTGGCTTTCCAGCGTCTCGTTCGGCCACATCGACAAGATCGGCAAGCGCGTGATCGTGCTCGGCGGCGGCAACACCGCGATGGACTGCTGCCGCACCGCGCGCCGCCTCGGCGGCGAGGACGTCAAGGTGATCGTGCGTTCCGGCTTCGAGGAGATGAAGGCCAGCCCGTGGGAAAAAGAAGACGCCATGCACGAGGATATCCCGATCCTCAACTTCATGGTGCCGGTCGCCTTTGTCCACGACAACGGCAAGCTGACGGGCGTCACCTTCCAGAAGGTGCGCGCCGAATACGACGCCAAGGGCAAGCGCAGCCTGGTGCCCGCCGGCGAGCCGGACCAGACGATCCCCTGCGACGACGTGCTGGTCGCGGTCGGCCAGGAAAATGCCTTCCCCTGGATCGAGCGCGACTGCGGCATCGAATTCGACAAATGGAACATGCCGAAGGTCGATCCCAAGACCATGGGCTCGACCCATCCGAAGGTCTTCTTCGGCGGCGACGCCGCGTTCGGGCCGAAAAACATCATCTGGGCGGTCGCGCACGGCCATGACGCCGCGCTCTCGATCCACAAGCTCGTCTCAGGCGAGGATATCAGCGAGCGGCCGCTGCCCGAGGTGCACATCTCCTCGCAGAAGATGGGCATCCACGAGTGGAGCTACGACAACGACATTTCCGCCGACATGCGCTTCAAGGTGCCGCATCGCGACAAGGTGGTGGCGCTCAAGGACATCAGGGCCGAGGTCGAGCTCGGCTATGACGTCAAGCTCGCGCTCGGCGAGGCGCAGCGCTGCCTGAACTGCGACGTGCAGACGGTGTTCGCCCCGAACCTCTGCATTGAATGCGACGCCTGCGTCGACATCTGCCCGATGGATTGCATCACCTTCACGGAGAACGGCGAGGAAGGCGATCTTCGCCAGCGGCTGAAGGCCCCCTCACCCCACCACGACCAGGCGCTATACGTCGCCGACGGCCTGAAGACCGGCCGCGTGATGGTGAAGGACGAAGACGTCTGCTTGCACTGCGGCCTGTGCGCCGAGCGCTGCCCCACCGGCGCGTGGGACATGCAGAAATACCTTATCGATATGGTTCACGCAGGTTCATCATGCCCGACAAAAAGCCGCTCAGCAGCGTAAACGACTTCGTCGTCCGCTTTGCCAACGTCAACGGTTCGGGTTCCGCCAGCGCCAACGAGCTGTTCGCGCGCGCGGTGCTGCGCCACGGCGTGCCGGTCTCGCCGCGCAACATCTTCCCCTCCAACATCCAGGGCCTGCCGACCTGGTACGAGGTGCGGGTGACCGAGGAAGGCCATCTCGGCGCCCGCGGCGGCGTCGACATGATGGTGGCGATGAACCCGCAGACCTGGGACAAGGACGTCGCCGGAATCGAGCCCGGCGGCTATTTGTTCTACGACTCGACCAAGCCGATGCCGTCCTCGAAATTCCGCGACGACATCACCGTGATCGGCGTGCCGCTGACCGCGATCGCCAACTCCACCTACACCGATCCGCGGCAGCGCCAGCTCTTCAAGAACATCATCTATCTGGGCGCGCTGTGCGCGCTGTTCGACATGGACCCGAAGCTGATCGAGCAGCTGATCGGCGAGCAGTACAAGGGCAAGGAGAAGCTGTTGTCGTCCAACGTCCATGCGCTGCATCTCGGCCGCGACTGGGCGCTGCAGAACCTGAAATGCCCGATCGGGCTTCGCATCAAGAAGGCGGACAAGGTCGGCGACCGCATCTTCATCGAGGGCAACAGCGCCGCCGCGCTCGGGGCCGTCTATGGCGGCGCCACGGTGTGCGCCTGGTATCCGATCACGCCGTCCTCGTCGGTGGCGGAGGCATTCACCAGCCACTGCCAGAAGCTGCGCCACGATCCCGAGACCGGCAAGGCGAAATACGCCATCGTGCAGGGCGAGGACGAGCTCGCCTCGATCGGCATCGTGATCGGCGCGTCCTGGAACGGCGCCCGCGCCTTCACCGCGACCTCCGGCCCCGGCATCTCGCTGATGACGGAGTTCATCGGCCTGTCCTATTTCGCCGAAATTCCCGCCGTCATCATGAACATCCAGCGCGCCGGTCCCTCGACCGGCATGCCGACGCGCACCCAGCAATGCGACATCATCGCCTGCGCCTACGCCTCGCATGGCGACACCAAGCATGTGCTGCTGTTCCCGGAAGATCCGGCGGAAGCCTTCGAATTCGCCGCCGCCGCCTTCGACCTCGCCGAGCGGCTGCAGACCGTGATCTTCCTGATGCTCGACCTCGACATCGGCATGAACCACCGGCTCAGCCGTCCGCTGAAGTGGGACGATTCGCGGCAATATGACCGCGGCAAGATCATGACCGCGGAAATGCTCGACGAGGGCCGCGACTTCGGCCGCTATCTCGACGTCGATGGCGACGGCATCCCGTACCGCACCTATCCCGGAACGCACCCGACCAAGGGCTCGTTCTTCACCCGCGGCACGTCGCGCGACCGCTATGCGCGCTATTCCGAGGAAGGCTCGGTCTACGCCGACAACATGCAGCGCCTGGTGCGCAAGTTCGAGACCGCGCAGGATCTGGTGCCGCGGCCGCTGCAGGCCAATGCGGCAAAGCCCACCAAATATGGCGTGATCTATTTCGGCTCGACGGCCCCCGCGATGGACGAGGCGATCGGGCTACTGGAAGCGCGCGGCCACCAGCTCGACCGCATGCGCATCCGGGCCTTCCCGTTCCACTCCTCGGTCGCGAGCTTCATCGCCGACCACGATTTCGTCTACGTCGTCGAGCAGAACCGCGACGGCCAGCTCAGACAGCTGATCGTCAACGAGAACGGCATCGATCCGGTGCGGCTGGTGCCGATCCTGCACTATGACGGCACCCCGATCACCGCCCGCTTCATCGCCAACGCGATCGGCGACCACCAGGATCACCTCAAGGTGACCCCGCTCCGCAAGGCCGTGTCATGACCTATATTGCAAAGCCCAAATTCCATCATCCCGGCCTCGAAAAGAACGCGCTTGGCTTCATCCACCGCGACTACGAGGGCAAGATATCGACCTTGTGCGCCGGCTGCGGCCACGACTCGATCACCGCCTCGATCATCGAGGCCTGTTTCGAGCTGTCGATCGAGCCGCACCGGGTCGCCAAGATCTCCGGCATCGGCTGCTCGTCGAAGACGCCGGACTATTTCCTCGGCAATTCGCACGGCTTCAACTCGGTGCACGGCCGCATGCCGTCGGTCTTGACCGGCGCCAATCTCGCCAACCGCGACCTGATCTATCTCGGCGTTTCCGGCGACGGCGATTCCGCCTCCATCGGCTTCGGCCAGTTCGCGCATTCGATCCGGCGCGGCGTCAACATGGCCTACATCGTCGAAAACAACGGCGTGTACGGCCTGACCAAGGGCCAGTTCTCGGCGACCGCCGATCGCGGCTCGAAATCCAAGAAGGGCGTCGTCAACACCGACAACGCCATCGACCTCGTCGCGATCGCGCTGCAGTTAGGGGCGACCTATGTGGCGCGCAGCTTTTCCGGCGACAAGAGCCAGCTCGTGCCGCTGATCGCCGGCGCGATCCAGCACCGGGGCGCGGCCTTCATCGACGTGATCAGCCCCTGCATCGCCTTCAACAACCACGCCGGCTCGACCAAGAGCTTCGACTACGTCCGCGAGCACAATGACGCGGTCAATCGCCTCGACGTCATCACCGGGCGCGATCCGATCACGGTCGATTACGCGCCGGGAACGGTGCAGATCGTGGAGCAGCACGACGGCACCAAGCTGGCGCTGCGCAAGATCGACGCGGACTACGATCCGCATGACCGGCTCGGCGCAATGACGTTCCTGCAGAAGCACGCCGCCAAGGGCCAGATCGTCACCGGCCTGCTCTATGTCGACCCGGATGCGGAAGACCTGCACACCCACCTCAACACGGTGGAAGCGCCGCTGAACCGGCTCGACGCCGACGCGCTCTGCCCGGGCTCGGCCGCGCTGGAAAAGATCAACGCGAGCCTGCGCTGACCTTTGCTGTCATTGCCGGGCTAGACCCGGCAATGCATCGGAACCTGAAGACGCCTTTGCCGCAATTGATGGATGCGCGGGTCAAGCCCGCGGCATGACGAGTTTGCCTCACGCCGCGGCAGGCACAAGGCGCGGGCTCAGCACATAATCCTTCAGCACCTTGCCGGTCGCGTCCTCCTCGACCAGCGACACGTCGTAGCTCCAGAGGTCGGCGAGGTGCTGCAGGACGCGCTTGGCGTCCGCCTCGTTGAGCTGGGCGCCGTTCACCACCGAATGCCGCAGCATCAGGCGCCGGTCGCCGGCAAGATCGACATCGACCACCTCGATATTGGCGTCGATGAAGCCGACGTCGTATTGCCGCGAAAGCTCGCGGCGCACGCGGCGATAGCCGCGCTCGTTGTGAATGGCGTCGACGCGGATGCCGGCGCGCTCCTCCGGATCGTCGTGCAGGTGGAACATGCGGAAATGCCGCATCAGCCGCGGGCTCAGGAACTGGCTGATGAAGCTCTCGTCGCGGTAATTGGCCCAGATATCACGCAGCACGCCCATCACGTCGTTGCGGCCGGCGATGTCGGGGAACCATTCGCGATCCTCCTCATCGGGGCTTGCGACGATGCGCTCGATGTCCTGCATCATCGCAAAGCCGAGCGCGTAAGGATTGAATCCGGAATAGCGCTGATCGTCGAACTCCGGCTGGAACACCACATTGGTGTGGGAGCGCAGGAATTCCAGGAAATTGCCGTCGGTTATCCGCTCCTGCTGGTGCAGGCGGTTCATGATGCGGTAGTGCACGTAGGTCGCGGTGCCCTCGTTCATCACCTTGGTCTGGCTCTGCGGATAGAAATACTGCGCGATGTGGCGCACGATGCGCAGCAATTCGCGCTGCCAGGGCGCAAGACGCGGCGCCGACTTTTCCAGGAAATAAAGGATGTTCTCCTGCGGCAGCCCGAGCAGCTTGCGGCGGCGCTCGACGGAAAGCGTCGCGCTGCTCTTGGCGGGTCCGGTCGGCACCGTCCGCCACAGATCGTTGAACGCGGCCTCCTCATGCATGCGCCGCAGACCGGCGCGCTTCTCCTCGGCGCGCAGGTCGATGTTCTTCTTGCCGGGATAGCGGTCGATGCCGTGCGACATCAGCGCATGCGCGGCGTCGAGCGTATGCTCGACCGCGAGCGAGCCGTGGCGTTCCTCGCATTGCGCGACATAGCGCTTGGCGAATTCGAGATAGTCGAGGATGCCATCGGCATCGGTCCACTGCTTGAACAGGTAGTTGTTCTTGAAGAAGTGATTGTGGCCGAACGCGGCATGGGCGATCACCAGCGCCTGCATGGTCGCCGTGTTCTCCTCCATCAGGTAGGAGATGCAGGGCGAGGAGTTGATGACGATCTCGTAGGCGAGGCCCATCAGGCCCTTGCGGTAGGACGCCTCGTGGAACGCGAAATGCTTGCCGAACGACCAGTGCTTGTAGAACAGCGGCATGCCGAC
Source organism: Bradyrhizobium sp. NP1 (assembly GCF_030378205.1). Classification (NCBI taxonomy): domain Bacteria; kingdom Pseudomonadati; phylum Pseudomonadota; class Alphaproteobacteria; order Hyphomicrobiales; family Nitrobacteraceae; genus Bradyrhizobium; species Bradyrhizobium sp. NP1. The sequence continues at coordinate 6,422,839 of NZ_CP127385.1, forward strand.
GGAGGAATAGGCGTCCAGCATCTGCTCGGCGGTGATCACCTCGATCTGGTTCGGATAGACGTCGAGCCCGAGCTCGCCGCAACCGATCTCGTCGCAGGCATCGTGGATGCGCTGGAGAATATGGAAATCCCAGTCCGCTTCCTGGAACAGCAGCCCCTTCGAAGCAGTCATGGCGCGACCTTCTCCTGCTTCGCCCGGCGCTGGAACAGCTCGTGGAACACCGGGAAGATTTCACTGCGGTCGGAGACCTTGCGCATCGAGAGCGGCGCACCGTCGGCGCGCAGCCGCTCGTACAGCGTCCACAGCGAGGAGTTCGGCATCTCGAACGAGTAGCCGCCGGCCTCCCCGACCTCGAGATAGGCGAAGAACTGGCAGATCGGCAGGATCGACTGGGTCAGGATCCGCCCGGTGAGCTCGGAGTCCGAGGTCAAATTGTCGCCGTCGGACGCCTGCGCGGCATAGATGTTCCAGTCGGAGGGGCGGAAACGCGCCCGCACGATCTCGGTCATCGCCTGCAGCGCGCTCGACACCAGCGTGCCGCCCGACGCCGGCCCATAGAAGAAGGTCTGCTCGTCGACCTCCTCGGCGCGGTCGGTGTGGCGGATGAAGACGATCTCGACGTGGCGGTAGCGGCGCTTCAGGAACACGTAGAGCAGCATGTAGAACCGCTTGGCGAGATCCTTCATGTGCTCGGACATCGAGCCGGAAACGTCCATCAGGCAGAACATCACCGCCTGTGCCATCGGCTTGGGCACCGGCTCGAAACGGCGGTAGCGGATGTCGATCGGGTCGATGAAGGGAATGCGCTTCGCCTTTGCCTTCAGCGCCTCGATCTCGGCGATCAGCTCGGCGCGCCGCTCGCGGTCGTCGCACTCGGCAAGCTCGGCCTCGAGCTGGGCGATGGTTTCCGGCCGCGGCCGCCGCAACGCGACGCGCCGCGCCAGCGCGCGGCTTACGGTGCGGCTGATCGAGATATTGGCGGGCGAGCCGGACACGGAGTAGCCGGCGCGGTGCAGTCCCTCGCTCTCCGCCTCCGTCAGGCGGCGCTTGGCGAGATCGGGCAGTTCGAGGTCGTCGAGAAACAGGTTGACGAACTCGTCCCGGCTCAGCACGAAGCGGAACGCGTCCTCGCCGTCGCCCTCGCCCGGATCGGTCGGCTTGCCGCCGCCGCCCTGGCTGGAGCGCGGCAGCATGTCGCCCTCGACGAACTTCTTGTTGCCGGGCAGCACCATGTCGCGCGTGCCGCCCTCGCGGCGGAGGCGCGGCTCGTGCATGCCATCGAGCGGGATAGATACCTCGCCGCCTTCCAGGACGTCCTTGATGTCGCGGTCTTGCGAAGACTTCTTGACCGCTCCCTGAACCAGAGCCTTGGCCCGACGCAAGAACCGCTGCCGGTTCTCCAGACTCTTGCTGCCCGGATTCAGACGCCGGTCGACGATGTGAATGACCACTTGCTCATCCGCCTCAGCCGGCTTGTTTCACACGCATATACCACTCGACGAGCCGCCGGACTTGCCGCTCGGTGTAGCCACGCGCCACCATCCGCGCGACGAACTCGCCGTGCTTCTTCTCGGTGTCGGTGTCCTTCTTCGAGCCGAAGGAGATCACCGGAAGCAGATCCTCGACCTGCGAGAATATACGCTTCTCGATCACCTCGCGAATCTTCTCGTAGGAGGTCCAGTTCGGATTCTTGCCGCCATTCTGCGCCCGCGAACGCAGCGAGAACTTGACCACCTCGTTGCGGAAATCCTTCGGGTTGGCGATGCCGGCCGGCTTCTCGATCTTGGTCAGCTCCTGGTTCAAGAGCTCGCGATCCATCAGCTGGCCGGTGTCGGGGTCCTTGAAGTCCTGATCCTCGATCCAGGCGTCGGCATAGTCGACGTAGCGGTCGAACAGGTTCTGGCCGTAATCGGCATAGGATTCCAGATAGGCCTTCTGGATCTCGTGGCCGATGAACTCGGCGTAGCGCGGCGCCAGCTCGGCCTTGATGAATTCGAGGTAGCGCTTCTCGATCTCCTCGGAAAGCTGCTCGCGCCGGATCGACTGCTCCAGCGTGTACATCAAATGCACAGCGTCGGCCGCGACCTCCGAGGTGTCGTGGTTGAAGGTCGCGGCCAGCACCTTGAACGCGAAGCGCGTCGAGGCGCCGTCCATGCCTTCGTCGACGCCGGCGGCGTCCTTGTATTCCTGGACGCTGCGCGCCTTCGGATCGGATTCCTTCAGGGTTTCGCCGTCATACACCCGCATCTTGGCGAACACGGTCGAATTCTCGTGCTTGCGCAGCCGCGACATCACCGAGAAGCGGGCCATCGTCTCCAGCGTCGCCGGCGCGCAAGGCGCGGAGGCAAGCTCGGAGCCCTGGATCAGCTTCTCGTAGATCTTCTGCTCCTCGGTGACGCGCAGCACGTACGGCACCTTGATGACGCAGATGCGGTCGATGAAGGCCTCGTTGTTCTTGTTGGCCTTGAAGCTCTGCCACTCGGCCTCGTTCGAGTGCGCCAGGATGATGCCGGTGAACGGGATCGCGCCGATATTCTCGGTGCCGATGTAGTTGCCTTCCTGCGTCGCCGTCAAAAGCGGATGCAGCATCTTGATCGGCGCCTTGAACATCTCGACGAATTCGAGAATGCCCTGGTTGGCGCGGTTCAGCCCGCCCGAATAGCTGTAGGCGTCGGGGTCGTTCTGGGCGTAGGTCTCGAGCTTGCGGATGTCGACCTTGCCGACCAGCGAGGAGATATCCTGGTTGTTCTCGTCGCCGGGCTCGGTCTTGGCGACCGCGATCTGGCGCAGCCGCGACGGCTGGAGCTTGGCGACGCGGAATTGCGAGATGTCGCCGCCGAACGCTTCCAGCCGCTTGTAGCACCACGGGCTCATCAGCCCGGTGAGGCGGCGCCGCGGAATGCCGTACTTCTCCTCGATCATCGGCCCGAGCGTCTCGGGATCGAACAGGCTGAGCGGCGACTCGAACACCGGGCTCAACTCGTCGCCGGCCTTCAGCACGTAGATCGGGTGCACTTCCATCAGCGACTTCAGCCGCTCGGCGAGCGACGATTTGCCGCCGCCGACCGGGCCGAGCAGGTAGAGGATCTGCTTGCGCTCTTCCAGCCCCTGCGCGGCGTGGCGGAAGAAGCCGACGATGCGCTCGATGGTTTCCTCCATGCCGTAGAAGCCGGAGAACGCTGGATAGGTGCGCACCGTTCGGTTCAAAAAGATACGGCCAAGGCGGGGGTCCTTGGCCGTGTCGATCATCTGGGGCTCGCCAATGGCAGCTAGGAGTCGTTCGGCCGCATTCGCATATCGCATCGGATCACTTCGACACGACTCCAGATATTCAGCCATCGACATATCGCTCTGGCTTCGCGCCTCGAAGGATCGAGCGAAAGCGTTGAACAGAGAATCGTTGTACATGATCCCTCTCCGCATATGTTCGGCCGCATTACTGAAACGAGTCCGGCAGTCGAAGCGTTCCGTGAATTCCGATCCCGAAGTTCCTTTTATTCTTCCGCTCTTCTTCTTCGATTTCGAAGTAGTGCTTCCTATTCCGATGTCGAATCAGCATCAGCACAATGGGTCAATTGGACACTCGGTCGAGTTTGTTGCGCAACGCACCACGCAGGCACTCACTGAGTTACGAACAGGCAATTGCCCAGTTTTTATGCGAAAGGCTCCCTGCCTGCTCCGATTATTAGACAATGTAGCGATGCCGCCACATCCGGACAGCTACGGGAACCTTCCAGTTCCGCTAGAATTGTAAATCCGTTACTTCGCGGCAGAAGCTGTGCGGTCTTTCCCGAACGCACTCTTCGATCGATGCCGGCACCATGATCAACAGATGAGATGAACGGGACCACAACACCATTGTCCCGAGATATCGCGCGATCACACGCCGGTATAATCAAACTAGGCAGCAAGTCGTAGCCGCAACCGCCCGGGACGGAGCAGGCCGCGCAATCACAGCTCGCATAGCCGTGATGCCGGGAGGGCAAGCCGCGCGTCGCGATGCCGCATCGCGCGTGAGCGACGCCATGGCCGGCTACGCGCGCGACGCTCATGTCCGGGATCGCGGTGACAGCGATAGCGACGCGGCCGCGTCGCGCACGCGCCTGCTTGGAACGCGTCTCGGCGTTACGCATGTCAGGCCCCCTCGTCGCGCTTGCGCGACCCCTGCTCCAGGCCATCCTGCCAATCCAATGTGGAATCTACGTGATTCGTCGCCATTCCGAGATGCCTAGTTTTGGTGTCAATCGGTCTTATTTTCGGACCCACAGGCTTGTTAGCCTATGCAAAATCCGGTCCGGACGGCGGCAGGATCGAACCTTCGCCATATGCGTTACCGCTCTGGGGCCGCATGTGTTTCTGCTGCCGGCCGTCTCGACCCCGATGGTTGACAAATCCGCGTCCCGCCGGATGCTGGAACCCGCCGACGCCCGCTTGAAGAGAAACAGGCATCATGAATCCCGTCAAAGCACTCGAAAACCACGGCCAATCCGTCTGGCTGGACTTCCTCGCCCGCGGCTTCGTCGCCAACGGCGACCTGCAGCACCTGATCGACAGCGACGGGGTCAAAGGGGTGACATCCAACCCCTCGATCTTCGAGAAGGCGATCGCGAGCTCAGACGAGTATGACAGCGCGATCGGCAAGGCGCTCAAGGGCGGCGACCGCCCGGTGGCGGCCCTGTTCGAGCAGCTCGCGGTTGCGGACATCCAGCATGCGGCGGACGTGCTGCGGCCGGTCTACGACCGCCTCCACGGCAAGGACGGCTTCGTCAGCCTCGAAGTCTCGCCCTACCTCGCCACGGACACCAAGGGCACGATCGCGGAGGCAAGACACCTCTGGAAGGCGGTCAGGCGCAAGAACCTGATGATCAAGGTGCCGGCCACACCCGAGGGCCTGCCGGCGATCGAGCAGCTGATCGGCGAAGGCATCAGCGTCAACATCACGCTTTTGTTCTCGCAGAAGGTCTACCTGCAGGTCGCGGAAGCCTACCTGGCCGGCCTGGAAAAATATGTCGCAGGCGGCGGCGACCCCTCCCACGTCGCGAGCGTGGCGAGCTTCTTCGTCAGCCGCATCGATACCGCTGCCGACAAGCAGCTCGACGACAAGATCGCCAAGGCCAATGACCCGAGCGAAAAGGAGCGTCTCGCCGCGCTCAAGGGCAAGGTCGCGATCGCCAACGCCAAGCTGGCCTATCAGGACTACAAGCGCCTGATCGCCGGGCCGCGCTGGGAGAAGCTGGCGGCCAGCGGCGCCAGGCCGCAGCGGCTGCTGTGGGCCTCGACCGGCACCAAGAACAAGGACTACAGCGACGTTCTCTATGTCGAGGAGCTGATCGGCCCCGACACCGTCAACACCATTCCGCCGGCGACGCTCGACGCCTTCCGCGATCACGGCAAGGTGCGCGACAGCCTGGAGGAGGACATCGACGGCGCCCGCCACGTGCTCGACGAGCTGGCGCGCTCCGGCATCTCGCTCGACGCCATCACCGCCGAACTGGTCAAGGACGGCGTCAAGCTGTTCGCCGACGCCGCGGACAAGCTCTACGGCGCGGTGGCGCACAAGCGGGCGACCGTGCTCGGCGCCGCGATCGACCGGCAACAGCTCGGGCTCGGCGCCACCATCGAAAAGGCGGTCGAGAGGAGCGAGGAGGAATGGCGCGCGGCCGCCAAGGTCCGAAGGCTCTGGCACAAGGACAAGACGGTCTGGACCGGCGACGACGAGAACAAGTGGCTCGGCTGGCTCGACAGTCCGGCCAAGGCCGACATCGCCGACTACGAGGATTTCGCCAGCCGCGTGAAGGGCCAGAATTTCTCCGATGCCGTGGTGCTCGGCATGGGCGGATCGAGCCTTGGGCCCGAGGTGCTGGCCGAGACGTTCCCGAAGCAGGCCGGCTTCCCCAAACTGCATGTGCTCGACTCCACCGATCCGGCCCAGGTGCGGGCGATGGAGAAAGCCGTCAATCTCGCCAGGACGCTGTTCATCGTCTCGTCGAAGTCGGGCGGCACCACCGAGCCGAACGTGATGAAGGATTACTTCTTCGATCGCGTGGCCAGGACCATCGGCAAGGACAAGGCCGGCCACCGCTTCATCGCGGTCACCGATCCCGGCTCCTCGCTGGAGAAGGTCGCGGGCACGCAGGGCTTTGCCCGCGTCTTCCACGGCGACCCCTCGATCGGCGGCCGCTACTCGGTGCTTTCCCCGTTCGGCCTGGTGCCGGCGGCAGCCGCCGGCATCGACGTGCGCACGCTGATCAGCCATGCCCTTGCCATGGTGCGTTCCTGCGGCGCCGATGTGCCGCCGCAGGAAAATCCGGGCGTGCAGCTCGGGCTTGCGCTTGGCGCGGCCGGCCTCGAGGGCCGCGACAAGGTGACGATCCTGTCCTCGCCGAAAGTCGCCGATTTCGGCGCCTGGGCCGAGCAGCTCATCGCAGAATCGACCGGCAAGGAAGGCAAGGGCCTGATCCCGGTCGACGGCGAGCCTTTGGGCGACCCTGCCGTTTACGGCAACGACCGCTTCTTCATCGACCTCAGGACCGAAGGGGAGCACGACGAGGCCCATGAGGAAAGGCTCGCAGCACTCGAGGCCGCCGGCCATCCCGTGGTGCGCATCGTGATGAAATCGATCGATCATCTCGGGCAGGAATTCTTCCGCTTCGAGATGGCGACGGCGGTCGCAGGCAGCGTGCTTGGCCTCAACCCGTTCAACCAGCCCGACGTCGAGGCCGCCAAGGTCAAGACGCGCGAACTGACGGCGGCGTTCGAGAAGACCGGCGCGCTGCCCGAGGAGACGCCCGTCGTGACCTCGGCGGAAGCCGATCTCTACACCGACGAGCACAACGCGGCCGAGCTGCGCCGGGCCGGCGCCAACGGCGACCTCGGCTCCTGGCTGAAGGCCCATCTCGGCCGCTCCGGCGCGTCGGACTATGTGGCGCTGCTCGCCTATATCGACCGCAGCAAGGAGCATATCGAGGCGCTGCAGGACATCCGGCTGAAGGTCCGCGACAGCCGGCATGTCGCGACCTGCGCCGAGTTCGGCCCGCGCTTCCTGCATTCGACCGGCCAGGCCTACAAGGGCGGGCCCGACTCGGGCGTGTTCCTGCAGATCACCGCCGACAACGCCAAGGATCTGCCCGTGCCCGGCCACAAGGCGAGCTTCGGCGTGATCGAGGCGGCGCAGGCGCGCGGCGATTTCGACGTGCTGACCGAGCGCGGCCGGCGCGCGCTGCGCGTGCATCTGAAGGGCGACCTCAGGGCAGCACTGAAGACGCTGGATGCCGCGATCACCGAAGCGCTGAACTAGAGGAGGCCGCGATGCAGCTCGGCATGATCGGCCTCGGGCGGATGGGCGGCAACATCGTCCGCCGGCTCTTGCGCGCGGGCCACTCGGCGGTGGTCTACGACAAGGACGAGAAGGCGGTTGCCAGCCTTGCCGCTGACGGCGCGGCCGGCACCACGGCGCTGGAAGACTTCGTCGCCAAACTCGAAAGGCCGCGCACCGTCTGGGTAATGCTGCCCGCCGGCCGCATCACCGAAACCACCATCGAGGCGCTGGCAAAGCTGATGGGCGAAGGTGACGTCATCATCGACGGCGGCAACACCTTCTGGCAGGACGACGTTCGCCGCGGCAGGGCGCTCAAGCCCCGCGGCATCCACTATCTCGACGTCGGCACGTCCGGCGGCGTCTGGGGCATCGAGCGCGGCTATTGCATGATGATCGGCGGCGAAAAAGCCGTGGTCGACCGCCTCGATCCGATCTTCAAGGCGCTGGCGCCCGGGGTCGGCGATATCGAGCGCACGCCGCATCGCGAGGGCCGCGATCCCAGGATCGAACAGGGCTATATCCATGCCGGCCCGGTCGGCGCCGGGCATTTCGTCAAGATGGTGCATAACGGCATCGAATACGGCCTGATGCAGGCCTATGCGGAAGGGTTCGACATCCTGAAGAACGCCGCGATCGAGGCGCTGCCGCCAGAGCACCGCTTCAACTTCGACATTGCCGATATCGCGGAGGTGTGGCGGCGCGGCAGCGTGATCCCGTCCTGGCTGCTCGATCTCACGGCGTCCGCGCTGGCGCAAAGTCCAGCGCTCGACAACTACTCCGGCTTCGTCGAGGACTCCGGCGAGGGCCGCTGGACCATCAACGCGGCGATCGACGAGGCGGTGCCCGCCGAGGTTCTCACCGCCGCGCTGTTCGCGCGTTTCCGATCCCGCAAGGACCACACCTTCGCGGAAAAGATCCTGTCCGCGATGCGCGCGGGCTTCGGCGGTCACAAGGAACCGCCCAGGAAAGCTTAACCGAGGCAAGCGCAACAGGACGCGAGAAGCATGACGAACGGTCAAAAGCAAAAGAAGCCCGATCCCTGCTCCTTCGTCATCTTCGGCGTGACCGGCGACCTGACGCACCGGCTGATCATTCCCGCGCTCTACAATCTCGCGGCATCGGATCTTTTGCCGGACAAGTTCTGCGTCGTCGGCGTGGCGCGCAAGCGCATGACCAATGACGAACTGACCGACAGCCTCTTGAAGGGCCTGAAGCAATTTGCGACCCGGCGCGTCGACGATGCGATCGCCAGACGACTGCTCGAATGCGTCACCGCCATCGAGGCCGACCCCAGCGATCCCGCCTCGTTCGACGCGATGCGCGAGCGGCTCGACAAGCTCGAGGCCAAGCGCGAAACCGGCGGCAACAGGCTGTTCTATCTCGCCACCCCGCCGAGCGGCTTCCTGCCGATCAGCCAGCAACTCGCCCGCACCGGCATGTTCACGGAGAACGGCGCCTGGCGACGGCTCGTGATCGAGAAGCCGTTCGGCACCGACCTGAAATCAGCCAAGGCGCTGAATGCGGCGCTTCTGAAGCTGGTCGACGAGCACCAGATCTACCGGATCGATCATTATCTCGGCAAGGAAACGGTGCAGAACATCCTGGTGCTGCGCTTCGCCAACGGCATGTTCGAGCCGATCTGGAACCGCTATCACATCGACCATGTTCAGATCACCGTCGACGAGAAGCTTGGCGTCGGCCATCGCGGCAGCTTCTACGATTCGACCGGCGCGCTGCGCGACATGGTGCCGAACCACCTGTTCCAGCTGCTGTCGCTGGTCGCGATGGAGCCGCCGGCGCGTTTCGACGCCCACGCGGTGCGTACCGAGAAGGGGGAAGTGCTGTCGGCGATCCAGATCCAGAGCGAAGAGGAAGCGCTGAGGAATTCCGTCCGCGGCCAATACGTCACCGGCCGGATCGGCGACGTCGAGATCGAGGACTACCGCAAGACGCCCGAGGTCAGGCTGGACAGCACCACCGAGACCTATGCCGCGCTGAGGCTTGTCATCGACAACTGGCGCTGGGCCGGCGTGCCGTTCTACCTGCGCACCGGCAAGGCGCTCGGCGTCAAGCGCACCGAGATCGCCATCAAGTTCAAGCAGGCGCCGTTTGCGATGTTCCGCGACATGGCGGTGGATCAGCTCTCGCAGAACTATCTGGTGATCTCGACCGAGCCGGCCGAAGGCATCGATCTGCAGTTCAACACCAAGGTGCCGGGGCCGGCGATCGACATCGAGGGCGTCGAGATGAAGTTCCGCTACAAGGATTACTTCAAGGCCGAGCCCTCCACCGGCTACGAGACGCTGATCTATGACTGCATGATCGGTGACAACATCCTGTTCCAGCGCGCCGACAGCGTCGAAGCCGGCTGGCAGGCGGTGCAGCCGTTCCTCGATGCCTGGAAGAAGGCCGGCGCCAGGGGGCTGAAGACCTACCGCGCCGGCAGCGAGGGCCCGGAGGAAGCCGAGGCGCTGCTCACCCGCGACGGCCGCAGCTGGCGCAAGCTCGCCTGAGCATGGGATTTTTCGACCAGCGCACGCTGATCACGGTCGCCGATCCCGAAGCACTCGCGGCCGCCGCCGCCGAACGCCTGCTGGCGCGGATCGCGGCCAACAGCGGCCGCATCGCGATCTGCCTCACCGGCGGATCGAGCCCGAAGAAGCTCTATGCGCTGCTGGCGAGCGATGCCTATCGCGGCCGGATTCCCTGGCAGCGCACGCATTGGTTCATCGGCGACGAGCGCTTCGTGCCGCCCGATGATCCCTTGCACAACATGGGCATGGCGCGCGCGCTGTTCCTGGATCGCCTGGCGCCGGCGGCCAACATCCACCCCATTCCGACCGATGCGGCGAGCCCGGATGACGCCGCCGGACGCTATCAGCGCCTGCTGCAATCCTTCTACGGCGCGGATGCGCTGTCGCCGGCGCGCCCGCTGTTCGACCTGGTGCTGATGGGCGCCGGACCCGACGGCCATACCGCGTCGATCTTCCCGGGCTATCCGGCCGAGCGGGAGAGCGCGCGCTGGGTCGTCGGCGTGCCCGAGGCGAATGTCGCCCCGCTGGTGCCGCGGGTGACGCTGACCTTTCCGGCGCTGGCCTCCTGCCGCGAAATGCTGTTCGAGGCCGCAGGCTCCGACAAGCGGGCGATCTTGACGCGCCTGTTCGACGGCGAGAACCTGCCGGCTTCCCGCGCGCGCTCGGTCGACCAGACGGTCTGGCTGGTCGATCAGGCGGCGCTTCCGGAGAATTTTCGTGGCTGACCAACCCGAGCAAATTGCCTGCGCGCTCGTCGTCATGGGGGTGTCGGGCTCGGGCAAGAGCACGGTCGCGGAGGCGCTGGCGATGCGGCTCGGCTGGCGCTACGAGGACGGCGACAAGTTTCACCCGCCGGGCAACATCGCCAAGATGCACGCGGGTCAGCCCCTCACGGATGAAGACCGCTGGCCCTGGCTCAAGGCGATCGCCGACGAGATCGACCGCGCCTGCATCGCCCGCGAGCGCGCCGTGATCGCCTGCTCGGCCTTGAAGCGCGCCTATCGCGAGATCCTGGTGCATGGCCGCGAGGACGTGGGCATCATTTTTCTCAGAGGCCCGCAAGCGCTGATCGCCGAACGCCTGTCGCACCGCAAGGACCATTTCATGCCGCCGGGCCTTCTCGACAGCCAATTCAGGACGCTGGAGCCGCCGGCGCCATCCGAACACGCCATAACGGTCTCGATCGACGCCCCGGTCGAGGCGATCGTCGCTGATATCGTGCTGCAGCTCGGCATCGGCGGGGCCGAACACGGGAAATCCTCATGAGCCGCATTGCACTTGTCGTGTCCGACGTCGACGGCACGCTTCTGACCAGGGACAAGACCCTGACCGAACCGGCCACGGCCGCGGTGCGGCGCCTGCACGCCGCCGGCATCGGCTTCACCATCGTATCGAGCCGGCCGACCATCGGCATGCAGTTCCTGGTCGCGCCGCTCGCGATCACCCTGCCGATCGGCGCTTTCAACGGCAGCTCGATCGTCGGTCCCGACATGCGCCCGATCGAGCAGCACCTGATCCCGCCGGAGGTGGCACGACGCAGCATCGACGTCCTGATCGACTTCGATGTCGACGTCTGGCTGTTCACCAATGAAAGCTGGCTGACACGCAACCCCGACGGCGAATATGTCGCGCATGAGAAGCGCGCGATCCGGCACGATCCGGTCATCGTCGCCGACTTCGCCCCGTATCTCGGCAGCGCCTGCAAGATCGTCGGCGCAAGCTCCGACCCCGACCTGCTCAGGCATTGCGAGGCGGCGATGCAGCAGGCGGTCGGCAGCGAGGCGACCGCGGTGCGCTCGCAGAGCTACTATCTCGACGTCACCCCGCCGGGCCATGACAAAGGCACCTTCGTGCAGGCGATGGCGGCCCGGCTCGGCATTCCGACCGACGCGGTCGCGACCATCGGCGACATGCAGAACGACCTTCCGATGTTTCGCAACAGCGGTTTCTCGGTCGCGATGGGCAACGCCACCGACGACGTCAAGAAGCTGGCCTCCCGCGTCACGACTTCAAACGAGCAGGACGGCTTCGCCAAGGCGATCGACATCATCCTGCAGGCACAATCCGTCTAGCCGGGCATGCCGGGCCGGCTGCCACAGCCTGACTTCCGTTGCGGCCCGCTCTCAGCTCCTGCCGTCCGCGACCTTGCCCTCGACGAAGTCGACCGGTGTCCCCTTCCTGACGCCTGCGGCGAGCAGGGCCACGTCCCAATTGGTGAGCCGGACGCAGCCATGGGATTCGGACTTGCTGATCTTGGACGGCGTCGGCGTGCCGTGAATGCCATAACCCTCCGCTGACAGGCCGATCCAGTACAACCCCACCGGATTGTTCGGTCCGGGGTTGATGGTGAACGCGCTTTTCGACCGGACGCCCTTGAACCGGTACGCGGGATTGTAGCGATAGGTGGGGTTCGCATCGATCGAGACGACCTTGAGCGAGCCGGTCGGGGTCGGCTTTTCCTCGCTGCCGACGGTCGCCGGAAAATACGCGAGCAGTGCGCCGTCACGATCGAGCGCCTTGACCGTCTGCCGCGCCTTGTCGACCTCGATGCGGGCGATCGCGAGCTTCGGCCGCTGGACCGCGACGTTGGCGACGCTGATGACTTCGCCGGCGCGATCGAACCTGCTGCGCGGATTGAGCGCGGCGAGCAGCGCCTCGCTCATATGGAATTTCTCGGCGATCGCCTCGCGCGGGCTGGTATAGGCGAGCACCTTGATGCCTTTCATATCGTCCATGCGCGCCGGCAGCTTCTTCAGGAAGGGGCCCTTCACGTCGCCCTCGGCGACCGTGTACTGGACGATGACCGGATCCTGGCTGGCGCCGGCGAGCCTGTCCCAGAGCTCCTGCGTCAGGGATTTCTGAAACGTCAAACCGTTGGCCTCGGCGAAGGCCGTCAGCGCCTTCTGCGTGTTCTCGGCGAGCTTGCCATCGATCTCGCCCGGCGAGAACCGGGCGCGGTCGAGCAGCACCTGGACCTTGACCACGCCGGCGTCGATTCCGTTCGAGGTCCTTGCGTGGAATTCGGCGCTGTTGATCGACGCGGGGTCGAGCGAGGCCGCAAAGGCGGCACAGACCATCAGGCCCAGCAAGGCGGCCGCAGTGAACAGGCGGACCATTCGATCACCTCCAACCTCTAGCCGACAATGACTGGAAAGGTCATAAGTTCCTGGCGCGCGCGCCGGCCGGCACTGCAGAGCGCGGCGCCCCGCCTTCCCCCGAAGCTCGTTCGCAACGCACAGATCGGGCCGCCCGGCGGCGCCCGCACAGCTCCCCTGTCCCCGGCTATTCGGCGATAGCCGGCACGATCCGTTGGCTAAACGGCCGAGATTCGGGCATTGTGGCGGCCGCCACCCGCCTCACCTCTCTAGCAGACCCATGCACTGGATTATCCGTCCATCGATCCGAAGAAAGATCGTCGGCATCGCCGTCGGGCTGATCGTGCTGATGGTGCTGACCTCGCTCGTCTCGGTGTACATGGCGAGCACCGTCGGCCACCTGCTCGACGAGCTCAATGGCAAATACTTTCCCGCCTACAACCATCTGGCGCAGGCGAACATCAGATCGCTGGAGCGAGCGATCGCGCTGCGCCGGATGATGATCATGAAAATGCAGGCACCGCCCGACGAGGAGGGTTATGCCGCCCGCCTGAAAAACTACCAGGAGGCGGACGCCGAGGTCGAGCAGGAAGCGCAGGCGGCGCGCAAGCTCATCAATTCCATCATCGACGATGTGACGACGCCGTCCGACAACGCCGCGCTGGCACGGATCGACGACCGGATCGAGAACGCCATCGAGGATACCCGCAAGCAGCTTGGCGAGGAAGCTGCGCGGCTGCTTCGCCTGCTGGACGCCAAGAATTTCGCCGAGGCGCGGCAGTCGATGGAGCATGTGGACGCGCTGCGCGACGACTTCACCCTGAAGATCGATGCGATCCGCGCCGACATGCTGAAGCAGGTCTATGCCTCCAGCGCCGTCGTCACCCGCAACCAGCGGCAGGCCATGATGATCTCCACGCTCGTGACCGCGCTTGCCGCGGCGATCGGGCTGGGCTTTGCGCTGATCGTCTCGAGCGGCATCACCCGCCCGGTCCGGCAGCTCCTCGAGGGCGCACGCGAGATCGAGGCGGGACGCCTCGATAGATCGGTGAGCGTTTCCACCGCCGACGAGATCGGCCAGCTCACGGCGGCGTTCAACCGGATGGTCGACCGGCTGCGGCGCAACGAGCAGGTCCGCGCGACCTTCGGCCGATATTTCGATCCGAAGGTCATCGAAGGGATGATCGACGAGCCGGCGCAGGCCGCGAGCATGGGACAGCGCCGCGTGATGACGGTCCTGTTTTGCGACATGAAGGGCTTTACGGCGATGAGCGAAGACGTGACGCCGCAGGGCCTCGTCAAGATCATCAACCACTATCTGTCGACGATGTCGTCCCCGATCCGGAACCACAAGGGAATCCTCGACAAATATATCGGCGACGCGATCATGGCCTATTGGGGCCCGCCCTTCGTGGTCGAGGACGAGCAGGCCGACCTCGCATGTCTCGCCGCGATCGACATGATCGACAGCGTCGCAACCCTGCGCAAGGAGCTGCCGGAGCTTCTCGACGTCCGCTCGATCCCGATGGATTGCGACATCCGGCTGGGCATCGCCACCGGCGAGGTGCTCGCCGGCAGCATCGGCTCCGAATTCATGATGAGCTTCACCGTCATGGGCGACGCGGTGAACCTGGCATCGCGGCTGGAGGCCGCGAACAAGGAATACGGCACTCGCTCGCTGGTGTCGGAGGCGACCGTCGCAGCGCTCGATGCCGCGATCGAGCTGCGCGAGATCGACCGGCTGGTCGTGCTGGGCCAGAGCCGGCCGCAGGCGGTGTTCGAGATCCTGGGGAAGCAGGGAGCACTGGCGCCGCGGCTGATGACCCTGCGGGACCGCTACGCCGAAGGGCTTGCCGCCTACAGGGACCGACGCTGGGCCGACGCCCGCAAGGCTCTCCGTGCCGCGCTCGAGGCGGTCGACGATGACGGGCCGTCACTGACGCTTCTGAAGCGCATCGACGCGTTCGAAGCCAGCCCGCCCGCCCCCGGCTGGGATGGCGCCTGGTACATGGACCACAAATAGCGCAACGGAAGAGAGCTTCCGAACCGCCACATCATGTCGACCTTTGCACCGCCGGCTTGTCGCAGGCCTTCCGCGCGTCGTCGAGATTGTGCACGGTGTTGACCAGCGCGATATGGGTCAACGCCTGCGGGAAGTTGCCGGTCTGCCGCCGCGCGATCGGATCGTACTCCTCGGCGAGCAGGCCAAGATCATTGGCAATTGCGGTCACGCGGTCGAGCAGCGCCTGCGCCTTTGCCAGATTGCCCGCCAGAACATGGGCGTCCGCAAGCCACAGCGTGCAGGCGAGAAAGGCCCCCTCGATCGGCTGGATTTCCTCGGAGATTTCGCGCGGATCGTGCCGCAGCACGAAGCCGCCACGCATCATGGATTTCTCGATTGCCGCGATCGTGCCCTGGATCCGCGGATCGGAAGCCGGCAGGAATCCCACCGCCGGCAGCAGCAGCAGGCTGGCATCGAGCAGGCCGGAGCCGTAGGATTCGACGAAGCTGTTCAGGGTGCGATCGAAACCCCGCTCGCAAACGTCGCGGCAAATTTCCTCGCGCAAGGTGCGCCACCGCTCGAGCGGCGCGCGGAAGCCGAATTTTTCCGCGCTCTTGATGCCGCGGTCGAACGCCACCCATGTCATCACCTTCGAGAAGACATAGTGCCTGGGCTCACCGCGGCGCTCCCAGATGCCGTGGTCCGGCTCGTGCCAGACTTCGGCGACGTGATCGAGCACGACGCATTCCAGCGCCCAGGACTCCTCGTCGAGCTTGAGCTCGGTCATGCGCGACTGGTGGAAGGCGTCGATCAATTCGCCGTAGACGTCGAGCTGCAACTGGGCATGTGCTGCATTGCCGACCCGCACCGGCCGCGAACCCTCGTAGCCGGGCAGCCAGCCGGCCTCCCATTCCAGGAGCCGGCGCTGACCCATGATGCCGTACATGATCTGCATGTTGCCGGGCGCGCCTGCAACCGCGCGCAACAGCCAGCTGTGCCAGGCCGCCGCCTCCTCGGTATAGCCCGAATTGAGCAGCGCCAGCAGCGTGAAGGTCGCATCGCGCAGCCAGCAGAAGCGATAGTCCCAGTTCCTCGCCCCACCGAGCTTTTCAGGCAGCGACGTGGTCGGCGCCGCGACGATGCCGCCACTCGGCGCATAGGTCAGCGCCTTCAGCGTGATCAGCGATCGCGTCACGAGGCCACGATGCTCGCCCCGATAGGTCGAACGGCCGCACCATTCGCGCCAGAAATCCTCGGTGTCCTTCAGCGCCTGAACCGGGTCGATCGGCTTGGGCAGCGGCAGATGCGACGGGCCATAGGTGAGCACGAACGGGATGCTGTCGCCCTCGCTCACCTCGAACTCGGCGACCGTGGTCATGTTCTCGCCGCGCGTCTCGACCGGCGTGCGCAGCACCGTCATGTCAGGGCCCGCGATCGCCAGCAGCGCCGAGCGATCCTCGGCGCGCCTGACCCAGGGGATGTCGATGCCGAAGCCGAAGCGGATCACGAGCTCCATTCTCAGCTTCACCGTGCCGGCGACGCCGCGCACCAGGCGCACGATGTCGGATGCCTGCCCGCGCGGCGGCATGAAATCGATCAGCGCCACCGTGCCGCTTTTCGTCTCGAACCGCGTTTCCAGGATCAGGCTGTCGTCCCAGTAGCGGCGCGAGCGGCGCTCGACGCGTTGCTCCGGCGCGATCAGCCAGCGGCCATTCCCGGGCGTGCCGAGGATCGCCGCGAAACAGGCGTCGGAATCGAAGGCCGGCCAGCACAGCCAGTCGATCGATCCGTCGGGGCCGACGAGCGCTGCGGTCTCGCAGTCGCCGATCAGCGCGTAGTCTTCGATTCTGCAGGGCAATGGCTGCGACCCTGAAAAGGCCGCCTCAATCGACCGCACGCGCCCTTTCCGCGGTTGCGGCCTTGAAGGCGGCGATATCGATCGTCTCCGCGATCTCGTCGATCGCGACCGGCAGCCGCTGCCGCCAGTTCGGATGCTCGTTGATGGTGCCGGGAATGTTGGGCTGGTCGATCACGCCGAGCAGATCCTCCAGCGAGATCGCGAGCAGGCGCGATCTGGTCCGCGCCAGGAAACGGATGACGGCATTGATGTCGTGGCGTTCGATGCCGTAGTGCCGCAACACCTCGCTCAGCATGGAAAGCGCATGCCAGCGCGCATCGTCGCTCTCGCCCGGATCGATGCCGAGCGAACGCTTCAATTTCAAATCGCTGAAGGAGCGCCAGCCGGCATAGGTCGACAGGTCGTGCGTGTTGAAGGTGACGAGCGCGTTCGCCATGTAGTGCTCGAGCTCGCGGAAACGGCCGCGATCGTCGCGCTCGAACATCATCACGAGATAGGACCAGATGCCCCAATCGGCCATCTGCTCGCGGAATCCTTCCGGCACCGTGCCGAGGTCCTCGCCGATGACGACGCAGCGGCTGGCGACGCTTTCGAGCGCGGTGACGGCGAGCAGCGCCTCGAACGGCATCTGCACATAGACGCCGTTGTCGGGCGTGAATCCCTGCGGCACGAGGTAGAGCCGTTTCAGCCCGAGCACGTGGTCGAGCCGGATCGCGCCGGCATGGCGCATCGCGGCCCTCAGCATCTGGCGGAACGGCTCGAACGACTGCCGCTCGAGGCCCGCGGCATTGAAGCCGGCAAGGCCCCAGCTCTGGCCCGCGGTGTTCAGCGTGTCCGGCGGCGCTCCGACGCCGAGCTGGCGGGAGATCGCCTCCTGCTCGTTCCAGGCATCGAAGCCATCGGCCTGCACGCCCACGGCGACGTCCAGATAGAGCCCGACGCGCATGCCGCGCTGCTTCGCAAGCGCCTGGCAGGCGCGCACCTGCTCGTCCGCCACCCATTGCACGAACTCGATGAGCTCGATCTCGCGGCCGTCGGGTCCGGCGCGCAGTTCGGCGCATCTGGCGTCGTCCGGATGCCGCCATTCCAGCGGCCATTCCCACCACGGCCGGTCGAACCTGTGCCGCAGCACCTCGAAGCAGGCGAAGCGCGCGAGCAGCGGGGCGCGCTCGGCGCGGAATTTCTCGAACTCCTTCCGCCTCGCCGATTTCGGGTTGGCGGCGAACGCCTTGAACGCCGCGCGCAGCCCCCGCCACTTCAGGCCCGCAATCGCGACATAATCGACAACCGGACTTTGCCGCAGCCGTGGCGTGAGATCGGCCGCTTCGGGGAAGGCGTCGGATGAAAACTCCGGCAGCTTCTCGACGTCGATATAGAGTGCGTTGAGGAACAGCCGGCTGTTCGGCGAATAGGGGCTGCAATCGGCGGGCCGGTCGTCGAACAGCGCATGCAGCGGATTGAGGCCGATGCCGTCGGCGCCGAGGTCGCTGGCCAGCTCGATCAGATCGGCGAGATCGGTGAAGTCGCCCATGCCCCAGTTGCGCACCGAGCGGATGCCGTAGAGCTGGATCGCCAGCAGCCAGCCACGGTCGAACTCGCCGCCAAAGGCCCGCGGCGGCGATACGATCAGCGGCGCCTCCTCGGCCGCCCCGGACGCATCGGTCAGATGCAGCCGATAGATGCCGTTCGGCAGCCCGTCGGGCCAGGCGATGCCATGCTCGCGGGCCTCGCCTTCCGCGACAAGCTCCTCGCCTGAAAGGATTTTCCAGCGCAGCGGCAGGCGCGCGCCCGAATTGACGGGGGTCTGCGACGGATGGCCGCAACGCAACACAATGGGGCCGCCGACCAAGCGGTAGGCCACCTTGGCCGGCAGTGCCTCCATAATGAGCTTCAGCGCGTCACCCCCGGTGACGCGGTGACGACCCTGGCCGTCAATGAATTCGGGTTGAATTCCAAGGTGCTTGGCTTGGGTCAGAAGGTCCATTTCGGCACGCGGCTTGCAACGACGCGGGGAGCGCCGCAAAATTCTCTAGATAAGCGAAAAGGATAGCCCTGCATAACTCATGGGCGGCTCAGGTGTTCCCGGGGAACCAAAGGCGAGGAAGCGGATTCTTGGTTAGAAGGGCCCGGCGTCTCCTTCCATCTCACGACAAGGGGACGTCATTTCCATGTCAATGGCATCACCGTGAACAACTCAATTCAAACTGTCGCGAGCGACGACATCAGCGCCCCTCTGCGCATTGAAGCCCGCGACAGACAGGTCTATGGCGGCCACTTTCCACCACGCCGCAATGAGCCCATCTTGCTCCTGTGCCGTGCAGGGTAGGAGCGTGTCCGCATGAATCTGATGTCATCCATCGATACCCAGGAACTGCCGGCCGCCGAAATCGCCGACGAACTCTGGTACAAGGATGCCGTCGTCTATCAGCTTCATGTCAAAGCATTTGCCGACAGCAACAATGACGGCATGGGCGATTTCGCCGGCCTGACCGAAAAGCTCGGCTATCTGCAGGATCTCGGCGTCACCGTCCTGTGGCTGTTGCCGTTCTACCCCTCCCCCGGCCGCGACGACGGCTACGACATTTCCGATTACGGCGACATCAATCCCGACTTCGGAACGATGAAGGATTTCAAGCGCTTCATCCAGGAGGCGAAGAAGCGCGGCTTGCGGGTCATCACCGAGCTCGTCATCAACCACACCTCCGACCAGCACGACTGGTTCAAGCGCGCCCGCCGCAGCGACCCGAAGTCCAGCGCCCGCAACTGGTATGTCTGGAGCGACACCGACCAGAAATACCTGGGCACGCGCATCATCTTCACCGATACCGAGAAGTCGAACTGGACCTGGGATCCGGAGGCCGGCGCGTTCTACTGGCACCGCTTCTTCTCGCACCAGCCGGACCTCAACTTCGACAATCCGCGCGTGGTCAGCGCGCTGATCCAGGTGATGAAGCGCTGGCTGGACGCCGGCGTCGACGGCTTCCGGCTCGACGCCATCCCCTATCTGTGCGAGCGCGAGGGCACCAGCAACGAGAACCTGCCCGAGACCCACGCCATCATCAAGAAGCTGCGCGGCGAGCTCGACCACTATGCCAAGGGCAAGGTGCTGCTCGCGGAGGCCAACCAGTGGCCGGAGGACGTCCAGGAATATTTCGGCCAGGGCGACGAATGCCACATGGCCTATCACTTCCCGCTGATGCCGCGCATCTACATGGCGATCGCGCAGGAAGACCGCTTTCCGATCACCGACATCCTGCGCCAGACGCCCGACATTCCCGCCAACTGCCAGTGGGCGCTGTTCCTGCGCAACCATGACGAGCTGACGCTGGAAATGGTTACCGACGTCGAGCGCGATTATCTGTGGTCGACCTACGCCAATGATCCGCGCGCGCGCATCAATCTCGGCATTCGCCGCCGCCTGGCGCCGCTGATGGACAACGACCGGCGCAAGATCGAACTGATGAACTCGCTCCTGATGTCGTTCCCGGGCACGCCGATCATCTACTATGGCGACGAGATCGGGATGGGCGACAACATCTATCTCGGCGACCGCAACGGCGTGCGCACGCCGATGCAGTGGACGCCGGACCGCAATGGCGGCTTCTCGCGCGCCGATCCCGCGCGGCTCTATGCGCCGCCGATCATGGACCCGGTCTACGGCTACGAGGCGGTCAACGTCGAGGCGCAGTCGCGGAGCCTGTCCTCGCTCTTGAATGCGATGCGGCGGCTGATCTCGGTGCGCAAGTCGACGCTCGCCTTCGGCCGCGGCACCATGAGCTTCATCCGCCCGGCCAATCGCGCCGTGCTCGCCTATGTCCGGCAGTACAAGGACGAGATCATCCTGTGCGTCGCCAACCTGTCGCGTTCGGCGCAGGCGGCCCAGCTCGACCTCTCGGCGTTCAAGGAACGGATTCCGCTGGAGATGCTCGGCCGCACCTTCTTCCCGCCGATCGGCGAGCTGCCCTACATGATCACGCTCGGCCCCTACGGCTTCTACTGGTTCCAGCTCAAGGAACGCGACAAGTCCGAAACCTCGACACCCGCCATGGTGCCGGAATTCGAGACACTTGTCGTGCCGCTCAATTCGACCTGGGTTTCGCTGGCGCGCACCCGCGGCGTGTTCGAGCGCGACGTGCTGCCCGGCCACCTGGCGCGCACCCGCTGGTATCCCGAGCGTTCGCCCGAGGCGATCCGACCGACGCTGACTGCGGCGATCCCGTTCTGCGACATCGGCGACAACCGGCCCTGGCTTGCCTTTTTCGACACCGAACAGAGCGGCGTCGCCGCGCGCTACGTGCTGCCGATGCAGATCGAATGGGTGCGCTTCGACCGCGAGCACTATAATCCACGCGCGCTGGCCGCGGTGCGCCAGGGCGCGCGCGAGGGAACGCTGCTCGACGTGGCGAGCGATCACATCTTCATCGCGCTGTTGATGCGAAACCTGCGCGAGCACCTGACGGTCGAGGAAAACGGCCTGCGGCTCGCATTCACGCCGACCAGCAAGTTCTCCGAAAGGCTGGTCCGGCATCCCGACCGGATTCGCCTGGTCGAAAGCGAGCAGCCAAACAGCACCGCGCTGGTGGACAACGACTATGTCGTCAAGATCTATCGCAAGATCGAGCCGGGCATCAATCCGGAGATCGAAATTGGCCGCTACCTCACCGACGTCGCCGGCTATGTCAATGCGCCGGCGCTGCTCGGCAGCGTCGAGCTGGAGCTGCTCGGAAGCGGCAAGCGCTTTGCGATCGGCTCGGTCCATGCCTTCGTCGAGAACCAGGGCGACGGCTCGGCCGTGACCGCGGCCTATCTCGACCGCTTCGTCGACGAGCAGCGGCTGCTGCCGGGCTCGGCGCCGCACGTCGACGGCGAAGAGCATGGGCTCTATCTGCGCTTCATGGCGCAGGCCGGACGCCGGCTCGCCGAACTGCACCTGGCGCTCGCCGCGGGAAAAGAGCCCGATTTCATGCCCGAGCCGATCCAGCGCGACCATGCTGGCAGCCTCGTCGACGAGGTCGTGGCGAGCGCGGAGCGGGCCTGCGACGCGCTGAAGGAACGCCGCAGCATGCTCAAGGACAGCGAGCGCACGCTTGCCGATCACCTGCTGCAACAGCGCGCCAGCCTGTGTCAGCGCCTGAGCGCGCTGCTGCCCGCCGCCTTCGACGAGCTTGCCATCCGTCAGCACGGGGATTTCCGCCTCGAACATTGCCTGATCGTGAAGGACGACATCTTCATCATCGATTTCGAGGGCGATCCGTCGCGGCCGCTGGCGGAGCGGCGGCGCAAGGCGCTGGCAGCGCGCGATGTGGCCGGCCTGATCCGCTCGATCGACGATGCGGTTACTGCGGCGCTCGATCGCGCGCTGAAGGTCGCATCCGACGATCACGGCCGGCTTGCGGTTGCGCTTGCGCGCTGGCGCGAGCGCGCAAGCGACGCGTTCCTCGCGGCCTATCGCGAGGTCATGACCCTGCCGCAGATATGGCCGGCCGATCCGCACGCCAGCGCCGACCTCATCAGATTCTTCGTGCTGGAGAAGGCGTTCCGTCAGCTCGAGCACGAGCTGGCCCATCGGCCCGAATGGCTGCGCGCGCCGCTCGGCGCCATCCTGCGCCTGTTATCGGGTCCTGCGAGCGAGGCGTCATGACCAAGCTGCCTGCGGAAGCCTACGCCATCATCGAAGGCCGCCATTCCGATCCGTTCCACTATCTCGGCCCGCATGAGGAAGGCGGCAAGAAGGTGGTGCGCGCGTTCCTGCCCGAAGCCACCAATGTCGAAGCGGTCGGCGAGCACGGCGCGACGGCCAAGCTCCAGCGCATCCACGCCGCCGGCCTGTTCGCGGGCGCTGCACCGAACGGCTCGCCGCGCTATCAGCTCCGCGCCAGGTTCGGCGACAACGTCGTCGAGCTCGACGATCCCTACCGCTTTCCGCCGGTGCTGACCGATTTCGACCTCTATCTGCTCGGCGAAGGCAACCACCAGCGCCTCTATGACAAGCTCGGCGCCCACCCCATGACCCTCGACGGCGTCGAGGGCGTGGCCTTCGTCGTGCTGGCGCCGAATGCGCGCCGCGTCAGCGTGGTCGGCGACTTCAACTTCTGGAACGCGCGACGGCACCCGATGCGGGTGCGCGGGCTCGGCTATTGGGAATTGTTCGTGCCGCATGCCAGCGCGGGCGATCACTACAAGTTCGACATCATCGGTCCGCGCGGCGAGCACCTGCCGCTGAAATCCGACCCGCTGGCGTTTGCGGCGGAGGTGCGGCCGAAGAGCGCATCCATCGTCATCGACGAGCGGGCCATACCGCATCCGCAGCCGGCCTCGGCGGACATCAACGCGCGCCACGCACCGATCTCGATCTACGAGGTCCATCTCGGCTCCTGGCGGCGCAAGGGCCACAATGAATGGCTCAGCTATCGCGACCTTGCCGCTGAGCTTCCGGCCTATGCGCGCGACATGGGCTTTACCCATGTCGAATTCCTGCCCGTGAGCGAGCACCCGTTCGACGGCTCCTGGGGCTACCAGCCGACCGGCCTGTTCGCCCCGACCAGCCGGTTCGGGCCGCCGGCCGATTTCGCCGCGCTGGTCGATGCCTGTCATGCGCAGGGCCTCGGCGTGCTGCTCGACTGGGTGCCCGGGCATTTTCCCGACGATCCGCACGGGCTCGCCCATTTCGACGGCACCGCGCTCTATGAGCACGCCAATCCGCTGCAGGGCCGCCACCTCGACTGGGGCACGCTGATCTACAACTACGGCCGCACCGAGGTGGTGAACTTCCTCGTCTCCAACGCGCTGTTCTGGCTCGAACGCTATGGCGTCGACGGCCTGCGCGTCGATGCGGTCGCCTCCATGCTCTATCTCGACTACAGCCGCCCCGCTGGCGGCTGGATTCCGAACCGCTATGGCGGACGCGAGAACATCGAGGCGATCGAATTCCTGCGCCGCTTCAACCGCGAGGTCTTCGACAAATTTCCCCATGCCACCACCGCCGCGGAAGAATCCACCGCCTGGCCGCAGGTGTCACGCCCGATCGAATGGGGCGGGCTCGGCTTCGGCTACAAGTGGAACATGGGCTGGATGCACGACACACTGAAATATATCGGCAAGGATCCGATCCATCGCCAATATCACCACGGCGACATCCTGTTCGGCTTGCACTACGCCTTTTCCGAGAACTTCATCCTGCCGCTCTCGCATGACGAGGTCGTGCACGGCAAGCGCTCGATCCTCGGACGGATGCCGGGCGATCAGTGGCAGCGCTTTGCGAACCTGCGTGCCTATTACAGCTTCATGTTCGGCCATCCCGGCAAGAAGCTGCTGTTCATGGGCTGCGAGTTCGGCCAGGAGCGCGAATGGAACCACGATCATTCGCTGG
This sequence comes from Bradyrhizobium sp. NP1, assembly GCF_030378205.1. Classification (NCBI taxonomy): domain Bacteria; kingdom Pseudomonadati; phylum Pseudomonadota; class Alphaproteobacteria; order Hyphomicrobiales; family Nitrobacteraceae; genus Bradyrhizobium; species Bradyrhizobium sp. NP1. Next base: position 6,447,015 of record NZ_CP127385.1, read on the forward strand.
ACTGGGACCTGCTCGGGCAGCCGCGGCATGCCGGCATCCAGGCGCTGGTGCGCGACCTCAACCGCCTTTACCGCACGACGCCCGCGCTCCACGAGCTCGACTGCGAAGCCGAGGGTTTCGAATGGCTGGTCGACCACGACGCCGGCAACAACGTATTCGCCTGGCTGCGCAAGGGCCGCGACGCCAAGGCGCGCTGCGTCGTCGTCGTGAATTTTTCACCGAACGTGTACTACAACTACCGCGTCCCCGTGCCCTTCGCCGGCACCTGGCGCGAGGTCTTGAACTCCGATTCCGCGCATTATGGCGGCAGCAATGCCGGAAATGTCGGCGCGGTGCACACGCTGGACGATGCCGCGCCCGCGCTTTCCCTGACTATCCCGCCGCTCGCCGCCATCTTCCTCGTACCGGATCGCTAGTGCCGCCGATTTGAAGTTCCTTCACATTTGCCGCGAGTCCGAATCAGGAACTTCAACATCGAAAGCGGCACCATTTTCTTTTGGTTGCCAGTGCTCCCTTGTTTCCGAAGTTCGTGCAGGGGGCGCCGCGATAGATCACGAACTTCGGAAACGGAGCACTGGTTGCATGCGACTGACTGCCGGAAGCCCTGCGCGGCTCGGCGCAAGCTGGGACGGCCGAGGCACGAACTTCGCGCTGTTCTCAGCCAATGCCGAGAAGGTCGAGCTCTGCCTGTTCGACGGCCAGGGCCGCCGCGAGCTTGAACGGGTCGAGCTGCCGGAGCGCACGGAGGATGTCTGGCACGGCTATCTCAACGACGTCTCGCCGGGCCAGCTCTACGGCTATCGCGTGCACGGCCCTTACGCGCCGGAACGCGGCCACCGCTTCAACTGCAACAAGCTGCTGCTCGACCCCTATGCCAAGCGGCTCGCAGGCCGGCTGGTCTGGAGCGACGCGCATTTTGCCTTCCGCATCGGCAGCCCGCGCGAGGATCTTTCATTCGACCGCCGCGACAATGCCCGCGGCATGCTGAAGGCCGTCGTGGTCGACGAGACCTTCAACTGGGGCCGCCGCGAGATGCGGCCCACCATCCCCTGGGAAGACACCATCATCTATGAAGCCCACGTCAAGGGACTGACCCAGAAGCGGGGCGATGTTCCGCCGGGCCTGCGCGGCACCTATGGCGGGCTGTCGTCGCCGGCCATGATCGCGCATCTGAAGCGGCTCGGGGTCACGACCATTGAGCTGTTGCCGATCCACGCCTTCATCGACGACCGCCTGTTGGTGGAGAAGAAGCTCGGGAATTACTGGGGTTACAACACGCTGTCCTATTTCGCGCCGGAGCCGCGCTATGCGCAGGACAACGCGCTCGATTCCTTCCGTACCACGGTGGCCCGCCTGCACGACGCCGGCATCGAGGTGATGCTCGACGTCGTCTACAACCACACCTGCGAAGGCAATCACCTCGGCCCCACGCTGTCGCTGCGCGGCATCGACAACGCATCGTATTACTGGCTGAAACCAGACAACCCCCGCTTTTACGACGACTTCACGGGCTGCGGCTCGTCCGTCAACCTCGCCCATCCGCGCGTGCTGCAGATGGTGATGGACTCGCTGCGCTACTGGGTCGAGGTCTGTCACGTCGACGGCTTCCGCCTGGATCTGGCGACGACGCTGGCGCGCGGGCCGAACGGATTCGACCGCAACGCGCCATTCCTCACCGCGGTGCGTCAGGACCCGGTGCTGGCGTCGGTGAAACTCGTCGCCGAACCCTGGGATCTCGGACTTGGCGGCTACCAGGTCGGCGGCTTTCCCTCGCAATGGTCGGAGTGGAACGACCGCTATCGCTCGGCGATGCGGCGCTACTGGAGCGGCGAAGGCAGCCTGATCGGCGAAATCTCGAGCCGGATGACCGCCTCCTCCGACCTGTTCCACCATGACGGCCGCTCGCCGCGCGCCAGCGTCAACCACATCACCGTGCATGACGGTTTCACGCTCGCCGACCTCTTCAGCTACAACGAAAAACACAACGAAGCCAACGGCGAGGACAACCGTGACGGCTCCAACGACAATCACAGCAACAATTGCGGCCACGAGGGGCCGACCGACGACCCCGAGATAACGACGCTGCGACGCCAGCTTCGCAAGAACCAGCTCGCCTGCCTGCTGCTCGCGCAGGGTACGCCGCTCATCCTCGCCGGCGACGAGGTCGGCAACTCGCAGGGCGGCAACAACAACGCCTATTGCCAGGACAACGAGATCGGCTGGGTCGGCTGGGACAATCTCGGCAGCGAGGGCGAGGATCTCATCGATTTCGTCGCCCAGATGACCGAGCTGCGGCGGCGCTTTCCGCAGATCCGCTCGCAACGCTGGCTCGACGGCCGCCGGCCCGACGGCTCCTACGGCGCGGTCTGGCTGACGCCCACGGCGGAAGAAATGAAGGAATCCGACTGGCAGTTTCCGGAAGGCAGGTTCCTGTCCTATGTGCTGGGCCCGGTGGAACCCGAGGGGGCGCCGATCTTTATCGTGTTGAATGCCGCGCCGCAGGAGATCGCCTTCACCTTGCCGAAGCTCACCGAATACAAAAGCTGGCAGCAGGTGCTCAACACCGCCGACGCCTCGCGCGCGAGTGGCGGCTTTGCCGCGGGCGCCGAGACCCAAGCGCCGCCCCGTTCGGTGCTTGCCTTTGCAGGCTCGCGATGAGCGCGCGCCAGTTCGGCCCACGTTTGATCAGGGATGGCATCTCGTTCCGGCTGTGGGCGCCGGCGGCAAAGCGCGTCGACCTGATCATGGAACGGCCTCATGCCATGCAGCGCGGCGAAGGCGGCTGGTTCACCGCCGACGTGGCCGGCGCGGCCGCCGGTGCGCGCTACAAATTCCGCATCGACGGCGAGATCGACGTGCCCGATCCGGCTTCCGCCTTCCAGCCCGACGATGTGTTCGGGGAAAGCGAGGCGATCGATCACGCAGGCTATGCGTGGAAGGCGCGGGATTGGCGCGGCCGCCCGTGGGAAGAGACCGTGCTGATCGAAGCCCATGTCGGCACCTTCACGCCTGAAGGCACCTATCGCGCCATGATCGATAAGCTCGATCATCTCGTCGCGACCGGGATCACCGCGCTCGAGCTGATGCCGCTCGCGGACTTCGCCGGCAAACGCAACTGGGGCTATGACGGCGTCTTGTGGTACGCGCCCGACAGCGCCTATGGCCGGCCGGAAGACCTGAAAGCCCTGATCGACGCGGCGCATCAGCGCGGACTGATGATGTTCCTCGACGTGGTCTACAATCACTTCGGGCCCGAAGGAAACTATCTCGGCCGCTATGCGCCGGGCTTCTTCACCGAGGCGCACACCCCCTGGGGCAGCGCGATCGATTATCGTGTACCGGAAGTGCGCGCGTTCGCGATCGAGAACGCGCTGACCTGGCTTTCCGATTATCGCTTCGACGGCCTGCGCTTCGATGCGGTCAACACCATCATCGAGACCGGCGCGCCGCCGATCCTGCACGACATCAGCCGCGCCATGGGCCGGCTCGCGGCCGAGACCGGACGGCACATTCATCTCGTGCTTGAAAACGGCGACAACCGCGCCAGCCTGCTCGACCCGACGCAGGAGCCGCCGGCCGGAAAATATCGCGGCCAGTGGAACGACGACTATCACCATGTCTGGCATGTGATGCTGACCGGCGAGGCGCAGGGATACTACGGCGACTATCAGCGCTTGCCTCGCGGCAGCCTCGCACGCGCATTGTCGTCGGGCTATGTCTATCAGGGCGAGCCGGCGCCGTTCTGGGGCAACAAGCTGCGCGGCGAGCCGAGCGGCGACCTCGCGCCAACCGCTTTCGTCAACTTCCTGCAGAACCACGATCAGATCGGCAACCGGGCCTTTGGCGACCGCCTGGAAAGCCTCGCGACGGCTGACGGGATCGAGGCCGCGCTTGCGGTGACGCTGCTCGCACCGACGACGCCGATGTTGTTCATGGGCGAGGAATGGGGCTCGAAGGCTCCGTTCCCCTTCTTCTGCGACTTCAAGGGCGGCCTTGCGGAGGCCGTGCGGAAGGGCCGCAAGCACGAATATGCCTGGGCCTATGCCAGATATGGCGACGAGGTGCCCGACCCGCTCGATGCCGCGACGTTTCAGTCCGCCGTTCTCGACTGGGAGAGGCGCGATGCGCCTGACGGCGCGAAACGGTTGAGGCTGGTGCGCGAACTGCTCGCCATCCGGCGGCGCGAGATCGCGCCGAGGCTCAAGGGCGCCCGTTTCGGCGAAGCCAGCGCCGAAGAGAGTGGGCTTCTCACCGCGAGCTGGCAGATGGGCGATGGCACGACGCTGCTTCTGGCCGCAAACCTGTCAGGCGCCAAGATCGCCTATGAGACCGACCGCGCCGGTGTGCCGATCTGGGGCGTAAATGCCGGCAACAGCTTGCCGCCCTGGTCGGTGTCCTGGCGCCTCGGAGGCTAAAATGCCCCCGGACATTCCGCTTGCGACCTATCGCGTGCAACTCACGGCCGATTTCGACTTCGACAAGGCCGCCGAGATCATTCCCTACCTGAAGGCGTTGGGGATCACGCATCTCTATGCCTCGCCCTTCATGAAGGCGCGCAAGGGCTCGATGCATGGCTACGACATTGTCGATCACACCCGCATCAGTCCCGAGCTCGGTGACGAAGCCGGCTTCGAGCGCCTGAGCGAGGCCTTGCGGCGGCATGATCTCGGCCTGATCCTCGATTTCGTGCCCAACCATGTCGGCGTGCACTATGCCGACAATCCCTATTGGCTCGACGTGCTGGAATGGGGCGAGGCATCCCCGCATGCGATTTCCTTCGACATCGACTGGGATCAACTGCCCTATCGCGCGCGTGGCGGCGTGCTGCTGCCGATCCTGGGCGTCCCCTATGGCGAGGCGCTCGAGGGCGGGGAGATCACGCTGCGCTACGATGCGGACGAAGCCAGCTTCTCCGCCTGGTATTACGACCACCGGCTGCCGGTCGCGCCGGAGCGCTATGGCGAGATCCTGCGCGTGATCGTCAAGGAAGCCGGCGCCGAGGACAGCGAGCCTGGCCGGCGTATTCTCGCGCTCGCCTCGCGCTACCTCGGCTTGCGCCACCCGAACCGCAAGGAAGCTCCGACGTTCAAGACGGCGCTGAAGGAGATCGCCGGAAGCGCCGAACTCATCGTGCGGGGGCTCGAGGCCTATCGTGCCGGCCGCGATCGCCCCGCGCAGACGCTGGCACTGCATCACCTGCTGGAGCGCCAGCACTACAAGCTCGGCCACTGGCGGCTCGCCTCGAGCGACATCAACTATCGCCGCTTCTTCGACGTCAACACGCTCGCGGGCTGGCGGGTCGAGGACCCCGGCACCTTCGCGATCACCCACCGCCTGGTCAAGAAGCTGATCGCGGACGGTCGGCTGCAGGGGCTGCGGCTCGACCATGTCGACGGCCTGCGCGACCCCGCGCAATATTTCCAGCGCCTGCGCCGCCTGGTGCGCGACGCCCAGGGGCGCCGACCGTTCTATGTCGCGATCGAAAAGATCCTCTGCGAGGAGGAGAAGATGCCGGCCTTTGCCGGCGTCCACGGCACGACCGGCTATGAATGGATGAACGTGCTCACCCACATGCTGATCGACGAAAAGGGGCTTGATCCGCTCGACGAGATATGGCGGCAGATCAGCAACCGCAGCCCAAGGCTCGCGCCCATGCTGATCGAGGCCAAGCGCCGCGTGCTGGAAACCCTGCTGACCAGCGAATTCATCGTGCTGGTGCGCCTCCTCACCCGCATCGCCAACGGGCACTATTCCACCCGCGACTATTCGGCCGACAGCTTGCGGCAGGCGCTCGAGCTCTACGTGCTGCATTTCCCGGTGTATCGCACCTACATCACGCCAGCCGGGCCGACCGACCACGATCGCGCACTGATCGCGCGGACCATCGCGCGGGCGCGCGCCGAATGGTTCGCGGCCGACGACGGCATCTTCGACTTCCTGCAGGACGCGTTGACCATGGACATGGTCAAGCCGGGCCGGCCGCCGCACAGCAAGCCGCGCGTGCGCCGCTTCGCGCTCAAGGTGCAGCAGTTCACCGGACCCTTGATGGCGAAATCGCTCGAGGACACCGCGTTCTACCGCTACCATCGCCTGCTCGCGCTGAACGAGGTCGGCGGCGATCCGGCCGCGCGGGCGCCCTCGATCCAACGCTTTCACGGCCTGATGCAGCAGCGCGGCCGCGAATGGCCGCACGGCCTCACCGCGACCGCGACCCACGACACCAAGCGCGGCGAGGATGCGCGGGCGCGTCTGGCGGCCCTTTCCGAACTGCCCGGCGAATGGACCAGCGCGGTGGCGCGCTGGAAGGTTTTCAATGCGCCGCATCTCGTCACCAGCGGAAGCACGCGTGCGCCATCGGCGACCGCCGAATACATGCTGTACCAGTCGCTGCTCGGTGCATGGCCTGCTGGCGAGATCGATGCAGCCTTCGTCGACCGGATCCAGGCCTACGCCCTGAAGGCCGCGCGCGAGGGCAAGGAGGAGACGAGCTGGCTCAATCCGAGCCAGGCCTACGAAGAAGGGCTGAAGACCTTCATCGCGCGCATCCTGGATCGCTCGCGCGCCGGCGAATTCCTGGATGGGCTTGAAGTCTTCGCCCGCCGCCTCGCGCTGCTCGGCGCGCTGAATTCGCTGAGCCAGATCACGCTGAAGGCGACGCTGCCCGGCGTGCCCGATTTCTACCAGGGAACGGAATTGTGGGACCTGTCGCTGGTCGACCCCGACAACCGCAGGCCGGTTGATTTCGCGGAGCGCGTGGGCCTGCTTGCGGCGCTGGAAACGCCGGACTGGCAGGCGCTCGCACGGGACTGGCCGGATGGCCGACTCAAATTCGCCTGGACCCGCCATCTCCTCAGACTGCGCGCCGAACGTGCCGAGGTCTTCATCCATGGCGACTATCAGCCGCTCGACGTCACCGGCCCGCACCGCGACCATGTGATCGCGTTCGCCCGGCGGCGCGGCCGCGACGCCATGATCACCGTGGTGGCGCGAAAGTTTGCGCCCTTCACCGAAGGCGGCCGCGCCTGGCCGAAGCCCGCCGCCTTCGAAGGCGCAGTGCAGTTGCAAGGATATTCGCTGGAGGCGGCGGCAGCCAACAGCGCTGAGCTGCCGCTCGCGGTTGCGTTTGCGCAGCTACCCGTCGCAGTGCTGAAAGCGACGGTTCGGGCCGCCGCCACGCCTGCCCGAAAGCGCGTTCCCGCCTGAGGCCCGGAAAATGCGAAGGCCGTCCGGGATCTTGGCCGGACGGCCCCGGCGGATTCGTGCCGATTCGAAGATCGGTTCCCTCCCCGCACGCCCGTACATAGTCGGCAAACTGACCCGACAGCAAGCTGACGGAATCCTGCCACGCGGCTTTTTCACAATTTTGTCGTGAGCGCGCTAGAGATCGCGATCAACTGCGCTTGGTGAGCAACAGCGCGCCGCGGCTGCGAATCGCCGCCTGGGCTGCTTCCGCAAACCGCTGCAACAGCCACGGCAGCACGACTTCGAGACGGACGTGATCGTCCGCGACATCGATACGGCCACTCGCGATTTGTCCGAGCGCGCGCACGCGGAAATCCATGCGGTTGTCCTCCCAGCGCTCCTGCTCGATGGCGAGCACCGGAATGCTTGCGGCCGCGCGCGTCAGCCCGTCCTTGAGACGGCGAATCGCTTCCTCGCGGCCGAGCCTGTGCGGAATGGAAACAACGAGCGGCGCGGGCATCGCAAATCCTCTCTGGCTTCAACGCATGTAGTCGATCCGCGTTGCAAGGGAAGGCCAAGTGCACGAATTATCGCGTCGCAAAATCGGGAACTTTTCGATGCACCCGCAAGTTGCTCTGCCGGTCGCAGGGTTCACGAGCGCCCACAGGGACGGGCTGAGGAGGTTAAATGTCGATTGGCACAATCATCCTGATCATTCTGATCATCGCCTTGCTGGGCGGATTCAGCGGCATCGGTGGTGGCCCGTTCTACGGCACCGGTTACTATGGCGGCGGCGGCCTCGGCCTCATCATCATCATTATTCTGATCCTCGTGCTGCTCGGGAGGATCTGAACCCGTCGCTGCGAGCTGTCATTTGCGGGTCCGCGCCTGGCGCGGCCCGCATCTGTTTGATCGGGCCCTTTGACACTCAGAGCTCCTTGGCAAGACGGGTGATCGCGGGCTTGATGGAAGTTGCCGCGTCGTCATAGCCCGCCCACGCCTTGGTCTTCGAAAGCAAAGCCGGCACGGAGCGGATGGTGTATCGCTTCGGATCGAGATCGCTTTTGAGCTGCGTCCAGGTCAGCGGCATCGAGACCGTCGCGCCGGGCCGCGCACGCGGCGAGAGCACCGCGACCGCCGTCGACATCCGGTCGTTGCGCAGATAGTCGAGGAAAATCTTCCCCTTGCGCTTCTGCTTCGACATGTTGAGCAGGTAGTCCTCGGGCTTGTCGTTGGCCATCCACTGGCAGATGCCTTGCGCGAAGGCCTTCGCTTCCTTCCACGTCACCTTCTCGCGGGCCCCATGCAGCAGCGGCGTCACGACGTGCAGGCCCTTGCCGCCCGTGGTCTTGCAGAAGCTTTCGAGGCCGACCGCCGCAAGCCGCTGGCGCATCTCCCTCGCGGCCTCGATCACCTCGGTGAACGCGACATCCGGCGCGGGATCGAGATCGAACACCAGCCGGCCCGGCGTATCATAGGCATAAGGCGCGCAATTCCACGGATGCAGCTCGAGCCCGCCGATCTGCGCCACTGCGGCGAGCCCCTCGACCCGGTCGATCTGCAAATACGGCTTGCGGTCGCCGGAGACCTTGGCGAGCTCCAGATATTTCGACGTGCCCTGCATCGCGTGGCGCTGGAAGAACGTTTCGCCGTCGATGCCGTCGGGACCGCGGACGATCGAGCAGGGCCGGCCCTTGAGATGGCCGATCATCCATTCGCCGACCGCCTCGAAATAGCGCGCGAGGTCGAGCTTGGTGACGCCTTCGCCGTCGCCCCCGTCAGGCCACAGCTCCTTGTCGGGCTTCGAGATCACGACCCCCATCACCTCGGCGGATTTTCCCTTGGCGGGCGACGATTTGACGAAGGCCGATTTCTTCGCCTCGGCGGCCAGCGCGGGCACCGGGTCGGCGAGCTCGCCCGCGCTCGGCATCTCCGCCTTCACCTCACGGGCCGGCTTGTCCTGGCGCAATCCCTTGAAGGCGGCCTGCCTGATGTTTCCACCCTCGGTCCAGCCGGCGAATTCGATCTCCGCCACGAGCTCGGGCTTCAGCCAATGCATATCGCGGGTCTTGCGCGGCGCATTCTCGCCGCCGAACGGGCTCTGGTCGGAGGCTGCCTTCTTCAGCGCCGGCATCAGCCGCCGTACCGTGTCCTGGCCAAAGCCGGTGCCGATCACGCCGACATAGGCGAGATGGTCGTCGCGATAGACGCCGGCGAGCAGCGAACGGAATTTGCCGTTCGTCGTCTTCCAGCCGCCGAGCACCACCTCATGCCCGGCGCGGCACTTCGCCTTGGTCCAGCTCTCGCTGCGGCCGGAGCGGTAGGGCGCGCTGAGCTTTTTCGAGATGATGCCTTCGAGCGACAGCTTGCGCACCGATTCCAGCATGGCTTCGCCATCGACCTCGAAATGCTCGACGTAACGAATCTGCTCGGAGCGATGCGCCTCGAGCAGCGCCTTCAGCCGCGCCTTGCGCTCGCGCAGCGGCAGGCGGCGCAGGTCCTCGCCCTCGGCAAACAGCAGGTCGAACGCGAAAAAGATCAGCGCATTGGTCTTGCCGTCGGAGATCGCTGCCTGCAGCGCCGAAAAGTTCGGCGCTCCCTTGTCGTCGAGCGCGACGATCTCGCCATCGATCAGCGCATCCGGCAGCTTGAGCGCCTGCTTCGCGATGCTCTTGAACTTGTCGGTCCAGTCGAGCCCCTTGCGGGTCTTCAGCGTCGCCTCGCCGTCTTCGACGCGCAACTGCACGCGGTAGCCGTCGAACTTGATTTCGTGGCCCCAGGCCTCGCCGCTCGGCGGGAGATCGACCAGCGTGCAGAGCTCGGGCGCGACGAAATCCGGCATCGCCGCGACTTTTTTCGGCGCGACCGCCTTTGGCGCTGCAGCGCCCGCCCTGGTTTTCGCACGCGCCTCGGCCGCCTCACCACGGTTGGACTGCCACACCGCGTCGGCCCGGGCGCGGCCGTTCTTGGCCAGCATGAAGGGCTTTGGTGCGCGCCCCTTGCCCGCGGCGATCTCTTCCATGGTGCGGCCGGAAGCGACGGAACGATCCTCGTCGAGGATGTCGTTGGCCTTGCCCTCGCGGGCGAACTCGTCGCGATGCTTGATCAGGAGCCAGTTCGTTCGCTTGCCGCCGTCGCGATCGCGGCGCATCCGCACCAGCACCCAGCTGCCGTGCAGCTTCTCGCCATCAAGCGTGAATTTGAGGTCACCCTTCTTGTAGCCGCGCTCGGGATCGTCCGATTCCCAGTAGCCGCGGTCCCAGAGCTGCACCGTGCCGCCGCCATACTGGCCCTTCGGGATCGTGCCTTCGAAATCGCCGTAGTCGAGCGGATGGTCCTCGACCTCGACCGCGAGCCGCTTGTCGCGCGGATCGAGCGAGGGCCCGCGCGTCACCGCCCAGGACTTGAAGACGCCGTCGAATTCGAGCCGGAAATCGTAGTGCAGCCGGGTCGCTGCATGTTTCTGGATGACAAAGCGTCGATGCTTCGCGGACGCGACGCGGACCTCGCCGGTCGGCTCGTCGGTCTTCTCGAAATCGCGCTTCTTCCGGTAGGTGGAAAGATTCCTCAGCGACACAATCGATCCCGCCAATCCTTGCGATCCCGCCAATTCTTGCCTCGGGCCGCAGCCTAACAGCAGAAATGCCCACCCGGAACCAAAACCCGTCACACCGGTTGGGGTTCCGAAACTATCTGATAATGCTGGAGATTGGCATGGCTCCCCGCGCCTATTGGAAGGGTACGCTCAAGCTGTCGCTCGTGAGCTGCCCGGTGCGACTTTACCCTGCGTCCACCTCGGTCGAGAAAACCCGCTTCCACATGATCAACAGGGAGACCGGCAACCGGCTCAAGCAGCAGATGATCGATTCGGAGACGGGCGATGTGGTGGAAGGCGATCACAAGGCGCGCGGCTACGAACTGACCAAAGGCAAATATGTCGAGATCGACAAGGACGAGCTGGAAGCCGTCCAGATCGAGAGCACCCATACGATCGAGATCGACAGCTTCGTGCCAAAGGATGAGATCGACAAGCGCTACCTCGATCATCCCTATTACATCGTTCCCGACGGCAAGGCGGGCGCCGATGCCTTCGCCGTCATTCGCGACGCCATGAAGAAGAGTGATCGGGTGGCGCTGGCGCGCATCGTGCTGACGAACCGCGAGCACGTGATGGCGATCGAGCCGCTCGGCAAGGGCCTTGTCGGCACCACGCTGCGCTACCCTTACGAGCTGCGCGACGAAAGCGAGTATTTCGACGACATCAGGACCGCGAAGATCACAAAGGACATGGTCGAGCTTGCCGGCCATATCCTCCAGAGCAAGGCCGCGCATTTCGATCCGTCGAAATTCAGGGACGAATATGAGGACGCGTTGAAGGCGCTGGTCCGGCGCAAGGCCGCGGGCAAGCCGATCAAGATGCCTGCGCGCGAAGAGCGGCCGGACAACGTGGTCAGCCTGATGGACGCGTTGAAGCAGAGCCTGAAGCATCGGCGCGGCGCCGCGCGACGGCCGGGCGCCTCGCACGGGCGGCGCCGGACCGCGCAACGCCGTTCGGCGCGGCGGCCGCATCGCGGGGCGGCACGGCATCGCAAGGCGGGCTGAAGTTCGGTCCGATCAATCCGCGCGCAGGCGATAGCCGATCCCGGTCTCGGTCAGCACGAAATGCGGGCGTTCCGGATCGGCCTCGATCTTCTGGCGGAGCTGGCGCACATAGACCCGCAAATATTGCGCGTCGGTCAATTCGTCCCACAGCTCCTTCAGGAGAAAGCGGTGGGTGAGCACCTTGCCGGCATGCTGCACCAGAACGCGCAGCAGGTCGTATTCCTTCGGCGACAGCCTGACCTCGCGCTCGCCGACCTTGACGATGCGGCGCACCAGGTCGACGGAAAGATCTCCTGAACGGAACACCGGGCGTTCGCCATGGGCCTGCAACTGGTGCCGCAGCGCGGCGCGCATGCGCGCAAGCAGCTCGTCCATGCCGAACGGCTTGGTCAGATAATCGTCGGCGCCGAGGTCGAGCGCCTCGACCTTGCCGGCCTCGTCGCCGCGGCTCGACAGCACCACGATCGGCACGGCATCGTTGCGGCCGCGGATCATGCGCAACAGCTCGAGCCCCTGGATGTCGGGCAGGCCGAGGTCGAGAATGATCAGCGCCGGGCTCTCGGCCAGCAGCTCCAGCGCGGTGCGGCCGTTGGCGGCTTCCAGGATTTCATAGCCCTGCGTGCTCAGGCCCATCCGCAACAATTTTCGGATCGGCGGCTCGTCATCGATGACCAGAACCTTGATCGACGGAGAGTTCATGCGGCGGTATCCAGCGTTTGCGTTTCGGCCGGCACCGGCAGGCGGATCATGATCACGGCACCGCTGCGGTCCGTGCGGTTGGCGGCGACGATCGTGCCATGCATGGCCTCGACGAAGCCGCGCGAGATGGCAAGTCCGAGCCCGGTGCCGGGCCGGACGTGGTCGCCCTTCTGTACACGATAGAACTTGTCGAACACGCTCTCCAGCTCGCCTTTCGGGATGCCCTCACCCTCATCGGCGATCTGCAGCGTCACCTGCCCGTCGTCGCGCCCGCTGCGGATCGCGATCGTGGTGTCGGGCGGCGAATATTTCGCCGCATTGTCGAGCAGGTTGAACACCACCTGCTCGAACAGCACCGCGTCCAGCCTGAGCATCGGCAGCTCCGCGGCCAACTCCAGCGACACCCTGTGGCGCGCCAGTATCTTGCCGGCCCGGCGCAACGCGCTGCCGACGATCTCGCCGATGTCGTGCAGCGCCAGATTCGGCGCGATCGCGCCGGATTCGATCCTCGTCATGTCGAGCAGATTGGCGATGAAGCGGTTGAGCCGCTCGGATTCGTCGATCACGGTCGCCAGCAGATCACGCTTCTCGGCATCGGACAGGCCGCTGGCGAGGTCGCGCATGGTCGAGGCTGCGCCCAGCACCGAGGCGAGCGGCGTCTTCAGGTCGTGCGAGATCGAGGTCAGGAGCGCCGAGCGCAGCCGCTCGGATTCCACGGTGCGCTTGACCCGGTCCATGTCCTCGACCAGCAGCACACGCTCGATCGCGAGAGCGCCCTGGTCGACCAGGGCGTCCAGCAGCCGGCGCTGGTCGGGCGTCAGCAGCGGGCCGGTACGGTCATTGTCGATGCCGATGACGCCGATCGGCCCGCGCCCGGTACGCATCGGCTGGAACAGCCGTTTTGCCCCCGGCAGCGTGTCGGAGCCGCGTCCGGCCGGACGGTCGTTGCCCCAGGCCCAGTTCGCCGCGGCGAGATCGGCCTGGTCGAGCTGGTCTTCCGGCGGATAGCCCGCCTTCACCGTCAGCACGCCGTTCTCCGGCAACAGCAGCACCACGCGCACCTTGAGCATCAGCGCGGTCTGGTAGGCGGTCGCCCACAGCACGTCGTCGAGCGTCGCGGTGCCGGCGAGCTTGCGGCTGAAGGCGTAAAGCTGCTCGGTGGTCCGCACCCGCCCGATTGCGGTATCAGCCTGTGTGCGCACGCGCGCGGCGACGTTTGACACCAGCACGGCAATCAGCATGAAGAAGAAGAATGCCGCGATATTGGTCGGATCGGTGATGGTGAAGGTATAGATCGGCGGCAGGAAGAAGAAATTGTAGCACAGCGAGGCGGCGACGCTGGCAAGCAGCGACGGCCACAGGCCGTAGCGCACGGCGACGACGACGACGGCGGTGAGAAACACCAGATCGACGTTCTCGATGCGGAACCACGGCTGGATCAGCTCGGCGGCGGCAAGGCCGACCGCCGCGATCACCAGCGCCATCAGATAGGGCCGCGGGTTGAACGGCTCCACGCCCGCCGCGGTCTGCACCTTGCCGGCCGGTCCGGGCGGCAAATCATCGCCGGCAATCACGTTGACGCTGATATTGCCGGCCCGCCGCACCAGATCGTGCACCACCGAGCCCTGCACGATCTCGAACCAGCGCGAGCGCGTCGACTTGCCGATGATGATCTGGGTGACGTTGTTGGCCTGCGCGAACTTGATGATGTCGTCGGCGATGCGGCGCCCGACCCCGGGGATGGTGAGGGCCTCGCCGCCGAGGGTCTCGGCAAGCCGCATGGTGTCGGCGAGCCGATCGCGCTGCTCGTCGGTGAGTTGCAGGCTGCGCCGGGTCTCGATCGAGATCGCAGTCCATGGCGCATGCACGCGATCGGCGATGCGCTTGGTGTAGCGCACGAGCCCGGCCGCACGCGGATCCTCGCTGACGCAGACCAGGATGCGTTCGCCGGCGGCCCAGGGCCCGGCGATTGCATTGGCCTGCATGTGGGTCAGGAGCTGCTCGTCGACCCGGTCGGCGGTCCGCCGCAGCGCCAGCTCACGCAGCGCCGTGAGGTTGCCGGGCGAAAAATAATGCTCGAGCGCGCGCTCGGCCTGCTTGGGAACGTAGACCTTTCCCTCTTTCAGCCGCTGGATCAGGTCGTCGGGGGTAAGATCGATCAGCTCGATGCCGTCGGCACGGTCGAAGATCGAATCCGGCACCGTTTCGCGCACCCTCACATGCGTGATCTGCGCGACCACGTCGTTCAGGCTTTCGATATGCTGGACGTTGACCGCGGTATAGACGTCGATGCCGCGGGTCAGCAGCTCCTCGACGTCGAGATAGCGCTTCGGATGCCGGCAGCCGGGCGCGTTGGTGTGGGCGAGCTCGTCGACCAGCACGAGCTGCGGCCGCCGCGCGATCACGGCATCGAGATCCATCTCCTCCAGGATCTGGTCGCGGTATTCGAGGCGCTTGCGCGGGATGATTTCGAGGCCGCGCAGCAGCGCTTCCGTCTCCGCCCGGCCGTGCGTTTCGACGACGCCCACCACGACGTCGACGCCGGACTTCGCCCGGGCATGCGCGCTCTGCAGCATCTCGTAGGTCTTGCCGACGCCGGGGGCGGCACCGATGAAGATCTTCAGCCGCCCGACGCCGTTTTCCTCGCGCCGGGCGGCTTCCAACAGGGCTTCGGGCGACGGACGCTGTTCAGGATCTCGGCGTTGACTGGCCATACCGCATTATAGTCGCAGCACCGCGCATTCGCCTAGCGCGGCTATTTCGCCGCCGCATCCAGCGCCAAATTGAGCGCCAGCACGTTGACGCGGCGCTCGCCGAGCAGGCCGGCAAAGCGGGCCTGCGTGTTCTGCGCTACCAGCTCGCGGACACGCTCTTCGGGCATGTTGCGCGCCTTCGCCACCCGCCGCACCTGGAAGAGCGCGCCTTCCGGCGAGATATCGGGGTCGAGGCCGCTCGCCGAGGTGGTGACGAGGTCGGCGGGCACCGGCGTCGACGGATTTTCCGTCTTCAGCTTGTCGACGTCCTCCTTCAGACGGTCGGCCAGCGCCTTGCTGGTCGGCCCGAGATTGGAGCCGCCGGAATTGGCCGCGTTATAGGGCGCCGGCACGGTCTTGGTGGAATCGGCGGGATCGGGCGCCGTGGTCGCCGAGAGCCGGCCGTGGAAATACTTCTCGTCCTTGAATTCCTGGCCGATCAGCGCCGAGCCGACCACCTTGCCGTCCTTCTCGATCAGGCTGCCTTGCGCCTGCGTCGGGAAAAGCACGCCGGCAATGCCGGTCATGGCGAGGGGATAGGCCAGGCCCGTGATCAGCGTAAGCGCGACCAGGAGCACGATGGCGGGACGGATTTCTCTGATCATGGTGTGTCTCCTTTGTCATTGCGAGGAGCGAAGCGACGAAGCAATCGCTGCGCTCGCAGTGACGACATGCTGTCTAGGCCAGATGCAGGGCGGCGACCACGAGGTCGATCGCCTTGATCCCGATGAAGGGAATGATGATGCCGCCGAGGCCGTAGATCATCAGGTTGCGGCGCAGCAGCGCACCGGCGCCGACGGCGCGGTAGGCGACGCCTTTCAACGCCAGCGGAATCAACGCGATGATGATCAGCGCATTGAAGATGATCGCCGACAGGATCGCGCTCTGCGGGCTATTGAGCTGCATGACGTTGAGCACGTTGAGCTGCGGATAGAAGGCGAGGAACATCGCGGGGATGATCGCGAAATACTTCGCCACGTCGTTGGCGATCGAGAACGTCGTCAGCGCGCCGCGGGTCATCAGCAGCTGCTTGCCGATCTCGACCACCTCGATCAGCTTGGTCGGGTTGGAATCGAGGTCGACCATGTTGCCGGCCTCGCGCGCGGCCTGCGTGCCGGTGTTCATGGCGACGCCGACGTCGGCCTGCGCCAGTGCCGGCGCGTCGTTGGTGCCGTCGCCGCACATCGCCACCAGCTTGCCCTTGGCCTGCTCGTCGCGGATCAGCTTCAGCTTGTCCTCGGGCGTCGCCTGCGCCAGGAAATCGTCGACACCGGCTTCGGCTGCGATCGCCGCCGCCGTCATCGGGTTGTCGCCGGTGATCATGATGGTGCGGATACCCATGCGGCGCAGCTCCGCGAAGCGCTCGCGGATGCCGCCCTTGACGATATCCTTGAGGTGAATGACGCCAAGCAGGCGGCCGTCTCTTGCAACCGCAAGCGGCGTGCCGCCATCCTTGGCGATCTCGTCGGCCATCAGCTGGACTTCGCGGGCCACCTCCGAGCCGGCGGTGGCCTGGATGGCGCGCACCGTGTTGCCTGACGCCAGGGCCTGCGCCGCGCCGCCACCGACATAGTTGAGGATCGCATCCACCGCGCCCTTGCGCACCGACGAGCCGCCGCTGTCGACGCCGCTCATGCGGGTCTGCGCGGTGAAGGGAATGAAGGTGGCGCCGAGCTCAGCCATGTCGCGGCCGCGGATGCCGTATTTCTCCTTGGCCAGCACCACGATGGAGCGGCCTTCCGGCGTCTCGTCGGCCAGCGAGGCAAGCTGGGCCGCATCGGCAAGCTCCTGCTCGCTGACGCCGCGCAGCGGCCGGAACGCGGTCGCCTGGCGGTTGCCGAGCGTGATGGTCCCGGTCTTGTCCAGCAGCAGGGTGTCGACGTCGCCGGCGGCCTCGACCGCGCGGCCCGACATCGCGAGCACGTTGAAGCGCACCAGGCGGTCCATGCCGGCGATGCCGATCGCCGACAACAGCGCGCCGATCGTGGTCGGGATCAGCGTCACGAACAGCGCAACCAGCACCACGACCGAGATCGAGCCGCCGGCATAGGCGGCGTAGCTCGGGATCGTGACGGTCGCGAACACGAAGATGATGGTGAGGCCGGCGAGCAGGATGTTGAGTGCGATCTCGTTCGGCGTCTTCTGCCGCTCGGCGCCTTCGACGAGCCTGATCATGCGGTCGATGAAGGTCGAGCCCTGCTCCGCGGTGATGCGCACCTTGATCCAGTCGGACAGCACCTGGGTGCCGCCGGTGACCGCGGAGCGGTCGCCGCCGGACTCCCGGATGACGGGCGCGGATTCGCCCGTGATCGCCGCTTCGTTGACCGAGGCGACGCCTTCGATCACCTCGCCGTCCGACGGGATGTTGTCGCCGGCCTCGACCAGCACGATGTCGCCGACCTTCAGGCTGGTGCCGGGAACGAGGCGATAGGTGCCCTCCGAGCCCGACAGGAGCTTGGCCTGGCTTTCGGTGCGGGTCTTACGCAGCGTCTCCGCCTGGGCCTTGCCGCGGCCTTCGGCCACGGCTTCGGCAAAATTGGCGAACAGCACCGTGAACCAGAGCCACAGGATGATCTGGAAGGTGAAGGACAGGTTTGCGCCACCGCTCACGAGATCGCGGATGAAGATCACCGTGGTCAGCGCGGCGACGATCTCGACCACGAACATCACGGGGTTCTTGATCATCGCCCGCGGATCGAGCTTGACGAACGCGGCGGTGATCGCTGGCCATACAATCTTCGGATCCAGCATCGTGGCGACCGGCATCCGCTTGTTGGCTTTGAGGACAGGCTCCATGGATGTAACTCCGAAAGATCGATCAGAACAGGTTGCCGGCATTGTCAGCGAGATGCTCGACGATCGGCCCCAGCGCGAGCGCGGGGAAGAAGGTCAGACCGCCGATGATCAGGATGACGCCGACGACGAGGCCGACGAACAGGCTGCCCGTGGTCGGGAAGGTGCCGGCCGAGGGCGGAATCGATTTCTTGCTCGCGAGCGAGCCGGCGATCGCCATCGCCGGCACGATCATGAAGAAGCGGCCGACGAACATCGCGCTGGCAAGCGTCAGGTTATAGAAGAAGGTGTTGCCGGAGAGCCCAGCGAAGGCCGAGCCGTTGTTGCCGGTCGAGGACGTATAGGCATACAGCACCTCGGTGAAGCCGTGCGGACCCGCATTGGCCATCGACGCCACCGCCGACGGCAGCACGACCGCGACCGACGTCCAGCCGAGATACATCAGCGGCAGCACCAGGATCGCGAGCATCGCCATCTTGACCTCGCGCGCCTCGATCTTCTTGCCGACATACTCCGGCGTGCGGCCGACCATCAGGCCCGCCACGAAGATCGACAGGATGACGAACAGCAGCATGCCGTAGAGCCCGGCGCCGACGCCGCCGACGATGATCTCGCCGAGCTGCATGTTGATCAGCGGGATCATGCCGCCGAGCGCGGTGAAGCTGTCATGCATGGCGTTGACGGCGCCGCACGAGGCCGCGGTGGTGACGACGGCAAACAACGCGGACCCGACGATGCCGAAGCGGACCTCCTTGCCTTCCATGTTGCCGGAAAGCCCCAGCGCCTGCATGGTGCTGGTGCCATTTGCTTCCGCCCAGTAGGCAACCGCGACGCCGGCCACGAACAGCACGCCCATCACGGCGAGGATCGCCCAGCCCTGGCGCTGGTTGCCGACCATGCGGCCGAACACATTGGTCAGCGCCGCCCCGATCGCAAAGATCGAGATCATCTGCACGAAGTTCGACAGCGCGGTCGGGTTCTCGAAGGGATGCGCGGCATTGGCGTTGAAGAAGCCGCCGCCATTGGTGCCGAGCATCTTGATCGCGACCTGCGAGGCGACCGGGCCGACCGCGATGGTCTGCTTGGCGCCCTCCAGTGTCGTCGCGTCGACATAGGGACCGAGCGTCTGCGGCATGCCTTGCCAGACCAGGAACAGCGTGTAGACGACGCAGATCGGCAGCAGCACATAGAGCGTGCAGCGGGTGATATCGACCCAGAAGTTGCCGACGGTACGCGCCGAGGCCCGGGCAAAGCCGCGAATCAGCGCGACCGCGAGCACGATGCCGGTCGCCGCCGACAGGAAGTTCTGATGCGTGAGACCGACCATCTGGACGAGATAGGACAGCGTGCTTTCGCCACCGTAGTTCTGCCAGTTGGTATTGGTGATGAAGCTGATCGCGGTGTTGAAGGAAAGATCTTCCGCGACCGCCGACTGTTCGGCCGGATTGAACGGAAGATGGGCCTGCAGCCGCATCAGGAGGTAAATGACCAGGAAGCCGCCGACGTGGAACAGCAGCATCGCGACCGTGTAAGTCAGCCAATGCTGCTCGCGCCGCTCGTCGACGCCGCCGATCCAGTAGAGGCCGGCTTCGACCGGACGCAGCACCGGCGAGAGAAACGTGCGCTCGCCGCTGAACACGCGCGTCATGTACCAGCCGAGCGGCTTGGTGAGTGCGACGATGATCGCGCAATAAAGGATGATTTGAAGCCAGCCGATGACGGTCATGGGAAACCCTTGGAGATGGCGGAGTTTGCGAGACGGTCAGAACCGCTCGGGCCGCAGCAGCGCGTAGGTCAGGTAGAACAGCAGGCCGAGTGAAACGAGGCCGGCGAGCGAATAGTCGAAGATCATGGGTTTCGCTCCTCTCAGAGCCGTTCGCAGGCATAGGTGTAGCCAATCGCAAGAGCGAAAAGGCCGAATGCGAGTGCGAGCATGACAAGATCGAGCATGAGGTGTTCCCGTGCGTTCTCGAAAGGCCTTACGGCCTCTTGATCGCGGGAACAGGTGCCACCCGAAGCATAGGTTTTCGAGATAACCGAGCGGCCAACGTTATAGGAATCTTATAAAGACGATCCTCTTCCGCCTCCTCCTGCAGGCGCCAGCGCCGCGATCGCGTTGACGCGCCACATCGCGGCGGCGCGGGCCTCGCGCGTTTCGCAGGATCACATATAGGCGGATGGCGGCACCCGGTCGCCGGCCCCTATGAAATCCCTATATCTTGGCCTGCCGATCCCTCTCGTTTTCCAACAGCGTTCCGACCATCTTGCCGGCAACGGCCGCATCGATCGCGGCCTTTCCGTCATTGGAACGCCGTCATGTCAGCCTTCTCCGAACACCATGAGCCCGCCACCGTTGCCGATCGCCTGGGCGAGGCAGCGGGCGCGAGCGAAAGCCTCTTGCGCGACGTCATCGACAAGGCATGCCGCCGATTCCCGTCACTTGGTCAGCGCGAGAAGAGTGCGCAGGTCGAACGCTTCATCGCATCGCGCGCCTGGACGGACGCGGCGCTGGCGCTGATCGAGCTGGAACTGCCGCTGTGGCAGCTGCGCCGCATCGCCTATGATGGCGGCGAATGGTACTGCGCCCTGTCCCGAACCTGCGGCCTTCCCGACTGGCTCGATCAATCGGTCGAGGCGCGGCACACCGATCTGGCGCTGGCATTGCTCGCCGCGCTTGTCGAGGTCCAGCGCATAGCGGCGCCGGAAAGCCGGCCGAGCGTCCCGACGGTCGCGTGCGACGCGCGGCCGCTCGATGAGCCGCTCTGCTGCGACAATTTCGGCTGAGCGATGAAGAACCGCATGCCGGAGCAGCGAAGCCTGGTGCAGCCGCCGAGCCGGTCGAGACGGCTGAATTCGAAGCAGGCACTCGTTCGTTTCGGCTTCCGCATTCTCATCCTCGGCGGATTTGCGGCCTTCAGCAGCATCGGATTCGAACGGGGTCTTGCGACGCTGCTGTGGATGTCGATCGTGCTGTGCGCCGTCATCGGCACCATCAGGCGCGAACCGGTCTTTGGCCCGATCCTCAACCATTGGGACGAGGCCGCTGCCTATGCCGCGCTCTACGCGCTGGTCGGCGCGCTCGGCCTCCACGCGCCGGCCTGACGGCCGCTATGCCGCGCCTATAAGATCGATTTCGCGTTGCCCTCGAATTCATATCTGCCCGGGACGATATTGGCGCCGTGAGCAACAAGCCTGCCTCAGCCGCCCATCGTCGGCGCATTCCTCCGAAAACGCAGTCCGCTGGTCCGGTGCGCAGGCCCTGCTCCATCTTTGAAAGGAACAGCAACGTGAAGCTCGTCGAACCTCCATCGTGCAGTTTGCCTTCCAGCGTCGTCTTCATCGGCCGCGACAGCCACGGCCATTGGGTCGCGCAAGAACAGAATGGCCGCTTCGGCGGCCTGTTCGTCAACCGCGCGCAAGCTGTCAAATACGCATTGTTCGAGAACGGCCAGCACCCCGAAATGATCGTCGAGCTCTCGGGTGCGATCGAGCTCGATACCGACGGCGGACTGCTTTCACCCCGGCGCGGCAGGGCGCGCAAGACCCAGGCTACCGCCTGACGCCGTCGTTCACGCGGGAGGACCAGATGATCGAACCTCGTTCGGATTCAGATCGGGAGCAGCTCGTCGATACCCTGATCGCGCTGACGCACATGTCCAATCATCATCGCACCATCGTCGGCGGCGAAGATGGCGTGGAGCTGCTTCCGGCGCTTCGGCGCCGCGGACTGGTTCGCATCACGCTTGCCGCGGCGAGCCGTATCGGGAAGGGACAGTATCCGGTCGGCCTGATTGCGGGCGCTAGCACGCCGGCGGCGATCGAAACCGCGCTCGCCCGGATCTCGCCTTACCTCGGCGCCAGCGCTGCTGTCGCCGTCGTCATCGCATCGCGCGATGCGGAGTGCTGCCTGACCATCCGCAACAAGCTGGAACGGATGGGCTTCCGGATCGAAGCCGGTGTGCGGTGCCAGCTCGGCCTGGTGCTCTCGGCCCGGCGTCTGGGTTTCAACCACATGAAAGAGGCGGCCTAGCCGTTACAAGCCCGCCATGACGACCGCCGTCGACTCCGCTTCCTGGCTCACGGGCTACATCCCCGATCTCCCGACCCCTTTCGATGCGGCCGGCGGGCTCGATCTCGAGGCTTTCGCGCGGCTTTGCGCGCGCCAGATCGAGGCAGGCGTGCCTGCGGTCGTGGTCTGCGAAACTGCCGGCGAGGCATCGACACTGACGCTTGCCGAGCGCAAAGCCATCATTCGCACCGCGGCCGGGATCGCGCGCGGGCGCGCCCGGATCATCGCCGGCGCCGGCTCGAACGCCACCGCACGTGCCATCGAGCTGGC
This sequence comes from Bradyrhizobium sp. NP1, assembly GCF_030378205.1. Classification (NCBI taxonomy): domain Bacteria; kingdom Pseudomonadati; phylum Pseudomonadota; class Alphaproteobacteria; order Hyphomicrobiales; family Nitrobacteraceae; genus Bradyrhizobium; species Bradyrhizobium sp. NP1. Next base: position 6,469,383 of record NZ_CP127385.1, read on the forward strand.
GCACTGCGCGGAAGCGGCAGGCGCCGACGCCGTCCTTTCGGTCGTGCCCTATTACAACAAGCCGATGCAGGCGGGCATCTACCAGCACTTCCGGGCCATCGCCGATGATAGTCGCCTGCCGATCATCATCCACGATGCGCCCGCGCGAACGGTTCGCGAGCTCGCCGACGACACGCTCGCAAAGCTGGCGCAATCGAGCCGGTTCGTGGCCTTGCGCGACGGAGCCGGCGATGTCGGCCGACCGCTGCGTCTGGCGGGCCTGCTCCGCCCGGGATTCCGGCTGCTATCCGGCCATGATGCAACCGCGCTCGGCTATATCGCGGGCGGCGGTGATGGCTGCATCTCGGCGGTTTCCAACGTCATGCCTGACCTCTGCCAGGCGATCTTCACCAATCTGAAGCAAGGCCGACCGCAGGCGGCGCGGCACCTGTTCAGGCGACTGATACCGCTGCAAGCCTGCCTTGCCGACGCCGATCCCGCCGCGCTCAAATATGCGTTGAGCCTTCTTGGTCTGTTGCGACCGGATTCGCGGCTGCCCATCGTTGAACCGGACGACGCTGCGAAAGCCGTAATCGCAAGAGCCGTCGCCGGGGTGGCCGACGAGGATTTGGCCTGGGCAGCCGAGGCATAGATCTGAACGACGCGCCTGGGAGGCGCCGTCATGAATGCACCACCCTCGATTCAACCGCATGCGAAGATGCTGCGCGCGTGGCAGCTGGCGATCCTGCGCTTCGCGGTGACCCACGACAATGCCGACCGGCTGAACGTGATCACCATCGCGGGCGAGCTCGACGCGCTCGGACGGACGGGGCACAGCAAGGCGACGTTCAGCTATTTCCGCAGGGCAAGCGCCGAGCTTTGCGCCGCCATCCTGCGGCCGGACGAGCCTGACAATGCGGTCCTGCGCGAATTTATCGCGCGCACCGACGATATCAGGCTCAGGCGCGCCTTCACCGCGGTCGTCAGCGTCGAACCGCAGGAAGCGCGCCAGCCGCGAAGGACGGCCCGACGCGATATCGGATTGTGGCGGGGATTGCCGGCACGGCGCAACAGCTCGCCGTAAGACGGGTCGCTGCAGGCTAGGTGCCGGAGGCCGGGAATCGTTCGCCGGGATGCTTCTCGCGCCACTTGGGTCCAGGACCGCGCATGTAGTGGTTTTCCGGCCGGTACTTCCGGCGGGGACCGTGCCAGGTCGGAAAGAGGAACGCCAGCAGAGAGCCGACGGCGCCGCTGGTCAGCCAGCGCAATTCCGATGCGACGGACGGAAGCGGTTTCATGTCGGCTACCTCCTGCCGATGCCGTGATATCCAGGATCGCGCTGCGCGCGCCGCAGTCTCGCATCGGCCATCGCCTCGATCGCGAAGCGCAGATAGAAGTTGACGCGATTGAGCGCGGCGCGACCGCGCCCCCATTTGCGCTGCGGCGTGCTGCCGAACCGGTAGCCGCGCCACGACGGATCCACACCCCCTGCGCTGCCGGGCGGCAACGCGCGTTCGTCACGATTGCTGCCAGGAAAATGCACCATCGCCGGACTCCTCGCTTACATCGACTTCGAAGCGAACATGAGCGCAGGCGCATAGGAAATCGAGACGACATTCCGCTCGAACCCATAGCGGCGGCATAAGAACCGATTGCGAAAAAGCCGCGCGGCGGCGGCGCTTACATTCCTCCTATGACGCGGCGCACCAGGTCCTCTCGCATTCCTATGCCGGCATCGACACATTGCGCGCATCAAACGCGCAAGCGAACGATCATCGGCTGCCGACCTGGCTGCCGATGATCGCAGCCAGATCCGGGAATTTCTTCCATGACAATGCTGACGCAGGGCTTCGAACGGAACACCTACCCGCAGGCGACGACGAAAACCGCGCCAAGGGCGTTGCTTGCCGCCGTGAGACGATTCTGCAAGGGCGCCGCTATCGTGCTGGCGGCAGGCACCCTGCTTGCAGGCGTCATCGCGCTGAAGGCGGCAATCTACATGCCGCATCTGCAGTGATGCGCCCCTAGAGCGTGATCCGGAAAAGTGTGTAGCGGTTTTCCCTCGCGACAAACGCGAAACGCGTTTGCGCGGAGATCATGCTCAATTAGGAATCTAAAGCGCGATGACGATTCAACCTGATCTCATCGTGCTCTAGCCGCGATCGCAGCGGCCGGACCGTCAGAAGTCCCATTTGTCGCCGAGAATGAGCGGCTGCTGCGGATATTTCTTCAGCGCCTGCGGGCCGGCTTCCCCGTCGCCATAGTGCGGGCGAAACATCAGCTCGCTCTGCAGGCGTCGCACCTTGGCGGCGACGATCGCGCGATGCAGCGTGCGGAGCGTCACGCGAACCCATTTGCGCGCACGCGTCAGCGTGAAGCGGCTCTGGCCGGCAACACCGTGCCGGTCTTCGTTGTAAAGGTGTAGCAAGGTCATGCCCATCGTCCCAATGCCGGCGCGGGCGAACCGCGCCGGAAGTCAGGAAGATGCGAAGGCCGGCATAGGAAATCGAGAGGGCGGGCGGCCGCGCCGCATAGGCGCGGCATAAAGGCGGCCGCTATTCGGCCGCCGAACGGAGTTCCGCCTTCTCGGCGCGCACCGCGCAGAACTTGAACTCCGGAATCTTGCCGAACGGATCGAGCGCCGGGTTGGTGAGCAGGTTCGCGGCCGCCTCCGCATAGCAGAACGGCATGAACACCATATTCTCCGGCACGTCGCGATCGGAGCGCACCTTGATCTCGACCGCGCCGCGGCGAGTCTCGAGGCGGACGAAATCGCCAGGCTTCAGGTTCATGCGCCGCATGTCCTTCGGCGTCATGAACGCCACCGCCTCCGGCTCGATCTCGTCGAGCACTTGGGAGCGGCGCGTCATCGAGCCGGTGTGCCAGTGCTCGAGCACGCGGCCGGTGGAGAGCACCATCGGATATTCGTCGTCGGGCAGTTCGTCCGGCGGAATGACTTTCGCCGGCACGATCTTGCCGCGGCCGCTTTCGGTCGGGAATCCCGTGGTGAAGATGATCTCGTTGCCGGGCTTGCCGGGATCGTCGGCCGGATAGGTCACGGCGCCCTCGCGCACCAGCCGCTCCCAGCTGATGTTGGCGAGCGACGGCATCAGCTGCGCCATTTCGGTGTAGACGTCGGCGGGCCCGGCGTAATTCCAGGGCAGGCCCATGCGCTTGCCGATCTCCTGGATGATCCAGAGATCCTGCCGCGCGTCGCCGGGCGGCTTGATCACCTCGCGCGCGAGCTGCACGCGGCGATCGGTGTTGGTGAAGGTGCCGGATTTCTCCGCAAAGGCCGATGCCGGCAGGATCACGTCGGCGTGGAACGCCGTCTCGGTGACGAACAGGTCCTGCACCACGAGATGCTCGAGCTTGGCGAGCGCCTCGCGCGCGTGTTGCAGGTCGGGATCGGACATCGCCGGGTTCTCACCCTCGATATACATGCCGCGGATCTCGCCGGCATGGATCGCGTTCATGATCTCGACCACGGTCAGCCCGCGGACCGGATCAAGATCCTTCTGCCACAGCTTCTCGAAGGCACCGCGCATGTCGTCGCGCCCGACCGGCTGGTAGTCGGGCAGGAACATCGGGATCAGGCCGGCGTCGGAAGCGCCCTGCACGTTGTTCTGGCCGCGCAGCGGATGCAGGCCGGTGCCGGGCCGGCCGACCTGGCCGGTGATCAGCGCGAGCGCGATCAGGCAGCGCGCATTGTCGGTGCCATGGACGTGCTGGCTGATGCCCATGCCCCAGAAGATGATCGAGGACTTGGCGCGCGCATACATGCGTGCCACCTCGCGCAGGGTCTCGGCCGGGATGCCGCAGATCGGCGCCATCTTCTCCGGCGTGAACTCCTTGATCTTGGTCTTCAGCTCGTCATAGCCCTCGGTGTAGCCGGCGATGTATTGCTCGTCCGTCAGGCCTTCGGTGATGATGGTGTTGATCATTGCGTTGAGCAGCGCGACGTCCGAGCCCGGCTTGAACGCGAGATGCTTGTAGGCATGGCGCGACAGCGTCTGCCGGCGCGGATCGATCACGATCAGCTTGGCGCCGTTCTTGGCGGCGTTCTTGATGAAGGTCGCCGCGACCGGATGGTTCACGGTCGGGTTGGCGCCGATCACGATGATGACCTCGGCGTCGAGCGCGGCGGCAAATGGCGCCGACACCGCGCCCGAGCTCAGGCCTTCGAACAGCGCTGCGACCGAGGACGCATGGCACAGCCGCGTGCAGTGATCGACGTTGTTGGAGCCGAAGCCGGTGCGCACCAGCTTCTGGAACAGATAGGCTTCCTCGTTGGACCCCTTGGCCGAGCCGAAGCCGGCCAGCGCCTTGACGCCGTGCGTGTCGCGGATCCTGACGAGACCACCCGCGGCAAGGTCAAGCGCCTCCTCCCAGGAGGCCTCGCGGAAATGCGTGAACGGGTTGGCCGGGTCGACCTGGTCGTTGGCGTCCTTCTTCGCATTGGGCAGCCGCACCAGCGGCTTGGTGATGCGATGCGGATGATGGATGTAGTCGAAGCCGAAGCGGCCCTTGACGCAGAGGCGGTTGTGGTTGGCCGGGCCGTCGCGGCCCTCGGCATAGATCACCTTCTCGTCCTTGACCTGATAGGTGACCTGGCAGCCGACGCCGCAGAACGGGCAGAGCGAGTCGACCTTCCGGTCCGCATAGGTGACGCGGGTCTGCCTGTCGTCGAGCATGACGGCCGGCATCAGCGCGCCGGTCGGACAGGCCTGCACGCACTCGCCGCAGGCCACGCAGGTGGACTCGCCCATCGGATCGTCGAAGTCGAACACGATCTTGGAGTCGTGGTTGCGGTAGGCCATGCCGATGACGTCGTTGACCTGCACTTCGCGGCAGGCGCGCACGCATAGCCCGCACTGGATGCAGGCATCGAGGTTGACACGCATCGCCGGATGGCTGGCATCGCTCGCCCAGCGCTCGGCGGCCGGGAAACGGCTCTCGGTGACGCCGGACTTTTCAGCCCAGTGCCAGAACTTCGAATCCGGATCGTGCGAGGTCTCGCGCGCCGGCTGGTCGGCAACGAGCAGCTCCATCACCATCTTCTGCGCCGCGACGGCGCGGTCGCTCGCGGTCTTCACCTTCATGCCGACGGTCGGCGTCCGCTTGCAGGATGCCGCCAGCACGCGCTCGCCCTCGATCTCGACCATGCAGGCGCGGCAATTGCCGTCCGGCCGGTAGTCCGGCTCCGGCGAGTAGCACAGATGCGGGATTTCGTTACCCTGGCGCTTGGCGACCTGCCAGATGGTCTCGCCGGGCTTGGCCTGCACCTGCTTGCCGTCGAGCTCGAACGTGATCTTGGTCATTCGGCAGCTTCCTTGAACTCGTCGGGGAAGTATTTGATGACGGAGGTAAGCGGATTGGCCGCGGCCTGGCCAAGACCGCAGATCGACGCATCCCGCATCGCCTGACTGAGCTCATCCAGCAATCGCCGGTCCCACACCGGGCGCTCCATCAAGATCGCGGCCTTCTGCGTGCCGACCCGGCAGGGCGTGCACTGGCCGCAGCTCTCGTCCTCGAAGAAGCGCATCAAATTGAGCGCGGCCGCCTTGACGCTGTCGGCCTGCGACAGGATCACGATCGCGGCGGAGCCGATGAAGCAGCCGTATTTCTCCAGCGTGCCGAAATCGAGCGGGATGTCGGCCATCGAGGCCGGCAGGATGCCGCCGGAGGCGCCGCCCGGCAAATAAGCATGGAAGCTGTGGCCGTCGGCCATGCCGCCGCAATATTCGTCGATCAGCTCGCGCACGGTGATGCCCGCGGGCGCGAGCTTCACGCCGGGATCCTTGACCCGTCCGGACACCGAATAGCTGCGCAAGCCAAAACGGCCGTTCCGGCCATGGCTCTTCCACCATTCCGCGCCCTTCTCGACGATGTCGCGCACCCAGAAGAGCGTTTCGAGATTGTTGATCAGCGTCGGCAACCCGAACAGCCCGACCTGGAACGGATAAGGCGGCTTGTGCCGCGGCAGGCCACGCTTGCCCTCGATGCTTTCGAGCAGCGAGGATTCCTCGCCGCAGATATAGGCCCCGGCCCCGCGCCGCAGATGCAGCCGCGGTCCGCCCGGCGGCAGTTTCTCGATCTCGACCGGCAACAGCTTGTGCGCGGCGGGATATTCATCACGCAAATAGATGTAGACGTCAGACGCCTCGACGATGTGGGCAGCGATCAACGTGCCTTCGAGAAAGCGGTGCACGTCGCGAAGCAGATAGAAGCGATCCTTGAACGTGCCGGGCTCGCCCTCGTCGGCATTGACGGCCATCAACCGGGGGCCGGGCTCACCGAGCACCGCGCGCCATTTGCGGCCCGTGGGAAAACCCGCGCCGCCAAGGCCGCGCAGGCTGGAATCGTCAAGCACCTTGAGGATGTCCTCCTTGCCGATCCGCCCGGCGCGCAAATCGCCAAGCAGCTTGTAGCCGCCGTCCTTCACGTAAGCGTCGTAGTCGACATAGGCCGGAATGATCGGATCGGTCTCGCCGCGCGAAACGGTCGCGAGAACCTCGGATTGGGTGGCGTTGAGAACGTAGCGGTGACCGACCTCGGCGACGGGCGCACTGTCACAGAACCCGACGCAGGGTGCCCGCACGACGCGGATGCCGGGACCTGCGCTGTCCTGCAAATCCGCCAGCAGCCTCTCGCCGCCGAGCATCGCGCAGGTCAGCGAGTCGCAGACGCGGATGGTGAGCGGGGCGATGTCCGGCTCGCCTTCCTTCACGATATCGAAATGCGCGTAGAAGGTCGCGGTCTCGAACACCTCCGCAAACGACAACTTCATCTCGTCGGCGAGTGCAGCGAGATGGCGCGCCGATATCTGGTGGTATTGGTCCTGGATGAGATGGAGATGCTCGATCAGGAGATCCCGCCGCCGCGGACGGTCGCCAAGCAACAGCTCGATCTCGTGGGCTGCGGTCGGGTCGACTTGGCGTCCCTTGGGCGTGGCCTTGGCGCGCTTGCGCCCGCCGCCCGGGTGCTCGAAGGGGCGAACCTGGTGGACATCGTGACTCATGGGTTAGGCCTCGCAGGACTCGGATCGGAAGCACCGAATTCTAGCCACTGGCATGCCAGATGCCAAGACAAATCGGATGGCTTCATAAGGATTTAGGGGGCATGCGGCGGTACCGCGATGCCCTCCTTGCGCCCTTCAGATGCGCGGGCCGGCCTCAGCTCTTGCCCATGCAATCTTCGATGTAGAACCAGCGGTCGTCGCCCGCGAGCCCCTTGGCCTTCACCTCTGCGCGACATGCCTTCAGCTTGGGCCTGTTGGCGCTCCATCTGGCCTTCATTTCCTTGAGCTTCTGCGTGGTCAGCTTGATCTTCGACGGCTTGGCGTCGCTGCTCGTGCTCTGGGCCGAGGCCGTCTGCAGCGCGCTTGCGACGACCAGCATGGCGGCAAGGCAAACAGTTTTGCGGAACATGGAAATCCCCCTAAGGCTCGTTCTTCAATATTGGGAAAGTACGCAAGCCCGCGGGACGCGCGAAGCGTACCCGCGGGCTGCACGCGAAGGATCAGAAGATCTTGGCAGCGCTTACCAGCGTCTTCCACACGCCCCAGGCGAGCGGAATGCCGACAAAGGCCCAGAACAGCAGGGCCTTGGCGTCCAAACCGCCCTTGCCGATGCCGAACGAGCCGGTCTGGGCGGCACCTGCGCTCGCAGTCGCCGCCTGCAGTTTCGCGACTTGCGCTTCGCTCATGTACCACTTCGGATTGACCGGCTTGATCAGGTAGTTGCAGATCAGGCCGGCAACCAGCATCGCACACAGGATGTACATCGTGCTGTTGTAGAGCTGGTCGCGGGGGACGCCGGCGGCGAGCTGGAACTCGCGCAGGTAATTGACCACGACCGGGCCGATGATGCCGGCGGTCGACCACGCCGTCAGCAGACGCCCGTGAATGGCGCCGACGAACTGCGTGCCGAACATGTCGGCGAGATAGGCCGGCACGGTGGCGAAGCCGCCGCCATACATCGACAGGATAATGCCGAAGCCGAGCACGAAGAGGAGCTTCGAGCCCATCGCGGCGAAGGTCGGCGCCGCTGCGTAGAGCACGATGCCGAGGATGAAGAACGTATAATAGGTGTTCTTGCGCCCGATATAGTCGGACAGCGACGCCCAGAAGAACCGACCGCCGATGTTGAACAGCGACAGCAGGCCGGCGAAACCGGCCGCGATCGCGGCGATCTGCGCCTTCTGCGCCGCGTTGAGCGCGTTGAAACCGACGTCAGGCAGGCCGATCAGCTTGCCGGCGAAGATTTCCTGCAGCATCGGCGAGGCCATGCCGATCACGCCGATGCCGGCCGACACGTTGAGACAGAGGACCCACCAGATCAGCCAGAACTGCGGCGTCTTGTGCGCGTTGTCGAGATGGACGTGATGCTCCGAGATCATCGTCTTCTTCTCGCTCGGCGGCGTCCAGCCTTCCGGGCGCCAGCCGGCCGGCGGCAGCCGGTAGCGGAACGCGCCGATCATCATGAATACGAAATAGATCGCGCCCATGGTGAGGAAGGTTTCCCACACGCCGACGGACGTCGGGGTCTTGAAATAGTTCATCAGGAGATCGGCGAGCGGCGCGCCGATCATGGCGCCGCCACCGAAGCCCATGATGGCCATGCCGGTCGCCATGCCGCGGCGGTCCGGAAACCATTTCACGAGCGTCGACACCGGCGAGATGTAGCCCAGGCCAAGACCGACACCACCGATCACGCCGGAGCCGAGCCACATGATCCAGAGCTGGTGGACGTGGATTCCGATCGCGCCGAGCACGAGACCACCGCACCAGCACAGCGCGGCGACGAAGCCTGCCTTGCGCGGCCCGACCCGCTCGAGCCAGCCGCCCCACAGCGCCGCGGAAACGCCGAGCACGACGAAGAAAAGCGTGTACATCCAGCCCAGGCTCGCGACCTTCCAGTCGCAGGTCGTCGTGAACAGCTCCTGGACCAGCGAGATGTCAGGGCAGGCCTTCGGCGCGGTCAGGCCGATCGCGCGCGACAGCGGCAGCCAGAACACCGAGAAGCCGTAGGCCATGCCGATGCAGAGATGGATGCAGAGCGCGGCCGGCGGCACCAACCAGCGGTTGAAGCCAGCGGCCGCAATGGTCCGCTCCTTGTCGAGGAAGCCAGCCCCGGCGCCGGTCATCGTGCCGGCGCTGCTAATCGTTGTCATTCGTCCCTCCATGCAGCGCGCACCGTCCCGGGCGCGGCTGCCATCGCCCATCCTGTTGTCGCAGCAGGAGGCAAATCGGCTGCCGCATGCTGCTTTGCACAATTTTCGGACGCGCCAGGATCGCTTCGCGCACTCCGAAAACGCCAACACCTGTCATGTCAGGATATGCCGCTACCAGCGCCGGCCAGACTCGAAAACGCCCGCCCCCAGATTGCGTGCCCTGCCACAGGCCGCGACGTAGCCTCCGCGCGTCCTTTTACGGAGAACGTAATTTGGGACAGAAGGCGGCGGCAGTGTCGATAGGCAAATGGTAGAAATCAGAACCTAAGCGATAATGTGGCTGTCGATCGAACTATGTGGCCGCCAATGGCGGCGATTTGGCTTTTCTATGGCCCGATCGATTTCTCCTATGGAGCAGCGGTCCGCGGCGCCGCGATCAGGCTGGAGCCTTGGTCCCATATTGCAGGACCTGCACCTTTTCGAGCGTGACGAGCCCGCTCGACATCATCCCATCCAGAGCAGGGAGGAAGGCCTTGATCTTGTCCTCGGCATCGACGATCTCGATCACCAGCGGCAAATCCTCCGACAGCCGCAGGATCTTCGTCGTGTGCAGCCGGCTCGATGCGCCGAAGCCCATCGGTCCGCGCAGCACCGTGGCGCCCGCCAGGGGCATCTCGCGCGCCTTCAGCACGATCGCTTCATAGAGCGGCGAGCCACCGAATTTGTCGTCCTCACCGATGAAAATGCGCAGCAACAACGCCTGCTTCGGGATTTGCATGGTCAGCTCCCTTTCAAACGATTGAGGCGGCTTGCCACCCGATGGCCGAGCCACACGGCCACGAGCCAAGTTACGACCGAGACGGCAATATATGACAGCGCTGTTTTCGTCGTACCGCCGTGCAGCAGGCGGAACGTCTCCAGGCTGAACGCCGAGAAGGTGGTGTAGCCGCCGCAGAACCCGGTCATCACGAACTGCCGCTGCCGCGTGCTCGCAAACAGTCTGCCATCGGGGCCGCTCAGCGTGCTGTAGAATCCGATGATGAAGGAGCCCGTGATGTTGACGAACAGTGTCGCCCACGGGAAGCCTGCCGCCGCGGGGATCAGCAGCGACGCCAGGTAGCGCGCCAGGCTGCCCAGCATGCCGCCGGCGGCGACGCAGACGTAGAGGATCGCCGTGTTCCAGGTGCTCGATTTCGCTGCGGAGGTCATCGCGTCCCGCTCACTTCAAGATATCGGCGAGCGTGAAGCCCGACGCGACGGCGCCGAGGCAGAGCACCACGGACAGCGCCACATAGCCCGCCGCACGGCTGCTCTCGCCGTCGCGCGCGAGCGTCAGCGTCTGCAGGCTGAACGAGGAGACGGTGGTGTAGCAGCCGAGAAATCCGGTCACCGCGAACAGCCACGGATCGGGCGACGCAAGGACCGAGGCCTTGTCCTCGGCGAGCGCGCCGAAGATGCCGATCAGGAAAGCGCCGGTGACATTGATCAGCAATGTCCCCCACGGAAACGTCTCGCCCACGCGCCGCGCCACGAAGCCGGAGACGAAGTAGCGCGCCATGGCTCCAAGCACGCTTCCGAGCGCCACGCTGATCATTCCGCTTAGCACGCCCACCTCCAATTGCGTCTTGTCCAATTGCGTCTTGCGTCCACCCTTTCAGGCAGCCGCGGCCGATCGGACCCGTTGCTTCCAGTGGAGGAGTTTGGACAAGCTCCTACCGACGCGAAAGCGCCCGGCAGGAGTCATCAGCCTTGCGGCGGTTGTCGGGGGACCCCATCCCCATCGGCTTTGAAGAATAATGGACGGAACGCGTCTGGCGCAACAGCTTTCGATGGCGTGCTGAAAGCCTGTCTCATGACAGTGCTTGTGAGCCGGCCTTTTCGATCAGGAACACGATGCGCGCCTCGCTGCGCTCGCGGATTTCAACCGCATCCCCGGTCTCGCGGATCAGGTTCGGGATGTCGATCACCGACAAGGGATCGGTGCAATGCACCTCCAGGAAGTCGCCCGGTGCGACCGCCTTCAGCGCCTTCCGCGTCTTCAGGGCCGGCAGCGGACATTTAAGGCCGGTGAGGTCGAGTTTTGTTGTCGTCGTCATCGGCGCAAGATGGCGAAGCGGTGCCGCGAGGTCAACGGCGAGAAACCTAGATCAGATTTGCGTAGGCCAGAAAGCCGACGCTCGCGCCGGGCTCGACGAGGGTGACCTGCTCGCCGAGTTCGACCAGCCCGTCGGTATCGACCAGCGATGACAACAGCCCCGCCCCCTCGCGCGGAAACTTCACCGCTTCCAGCGCGCCATCAGGCGCCTTTCGCAGGCTGACGCGGACATATTCGCGCCGGCCGACCTTCTTGCGATAGGTGAAGGCCGCGCGAACCGGCATCGGCAGGAGCGGCGCCTGGCGGGCACCCGAGAGCGCCAGCACGGTCGGCCGTACCACGTGGACGAAGGTGACGAAGCTCGCCACCGGATTGCCCGGCAGGCCGATCAACGGCGTGCCGCCGATCACGCCCATGGCGACCGGCCGCCCCGGCTTGATCGCCATCCGCCACAGCACGAGCGAGCCTGCGGCTTCGACCGCCGCCTTGACGTGATCCTCTTCGCCGGTGGAAACGCCGCCTGAGGTCAGGATGAGATCGTAGCCGCCTGCGGCCTGCTTCAGCGCATCCGCGAGCGCGGCGCGCTCATCGCGCAGGATTCCGAGATCGCCGACCGCGCAGCCGAGCCGCCGCAACATCGTCATCAGCATGAAGCGGTTGGAATCGAAGAGCTGCGCCGGTCCGCGCGCCTCGCCGGGCGAGACGATCTCGTTGCCGGTCGAAAACACCGCGACGCGCAGGCGCCGCCTGACCTCAAGATGAGTGAGCCCGAAAGCCGCGGCAAGCGCAACATCCTGCGGTCGTAGCCGCTGCCCCGCCGGCAACGCGGCGTGTCCCAGCGGAATATCCTCTCCCGCCGGGCGGACATTGGCGCCGGCCTTGAGCCCTGCGGGCAGCACGACGCGGTCGCCTTCGATGCGAACATCCTCCTGCATGAACACGGTGTCGGCGCCTTCGGGCATCGGCGCGCCCGTGAAGATGCGCATCGCATGGCCGGGTTCGACCGGCGCCCGCGCGACGCCGCCGGCCGGCACGCGCCCCGTCACCGGAAATGTCCGCTCGGCCTGAAGCGGAAGGTCGCGGCTTGCGATCGCATAGCCGTCGACGGCGGCATTGGTGAAGGGCGGGATCGGCAGCGGTGCCGCGATATCGTGCGCCAACACGCGGCCGTCGGCGTCGGCCAGCGCGACGGTCTCGACCTCCTTGACGGCGGCGACCTTTGCAGCGATCAGGTCGACCGCTTCATCGACCGACATCATCGGGCCGCCGAAAGCAAAGCAATCGTCCGAGAGCTGCGCCATGACGCGACCTTAAACCTCGCTTTTCGCCAGGACATCCTCGACCGATATCGCCGAGCGCCGCAGCAGCACGGCGACCGCCTCGATATCGTCGAGATGAGCGACCGGCAGCGTCGTTTCAACCGCGGTGTCGGTCGCGAGCCCGACGATGCCGGGATCGTCGGGATACAGCCACGGCTTTCCGTTGGCGGCGCGATGGACCTCGATCTTGCGATGCGGCTCGCGTTTGAAACCCTCGACGATGACGAGATCGACCGGCGTCATCCTGGCGAGCAACTCCGGCAGGCGCGGCTCGTTGGCCCCGCGCAGTTCATGCATCAAGGCCCAGCGCCGGCTCGAGGACACCAGCACCTCGGTCGCGCCGGCCTGGCGGTGCACCCAGGAATCCTTACCCGGAACGTCGACGTCGAAGGCGTGGTGGGCGTGCTTGATCACGGATACATGCAGACCCTCGCCGAGCAGATGCGGGAGCACGCGCTTCAACAGTGTGGTCTTGCCGGCGCCGCTCCAGCCCGAGAGCCCGATCACTTTCATCTCACTCTTACTCCGCAAACGACGTCTCCCGCGGAACCAACGCCTGTTCCCGTCATTGCGAGGAGCAAAGCGGCGAAGCAATCCAGACGGTCGCCACGGTCAGATTCTGGATTGCTTCGCTGCGCTCGCAAGGACGGCCGTAGATAGCCCGGTCTGGAAGCATTATATCGGTCTGCAGGGCTTGTCATGCTATGCTGCGAATATGATGAAGATCGAGAAAGCGCCCGTCCCCCTGATCGTTCCCAACCCGGACGACCCGCGCCTGACCGAGCGCGTCAGCGGGGTGGACCAGACGGGCAACCCGGTCGAGATCAAGGTGCCGGTGGAGCGGCCGCTGACGCTGTACCTCAACGCCCAGGAGATCGTCACCATGATGACGATCGGCGACTATCCGGAATATCTTGCGCTCGGCTACCTGCTCAACCAGAACATGCTGAAATACGACGACATCGTCACCGAGGTCGAATATGACGACGATCTCCAGGTCGTGGTCGTGCGCACCGAGCATCACACCAATTTCGAAGCAAAGTTGAAGAAGCGGACGCAGACCTCCGGCTGCGCCCAGGGCACCGCGTTCGGCGACCTCATGGAAGCGGTCGAGAGCGTGGCGCTGCCGATGGCGGAATTGCGCACCTCGTGGCTGTACCAGATGACGCACGCCATCAACACCATGCCGTCGCTCTATCTGGAGGCCGGCGCGATCCATGGCTGCGTGCTGTGCAAGCAGGGCACGCCCGTCTGCTACACCGAGGATGTCGGCCGCCACAACGCGGTCGACAAGATCGCGGGCTGGATGTTTCGTCACGGCGTCGATCCCGCCGACAAGATCATGTACACCACGGGACGGCTGACCTCGGAGATGGTGATCAAGACGGTGCGGATGGGGATCCCGATCCTGGTCTCACGCTCCGGCTTCACCGCCTGGGGCGTGGATCTGGCGCGGCAGGTTGGGCTGACGCTGGTCGGCCGCGCGCGGGGCAAGCGCTTCATCGCGCTGTCGGGCGCCGAGCGCATCGTCTACGACCAAGACCTCGACTATGTCGAGGAGGAGTCGGCCCGGCACAAGCGCAAGGGCGAAGCGCGTGACGAGTGAGGAAATGGCAGAGGATGCGAAGCCGCCGATTCCCGGCGTGCTGCTCGCCGGCGGGCTGGCGCGGCGGATGGGCGGCGGCGACAAGCCGATGCGCACGATCGGCGGCCGCACCATCCTCGAGCGCGTGATCGCGCGCCTAAAGCCGCAATGCGACGGGCTGATCCTCAACGCCAATGGCGATCCGGCGCGCTTTGCCGCGTTCGACGTGCCCGTCATCGCCGACAACGTCGCCAACTTTCCGGGGCCGCTGGCGGGCGTGCTGGCCGCGCTCGACTGGGCCGCGGCGAACCGGCCGGATGCCTCGCTGGTGCTGAGCGCGGCCGCCGACTGCCCGTTCCTGCCGCGCGACCTGGTGGCGCGGCTTTACCGCGCGCTGCGAGAGCAGGATGCCACGCTTGCGGTCGCGTCATCAGGGGGACAGACCCACCCGGTGATCGGGCTGTGGAGCGTGCGGCTGCGCGACGAGCTGCGCCACGCGCTCGTGGTCGAAGACGTCAGGAAGATCGACCGCTGGACCGCGCGCTATCGGCTGGCGACCGTGAGCTGGCCAGCGGGCCCGCTCGATCCGTTCTTCAACGCCAATACTATCGATGACATCGCCGAAGCCGAACGGCTCGCCGCACTCGACGGTAGCTAAGCGGGCCGGAAGCCGGCCTCGGTCAGTGCGGTGCGGCTCTCATCCGACGCAAGCGATTGCAAAAATGCCTGCACCGCGGGACGATCCCGGCGCGCCGTCACCAGCGCAAAATCATAATGCTCCTCGGCGAAGGGGATGAAGCCGAGGCCGGCCGCCTGCGCGACCGGCGCAATGGTCATGCCCCAATCCGCGCGATGCTGCGCGACGGCGGCCGCCACCGCATTGTGCGAACGCGGCTGGTTGAAATAGCCGTCGGGCCGCGCGCCGCCAAGCAGCCGGTCGATCAGGATGCGCGTGCCGGCGCCCTGGTTGCGGTTGACCATGATGCAGGCGGGGTCGGCGAGTGCCGCGCGCACCGCTTCCTCCGCGCTCAGCCCCTCGAAGCGGGCATCACCCTTGCGGAACACGATGCCCTGCATCCGGCGGTAGCCCGGCACGAGTTCGAGGCCTCCGCTGAGGAAAGGCGTGTTGTAGGTCTCGGTCTTGTCGTCGAACAGATGGATCGGCGCGAGGTCGCATTCGCCGCGCTTGGCGGCCGCGAGCCCGCCGAGGCTGCCGACCGCGATCGAGCGCACGGAAAGACCGGCGCGCGCCAGCGGCGCCGTCACGAGATCAAGCCCGGTGCAGTGGCTGCCGACGATGACGAGGTCGGGCACGCGCACATGCGGCGTGAACAGCGTCACCTCGGCGTGCGTGCCCGCCGGCATCTGGTCGGCCAGCGCGTCGATGCGCAGGAAACCGTCGGCCTGGGCGAACGAGGTGATGGCGCCCGAGCCCTTGGATGTCGGATAGGCGATCAGGCCGTCGGCGCCCCCGACCAGCGACACCATGACGAATTCGGTGCGGCCAAGCTCGGAGGCAATACGCACCGGCACCGTCGCCGAGACTTTCGCATCCGTGCGCGGCGGCAGGCCAGCCATGCGCCGCAGCACCGGCACGATCATGTCGTGGAAGGTGAACATCGCCGAGGTCGGAAAACCGGGGAGAATGACCACCGGCTTGCCGTCGCACACCGCAAGGCAGAGCGGCTTGCCCGGCTTGAGCGCCACGCCATGGGCGACGATGCCGGGCTTGCCGAGCCGGTTCACGATGCGATGGGAGACATCGCCCGCGCCCTTCGACGTGCCTCCCGAGAGCGCCAGCATGTCGCTCTCGGCAAGCGCCTTGCGCATCGCGGCCTCCAGCGCCCGCTCGTCATCGGCCACCGCGCCGTAGAAGACCGCCTCGCCGCCATTCTCGTTGATCGCGGCGGCGACAATCGCGCCATTTGAATCGTAAATCGCGGCGGGCCGCAGAGATGCGCCCGGCTGGACCAGCTCGTCGCCGGTCGAGATCACCGCGACACGCGGCCGGCGCGCGACGGGCACGCGTGCGATCCCGCACGCCGCGAGCATGCCGATCTCGCGCGAGCCGATGGTGCTGCCGGCGCGCAGCACGGCCTCGCCGCGCGCGATGTCGGAGCCGGCATAGGAAACGAATTGTCCGGGCGACGCGGCGCGGCGCACCTCGATGGCGCGCGCGCCGGC
Source organism: Bradyrhizobium sp. NP1 (assembly GCF_030378205.1). NCBI lineage: Bacteria > Pseudomonadati > Pseudomonadota > Alphaproteobacteria > Hyphomicrobiales > Nitrobacteraceae > Bradyrhizobium > Bradyrhizobium sp. NP1. The sequence continues at coordinate 6,485,719 of NZ_CP127385.1, forward strand.
CGGCTGGGTATGTTCAACCATGACGACCGCGTCAGCGCCACGCGGCAGCGGGCCGCCGGTCGCGATCGTGGTTGCGGTCCCGGACAGCACCGGGCGCGCCGGCGCCACGCCGCAGGCGATCACCTCGTCGTTCAGCTTCAAGCGCACCGGTGCTGCTTCGCTCGCGCCAGCCAGATCGGCGGCACGCACGGCAAAGCCGTCGACATTGGATCGGTCGAACGGCGGCACGTCGATCGGCGCCGTTGCATCCTCAGTGAGCGCACGGCCGAGCGCATCGGCAAGCGGCCGATGCTCGTGCGCGACCGGACGCGGGAACAAAGCGGACTCGAAGCGCGCCAGCGCCTCCTCACGCGACAGGATGGTCAAAAACTGTTCCTGCTCGATCCCGTCACGGTTTCGCGGCGCCGAATTCTGGTTCATCTCGCGGCTCATCTACTAGTGGAGCGGATTTGACGTTCGCTGCCTACTTGCCGCGATTCCCTCATGCGAACGTCAAATCCAAAGCTCCACTAGCATCAATAAGTTGTTAGTGGTCCTTTAATTCTAACATTCGCAAACGTGCCTCCCAAGTGGCGAGCGAATGTTAGAATTGGACCACTATTCCCGCAACATATAGGCATCGGCCGCGGCGCCCACAGCAAATCCCTCGCTGCCAGCGGAAATGGCCAGCCAGGCATCAGCGCGGGCGATCATCCGCAGCGGCAGCTCGCCTGTGGCGAGCGGCAGCCAGGCGTCGTCCCGCCGTTGCAGCAGCGCGATCTCGGTGATGCCGACGGTTGAGGCGATCTTGCGTGCCAGCGGCAGGCGAAAGGTCGGTCGCGGCTGCCGTCCGCTCAGCCGGTCGAGCGCTGGAACAACAAGCGTCCACCAGGCGGCAAAGGCCTGGTCCGGTGCGCCGGGCAAAGCGACGACCGGTTTGCCTGCGATCAGGCCGACCGCCGAGGTGCGACCCGGCTGCAGCGCGATGCCATGGGCGATGATTTCACCGCATTGCCCGATCGCCGCGATGGTCGCGTCACCACGGCCAACGCCGGTGCCGCCGACCGTGGCGATGAGATCGCAGGAGCTCGCATCGAGCGCCGCGGCGATCGCGGCCGCATCGCGCGCGGACGGCTCAATCACGCTCACCTCCGCGCCTGCATCACGGGCCTGGTCCGCCGCAAAAGCAGCGGTCGCCGCTCCGCCGGGAAGATTGACGATACGAAGGCGCGGGCGGCGCGCAGTAATCGTCGGCCGCCCAGCCGCACGCGCCAGCAGGAGATGGCAGGCAAGGATGCGCTGCCCGGCGTCCACGAGACGATCGCCGGCCGCGATATCGCTGCCGGCACGGCGCAACCCCTGCCCCGGCGCGGCTTCCGCCAGGGCCTGGACGATCGGGCCGGTCGCATCGACGGCGTCGGCATCGAGCACGCAGTCGCAGGCATCGGGCATTCGATCGCCCGCCTCGACCCAGGCCGGCCTCGCCGGCAGTGGCACGGGCGAGTAGGCGGAGGCGCCGATCAGGTCATGGGCGCGCAGCGCCCAGCCATCGACGGAGGCGACATCATGCCGGGGATGGCCGGGCATTGCCGGCATGTCGGCTGCGATACAGCGCAGCGCATCCGCTGGCCGCAATTCGCCCGGCGCCACGGGCACGAGTCTGCTGAGCCACGCATCGCGTGCGGCAGGAAGCGGCGTCAGCTTGTCCGGCAGGCGCTGGGTCGAGTTCATGTCTGTCTATCTAGTTGAATTGGCGCAGAAATAAACCGTCCAGCGAGGGCCGGCCGGCCCTCTTGGCCTAACGGCGCGTTGACGGCAGGGCGAAAACTGTTACAAAAGAAGCAAACTATCCCGGATTTTTGAAACACTTCCGGTTAAGCGCTTCGGCGAAACAATAGCCCTTGG